>CALRZR010000071.1:0-28667 GCA_943372705.1 Opitutus sp. GAS368 | reverse complement strand
TCGGCCCGAGCTCGTGCAACCAACCGGCCTGCCGCACGGCGCCGATGGCGCCGCCGGGTTGTGCCGCCTGTTCAAAAACCACCGGCGAGAACCCCGCGCGGCGCAGGTGCCACGCCGCGGTCAAACCGGTGATGCCACCGCCGAGGACGGCGATCCGTTGACCCGACGGAGACGACTGGGGAAGCACGGTGTTCATGGAGTGTGGGCCGGAACCTAAACCGGCAGCGGCCAGCGTAGCCACCTCCGGATGCGAGTGCCTCGCATCGGTTGCGAGAGGCTGCGCATGGGTTGCGGGCGAGCCCGCCACCCATCCCTCGGTCCGCCTTATGCGGCAAACGCGAGCGAGCTGCGCGTCGGCGCACCGCACGTGGCGCCGTGGAGGTGATCGCGATACGTCGTGGGCGATTCGCCCACAATGCGTCGAAACACGCGGTTGAACTGCGACAGCGATTGGAAACCGGCTTCATAGGCCGCTTCGCTCACGCGCGTATGCGGGTTAAGCAGCAGTTGGTTGGTTTTCTCGATCCGGGCGCGCGCGATGTAGTCCGTGAAGGTCAGGCCCGTGGCGCTTTTGAACACCTTGCAGAAGTAAAACGCGCTCATGTGCGCCGCCTGCGCGACCTGATGGAGCGAGAGTTGTTCGCCGAGGTGCTCGGCGATGAAAGCGCGGGCCCGCACGACGGCCGGTGGCTCCGAAGAGGCTTCCTTGATCATGAGCTCGTTGGTCACGAGCGAGAGATGCTGGGCGAAACTGGTGAGCAGACGCACCGTGGCGTCGTAGTGCGACTTCGTCAGGACGCGCGTGGCGAAGAAGGCCTCGCGCAGCGCGTCGAGATCGACGGTGGCGTTCCATTTCTTGAGCTGAGCAACGGCCGAGCGGAATTGCTTTTCAGTCGGCGCATGCAGGAGGACCTGACCGGTCTGGAGATAGGCGATGATACGCTCGCCTTGGCGCACCGGCACGAGCGACTCGCTCAATCCGGCAAAACACTCGAGCGTGACGGCATTTTCGGCGACTTCGGCTTCCGCGCGCTGTTGGAGTTCGAGGCAAGCTGCGCAGCTCTTGCTCTTGGACGCCATCACCACGCAGAACGGACTCAGGTTTCTCGCCCCATGGAGCGGCTCCTGGAACGAACCCGCGGCACGCAGCACGAGCGGCAGCCCGGTCGCGGTTTGGAACGCCTGTTGGTAATCGCGGAAGATTTCCGAAGCGCGCAAGCGGGTGACCACCTCGTCGGCGCGCGGAGCATGACTCACTGGATTCTGCGGAAGTTCGGCGGTGTTCATGCGACGAGAGTAACAGGGATCGGGTTCACCGCCTATTGGAGCCCGGGAGGCATCTCGCTAAGGGATTCCCTTAGGGCGCCCGCCCTATCGTGTTTCCACCCTTGCGAACGCCACCGGGCGCATCGACCTTACCGCGTGCCTGCCCGCGACGATCCCTCCCTGCCAAATGCTCCTTCCGCGTCCCGCGAGGAATTGGAGCGAGACCTCCTCGCGACGGTCAATGAGCTGCGCGATCTGAAAGCCGCGCTGGACGAACACTCGATCGTGGCGATCACCGACCCGCGCGGCCTGATCACCTACGTCAACGCCAAGTTCTGCGCGATTTCCCAATATTCGCGGGAAGAACTGCTGGGGCGGGACCACCGCATCATCAACTCGGGCACCCACCCCAAGGAGTTCTTCCGCGATCTCTGGGCCACGCTCGCACGTGGCCAAATCTGGCGGGGCGAGATCCGCAACCGCGCGAAAGACGGCACGCTTTACTGGGTCGATACCACGATCTGCCCGTTTCTCGATCCCGCCGGAAAACCCATCCAATACGTCGCGATCCGCACGGACATCACCCAACGCAAGGCCGACGAGGAAAAACTCCAGCGCGTCGCGGCCGAGCTCGCCGAGAAAAACAAGGAACTGGAAGCCATCGTCTACACCGTTTCGCACGATCTCCGCTCTCCCCTCGTCAACGTCCAGGGCTTCGGCAAACAATTAAATCGCGCCTGTGACGCCATCAACGCAGCGCTCGCCGCAGAGGAAAACGGCCACATCCCGGCCGAGCGTCTCCGCCAACCCGTCGAGGTCGCCATCCCCCAGGCCCTGCGGTTCATCAATGCCGGCGTGACCAAAATGGAAACGCTCCTCGCCGGCCTGTTGCGCTATTCGCGCCTTGGCCGTGTCGCACTCACCATCCGCCCGCTCAACGTCAACGGCCTGTTGGGCGAGATTCTCGCCGCCATGGAGTTTCAGCTCAAAGAGGCGAAAGCGGATGTCCGCGTCGAGACGCTCCCTACCTGCTACGGCGACAATGTGCAGACGAGCCAAGTCTTCGCCAACCTTCTCGACAACGCTCTGAAATATCGCGAGCCCTCCCGCCCGCTGCGCATCACAGTGAGCGGTTATGTGCGGGATGGGCAGGCCGTCTACCGCGTGGCCGACAATGGCATCGGCATCGCTCCGCAACACCAGGCGAAGGTCTTCGATATTTTTCACCGCCTGAATCCCGATGCCACGCCCGGCGAGGGCCTTGGACTCACGATCGCCCAGCGTGTGTTGGAGCGCCAACGCGGGCGAATTTGGGTTGAGGACACGCCGGGCGGCGGCTCGACTTTTTGCGTTTCTCTGCCCGCGATTACAACATTGAGCAACACACCATGAACCAAGGTCCCACGATTCTCATCGTCGATGACGACGAAGGCCACGCGATCCTGATTCGGCAGAACCTGCAAAGCGCCGGTCTGAATAACCGCATCGAACATTTCCGCGACGGCCAGGCCATCCTCGATTTCTTTTTCACGCGCCGCGCCCTCCCCCAGGAAACCTACCTCGTGCTCCTCGATATCCGCATGCCGAAAGTCGACGGCATCGAGGTGCTGCGCCGCCTCAAGGCCGATCCGGAATTCCGCAAGCTCCCGATCATCATGCTTACCACCACGGAGGACAGCCGCGAGGTCGAGCGCTGCCACGAGTTGGGCTGCAGTGTCTACATCCAGAAACCGGTCGACTACGATCGCTTCGCCGAGGCGATCCGCCGGATCGGGCTCTTTGTGCCTTTGCTGTTGGTGCCGCCGCTCGGCACCGCCTAGCCCCCGTCCGTGGCGTCGCCGGCTCCAGCCCCGCACCTGCTCGTCGTCGACGATGACGAGGGCCTGCTCATTCTGATGGCGGAAACGCTGCGGTCCGAGGGCTGCATCGTGGAGACCGCCCGCACGGCTAAGGCGGCCCGCACCCATCTCGATACCCACGCGCCGGAACTGATGATCCTCGATCTGAACCTCCCGGACGGCAGCGGCCCCGGTTTGATCGCCACTCTCCTGCGCGATATCACCCCGGTGCCTTTCATCGTCGTCACCGGCCAGGGCGACGAACGCGTCGCCGTCGAAATCATGAAGCAGGGCGCGCTCGACTATGTGATGAAAGACACGGCGCTGCTCGAGCTGCTGCCGACGATCGTTCGCCGGGCGCTGAGCACCGTCGCCCAGGAAAAAGCGCTCGTAGTCGCCCAAGCGGAGCACAAACGCCTCGAACGGGAGATCCTCGCCGTCGGCGAACGCGAACGCCACGCGATCGGCGCGGACCTGCACGACAATCTCGGCCAGCAGCTCACCGCACTCGAATTGATGTGCACCGCACTCAAAGCCGACGCCGCCCCGCATCCCAAAATCGCCAAAGGCCTCGATACGCTCGGCCGCATGCTGCGCGAGGCCATCACCCAAACCCGCGCACTCGCCCGCGGCCTCGTGCCCGTCGGCAGCGATCCCGACGCGCTCCAGATCGGTCTGACCGAGTTCGCCTCGCGGATCGATTCGCTCGGGCGGGTGCGGTGCGCGTTCGAGTGCCCGCAGCCGATTTTGGTGAAAGACGATTTTACCGCCGGCCACCTCTACCGCATCGCGCAGGAAGCCGTGAACAACGCCCTCAAACACTCCCGCGCCGGGCACATCACGCTGCGCCTCACGCAAGCCGGCACAACGCTCACCCTCGCCATCACCGACGATGGCGTCGGGCTACCGAAGAGCCGCACCTCACGCCGCGGACTCGGTCTCGGCGTCATGCAACACCGCGCACGCGCCATCGGTGCCGAGTTGGAAATCGTCTCCAAACGCGACAGTGGCGTCACCGTCGAATGCCGCCTGCCTCTCCCGTCATGAAGCCCGCGACCTCCCGCAAAAAATCCACCCCGGCCGCCGTCCCGACCACGCCCCCCGCCCCCGCGCGGCACCGCGTCCTCCTGATCGACGATCACCCGTTCATGCGGGCCGGTCTCGCGCAACTCATCAATGCGCAGCCGGACCTCGAGGTCTGCTGCGAAGCGGGCAATCCCGCCGAAGCGTTTCAGGCACTTTCGAAAAAAAAGCCCGATCTCGTGCTCTCCGATCTCACGATGCCCGGACGCAGCGGGCTCGAATTCATAAAAGACCTGAAAGCCGCCGAACCGCACCTCACCGTGCTCGTCGTCTCGATGCACGACGAAGCCGTGTTCGCGGAACGCGCCCTGCGGGCCGGAGCACGCGGCTACATCATGAAAGAGGCCGGCGGTGACAACCTGCTCACGGCCATCCGCCAAGTCCTGCGCGGCGAAGTCTATGTCAGCCCGCGGATGTCGTCCCGCATCCTCGACAATCTCTCGGCGCGCAAACCGCGCGGTTCGAACTCGCCCATCGAGCGCCTCACCGACCGCGAGTTCGAAGTGTTTCAGCTGATCGGCCAGGGCAAGAGCACGCGCGATATCGCGGAGCAACTGCACCTCAGCTCAAAAACCGTCGATGTGCACCGCAGCCACCTCAAGGAAAAGCTCGATCTGCGGGACGCAACCGCGTTGATCCGCCATGCCGTGCGCTGGGTGGAAACGCAAGGCGGGGATCGGTGAACAAAAGTAATTAGAACAAGACTTGCGCAAAATTAGCCAAGCCACGCGGAGCGCCTTTCGCGGCCCCTTGGCATAGTGGGCGCATGCAAGACAACTTGGTGAAAGCCCTGCGCACCCGGCGCCCGTTGATTCGCGCGCACTGGGAGGCGCTGCTGCGCACTGAGCCGATCAATTCCCCTCTCGGAAATCCCGATGCGCTCGTGCACCTGATCGATTGGACCCTCGACGAAATATTCTCGATCCTCACCAACCCCCTGTCGCGCTACCGCACCGCCGGCACGCGTTGCTCCGGCATCGAACGCCATGAGTGCCCCTGCGGACGCAATCCGCTCCTCGCCTACTTCGCCGCAGGGGAACAGGCGCTGCGCGAAGCCCTGATCCTTTCCCAGGTGGCCACCTCGCCGCTCGACCCGCTGGAACGCGATGCGTCGTTCAACGAACTGAATCTCGTGCTTCAGCACATCTCCCGCCGCGAAATCGAAGCGTTCTGCGGGATCTGCCAATTCCGCCACTCCTCAGACGCTGACGCCATGCAACCGCTCGCGGTAGGTGGTCGGTGATTCTCCCGCAATCCGGCGGAAAACGCGGTTGAACTGGGAGAGCGACTGGAAGCCCGCTTCATAGGCGGCCTCACTCACGCGCTTGTGCGGATTGAGCAGAAGATTGCGCACTTTCTCGACGCGCACCCGCGCCAGATACTCGGTAAACGTCATCCCGGTCGCCTTCTTGAAGGTCTTGCAGAAGTAAAACGCGCTCATGTTCACCGATTGCGCGACCTCGTTGAGCGACAGCTCCTCGGCGTAACGGTCCGCGATGTAAACCCGCGCACGGGCCACCGCCGGCAGCTCCTCGGCCGCCTTTTCCACCATGAGCTGGTTGCTGAGCGTCGAGAGGTGCTGGGCGAAGATCGTGAGGAGGCGCAGGATCGACTCGTATTGTTTCCGCGTGACGACGCGCGTCTGGTAGTAGGCCTCCTCCAGTTTCTTCAAATCCACCTCGGTGCCGAACTTGAGCAACTCACGGGTCGCCTTCGCGAAGTCCGCCTTGGTCGGCGTGTGGTGCACGATTTGCCCGGTCTGGAGAAAGGCGATCAGATCATCGCCCACCCGCACCGGCACCGCGGAATCGCACATGCCGGCGAAACACTTCAGCGTTTTGGGCTCCAACCGCGCCTCAACCTCCACGCGCTTCTGCAATTGCAGGCAAGCCGCGCATGAGTGGTTCGACTGCGACATCAGCGCACAAAACGGACTCTCCTTTGGATCGCCGTGGTGCGGCAAATCGAACGCCTCGATCGGACGAAGCGCGATGGGCAAACCGGTCGTCTCGCGAAACGCCTGTTCGTAATCACGAAACACCTGGGAGCGTTTCAGCTGCGCGACGACGGTGCGGCTCTGGCGAGCTTGGTTGCTTTCGGTCGACATGGTCAGGGAGCTGGCTTCGCGGGAAAACTCCGGGCTTGGGCAACCTCGCGACGCAGTTCCGCCCGGAAATCTGGATGCGCGATCGAGGCCAGGGCCTCCGCGCGCTCACGGAGGGATTTCCCGTGGAGGTTGACGGCACCGTATTCCGTCACGACCCAGTGCACGTGGCCGCGGGTGGTGACGACACCCGCTCCGGCATTGAGCTGCACGACGAGACGGGAAACTTTTCCGCCGGCCGCCGTCGCCGGCAACGCGATGATCGGCTTGCCGCCGCGCGACAGCGCCGCGCCGCGGATGAAGTCCATCTGGCCGCCGATGCCCGAGTAAATCCGGTGTCCGATCGAGTCGGCGCACACCTGTCCGGAGAGATCGATCTGAATCGCGGAATTGATCGCGACCACCTTCGGATTTTTGCGGATCACGGACGTGTCGTTCGTCCAATCGCACGGGTAAAATGCGACCAGCGGATTATCGTGCACAAAGTCGAAGAGACGCCGCGTGCCGTTGATGAAACTGGTGACAATGCGACCGACGCCAACGGCCTTCTGGCGGTTCGTCACCGCGCCCGACTCGACCAGATCAACGATGCGGTCGGAGAACATCTCGGTGTGAATGCCGAGATCGCGTTTCTTGTGCAGGCGCGCGAGCACGGCGTCCGGAATGCCGCCTATGCCCATCTGGAGCGTGGAGCCATCCTCGACGAGATCGGCGACGAGTTCGCCGATGCGGGCTTCGACCGCGGTCTCGGGCTCCGGGTGGTGCTCCACGAGCGGGCGGTCGGTGGCGATAAACGCGTGGATGCGGTCGAACGGCACCACGTTGTTGCCGTGGGTGCGGGGCATTTGCTCGTTGATCTCGGCGATCACGATTCGGGCGGTCTCTGCGGCGGCCTTGGCCGCGTCACAGGACGTGCCGAGGGAGCAAAAGCCGTGGGCATCCGGGGGCGAAAGCTGGAGAATCGCGACGTCCAGTTTCACGGCACCCGAGAGAAAGAGCCCGGGGATATCCGACAGAAATATCGGGACGTAGTCCGCGCGGTCCTCCGCGATCGCCTGCCGCAGCGGCGCTCCGGTGAACAGCGATACGGAGCGGAATTCACGCTCGCGGCCGCTCGCCGCAAACGGCGCGGCGCCCGCGGTGTGCAAGTGATAAAGTCGGACATCGGCCAAATCCCGCCGCGCGCACAAAGCCTC
Source organism: Opitutus sp. GAS368 (assembly GCA_943372705.1). Lineage (GTDB taxonomy): Bacteria > Verrucomicrobiota > Verrucomicrobiia > Opitutales > Opitutaceae > GAS368. Next base: position 21,180 of record CALRZR010000071.1, on the reverse strand, counting down.
GATCAGCGGAGCCGGCGTCGCACAGGCGCCATGGATGAAGAGACGATGACCGCTGGCCACGGCCGAGACGGCATCGGCGGCGGATACGGCCCGAGACTTCCAATTGGTCAGCATAACGGAAAGAGAGTTACTAACACCTTGGTCCGAGCGAAGAGGTGAGCAAAGCGCGGAACGTGCGCATGCTCTGCGAACCACTGCGCATTTCTTGCACGCTGCCCATGGTGCACGGATTGCGCCGCCGCGCCCACGGCTACCACTTGAGTCTTGCCGAGGTCGGCCGGTCCTTGCCCGGGCCCTGCGGCACGACGACGACCGGACACAACGCCCGCTTCAGAACGTAGCTCGCCGTGTGCCCGACGATCAAATCGTAGAGAGCGCCATGGCCGTGTGAACCGAGCACGATGAAATCGGCGCGCAACTCCTGCGCATAGTCCACGATCTTTGCTCCGGGCAAACCGACGAGATGGGTCGTCTGGATGGTGATCGCGGCAGCCTGCAGTTTTTTTTGCAGAAGGACCAGTTCGGCCGCGGCGGCTTCGCTGGCTTGCGCGGCGTATTGGGAACTCATCTGGGCACCCGCATCGGCATCGGTGACGGGCGGCGGTTGCACGACGTGGAGCACCACCAGCCGGGCCCCGATCGCACGGGCCAAGACGACCGCTTCGGCCACCACTTGCTTGGTGCCGACGGAAAAGTCGATCGCTGCGAGAACGGATTTCATGGGACAGAACGCAACGGGGATGGGGTTGCGACGATATTAGACCGTCACACGGGGCCGCGCTGCGCACTTATTGCGCTTCAATGCCCATCCCTTGCGATACCGGCCCGTTCAAGCCCCTGCCCGCCCCAGCCCACGCATACGTTCGAGCCATTTGTCCCGACGGCGCGCGTCTTGCGCCTCGACGGCGCCGACGAGATTTTCCCGAATGCTGCCGATTCCGCAGAAACCGAGGAAATCACGCTCCAGGCTCTTCAGCTCGTAGGTGCCGAAGTAGGAACGGTAAAACACCGCGGGCATGCCCAGCGTCATGACGATCCGGGCACTCTTGCGGACAGGAGCATCCAAGCCACCGGGCTCGGCCGCCTGAAAGATCTGCGACCAAAAATCGCGCAGCAAGACCGGCATCGTGCCGAGCCACAGCGGGCAAAAAATCACCACGTGTTTGGCCCGGGCAATCACGGCTTGGGCCTCGCGGATCGCCGGGCTCGGCTCCGGCGCCGAACCGAGCAGCGGACGCTTCAGCCGGACCACATCGATCACCTCGACGCGAAACCCAGCCGCCTCCGCCGCCGTCGCATACGCACCGGCCAGCGCACGGCCCAGCTGCCGGCCCCGCGGGTCGACGTGGCCTTGCACGATGGCGATCAGTTTCTTCATGGCGCGTTGGTTCGGCCGGTGAATGCCGGCGAATTCAATCTTGCCCGAAGTCACCGCGGAGCACTCCGCGCTCATTGGCTTTTGAATTGCGGATCTTGCGGGAGTCGCGCGGCGGGTTGCCGCGGGTATTCGCGGCCCGACTACGGCGCGTTACGGGACACTGCGCGGGGTGCGCAGATAGCCCGCGAGCCCGGCGAGATGGTCCGTATTGATCAGATCGACGCCGGCTTCGCGAAGCAGGTTCCACGCGGCGGGAGTGTCCGGGGTGTTCCAAAAACGGATCCGGCGATGCTGGGCGTGGGCGCGCTCCACGAGTTCGCGGAGCTTGGTGCGATCGGCTTCGGGCATCGGCCCCGTCCACTTCCACGTGAAAATTTTCTGCCAATTTTCGCTCACCCACGGCACGAGTTCGGCCGGCGGATTTGCGGTGAGATCGTCGAGCCGACCGTCGATCGCAGCGTAACGGAGCGACTGCGCCGCGATTTCAACCCGGGCACGGTTGCCCGAAACGATCACCGTCACGGCACCGGGAACGGCCGCGCCGTCGCGATAAACGGTCAGCATCGCGGCATAGCGCGCCAAGGTTTCGTGCAGCACGGCATAGGTGGTCGCGGCGTCGGTTTTCACATCGACCAACAAGGTGATCGTGGGTCCGTCGCGAAATACGCGCCCACCGTTGGCTTTCACCCGCGCCAGCAACGGATCGAGATACAGGGAGGCGAAGGAGCGCTCCGGCCGCAGCGATTTCTTGTCGTGACCGACCAAGAGGCGCCCTTCGACAAGATGGATATCGGCCTCGATGCTGCCAAAGCCCTGTTCCAGCGCGTCGAGCAGCGGGCGCGGGTGCTCGTAATCGTTGTGGGCGTGCGCGGCCACCAGCACCGGTGGCTGCGCGGACGCCTGCGGCGCAGATATAATCAGCGCGATGATCAGCCGCAAAAACAACGGACGCATGGCGCGCGGATCAGCGGACCTTGGGCGAGCGCAGGCGGGACTCAACCGGGCCGGGGGTGAAGCCGTCTTCGGTGCCGACCACGGCGTGATACTCGCCGGTGCGGGCGGTGCCGTTCCGGTGGTTGAACAATTCGATCACGCGGGTCAGTTCCACAATATCGATCCGGCCATCGCGGTTCGCGTCGGCAGTGTGGTGCGTGGCGATCGAACCGCCCCCGAGAGTGAAGCCGTCTTCAGTGCCGTCGAGCGTGTGGTATTCGCCGGTGCGCACGGTGCCGACCCGGTAGTTGTAGAACTGGATGATACGGGTGAGCTCAAGAAGACCGATCCGACGGTCGCGATCGGTGTCGGCCGAGTGGAATTCGGGCAGAATCGAGAGCGCGCGGGACGAGCTCGTAATCGTCGAGGCGCCGGAGGTGATCACGACGTCGTAGTTTGTGGCGTCACCGGATTGAACATTTTCGAGCGTAAGGACCGGACTGACGGCACCGTCGATCGGTGCGCCGTTCTTGCGCCACTGGTAGGTCGCGCCGGGCTTCGCCACCACGACAACGCCGAATCGGGCCGCGCCGCCCTGCACCGCGAACTGGTTGGGCGAGAAATAGGTGATCACCGGCGCGATCACGGAGGCACGTTGCGCATCGGCCTCGAAGAGTTCGAAGAGCACGGTGCCGGATTCTTCGGAATGATACGGGGTGAGCTGCACCGTGTAGGCACCGGGCACCAGCGTCCGCACCAACGTCGCGTCGAGCGATTCGGACACCGGACGGGCGCCGACCTGACCAACCGTCGGCGGGATATCCGAGCCACTGGAGAAATAGGTATCGTCATTGCGGGCCAGTGAAGTGGTGCCGCGGAACAGCTCTACGACTGGATCGGCAAGGACACCGGGCGATGAGCCGAGGCCCTCGCCGAGCGCGCGGATGAGCACGGTCTTCGACAGTTTGCCATCAATGGTGAAGCCGGCCGTGGCCACGTTGTCCCCGGAGGCGACATTTGCGCGGAGCGTGAACATCACGAGGCGCGGGCGTCCGTCCGTATCGGCATCGTAAACCTGGAGCAGCGCGGCACCGCCGCCGGTATCTGCGCTGTCCAGCGTAGCGTGATACGTGCCGGGCGAAAGCGTGAGGAGAAGCGCGGCGTCGTTGGCGGCTTCGCCGGTGGTGCTGAGGCCGGGAGTGGCGCCAACCTGGGCGGACGCGGCGGTGAGGGCAGAGACGTTGGCCGTGGTCCAGTTGTCATTGGAGCCAACAAGCGTGCCGGCGGAATTCACCACAACGAGGCGCGGATCGGCGAGACCGGCGGGAGGGAGCGCAGCCGAACCGGCCCGGGGAATTTCCGAATCGACAGAAACACCGGCGGCGCTGGCGCGCGTGCCGCCGACGCCGACGAGGAGCACGGTCTTCGGCTGCGTGCCTTCGACCGTGAAGCTGGTCGCGATGGTGCCCCGGGCGGCGACAATGGCGCGGGCGTAAAAGTTGATGAGGTTGCGCGTCACGACCGCGAACTCGACGGGCTCGGAGCGGACGAAGCCCTGGGAATTCGTGACCACGACGCGGTAGGCGCCGGCATTGTCCTGACTGGCGGAGGTGATCGTATAGGAGGAATTCGTGGCGCTCGGAATATCGACGCCGTTGCGTTGCCATTGGAACGTCGGCGCAGGTGATCCGGAGGCGACGACGCTGAAGGTCGCGGTGCCGCCGAAGACGGCGGACTGCGCGACGGGCGACGTGGTGATCACCGGGAGGTCGTTGACCGTGAGCGCAACGGGCGTGCTCGTAACGGAGCCACGGGCGTTGGAGATTTGCACGGTGTAGTCGCCGGCATCGGCCGTGGTGATGTTTTTCAGGACGAGCACGGGCGTGTTCGCACCCTCGAGAAGCGTCGTGCCGCGGAACCATTGGTAAACATTCAGTGCGCCACCGTCGGCGACGACGCTGAACGTGGTGGACGCACCGGCAGCGGCGGTCTGCGCCACGGGTGGCGTGACGATGCCGGGCCCGACGAAAGCGATGAGGCGGGCGAGGCCTTGGCGTTGCAGGCCGCCGCCGAGATTCAAGGTCGCGGCGCCGGCGACGAGCAGGCTACCGTCGTCGAGCTGCAGCATGGCCCGATCGACCGAACTGAAGCCAAGGACACCGGAGACGAAGAAGGAACTATCGGCGCCGCCGGCGGTATCGAGGCGACCGAAACTGGGTGCGAAAACGGGACCGGTGACGGACAGAGAGGTGAGGCCGCGCTCGATGAGTTTGCCGTCGGCCTGCAGGATCAGGGAAACGATACCGGAGCCCGAGCCCTGGATCTGGAACCCGGTGTCGCGTTCGCCCGACGCAAGGAGACGCACGGCATAGGCGGAGCCGACGTTGCCGTTCCACGTCGTGAAATTGCCGGCGACAATGAGACGTCCGTCGGGTAGCGGCTGAAGCGTATTGATCGCGGCATTGGGGCCGGTGCCGACGGCGGTGAGAAACGCGGTGTCGAGCGTGCCGTCGACGTTGAGGCGGACGAGGCGATTGACGGGGGTGCCGGCATAGTTGGTGAAATCGCCGCCGATGAGAATTTTTCCATCGGTCTGGCGAGCGAGGGACAGGCCAAACGCGGGAATTTGTGACGCCGGCGCGGCAAACGCCGGGGCGAGCGAGGCATCATTGTTCAAGACGGCGAGACCATTGCGCGTGACGCCGTGGTAGTCGGCGAAGGCGCCCGCGAGGAGGACGCGGCCGCCGGGCAGCGCGAGGAGCGCGGAGGGGAATCCGGTGAATCCAACCGGCGGCGCGAAGACGGAATCGAGCGCGCCGGACGCGTCGAGGCGGAGGAGCCGAGGGCGGGCGGTGCCGTTGTAGCTCGCAAATGTGCCGATGACGGTGACGCGGCCGTCGCCGACGGGCGCGAGGCCGCTGACGACGGTGCCTTTCGGGAAGCCGGCACCTCCGGCGTTGAAGGTGGTGTCGAGTTGGCCGGCGGCGCTGAGGCGCACGAGGGCATGGGCGGGGACGCCGCTGACGTGGGTAAACGAACCGCCCACGAGGACACTGCCGCCGGAGGCATGCAGGAGCGCCTGAACGGCGGCGGGGGCGAGAAGCGCGGGATCGACGGCGGCATCGATGACACCCGTCGCGGACAGGCGGGCGAGATGCTGGCGAGGAGCTCCGTTAATTTCGTTGAAGGAGCCGCCGATGAGAATCGCGCCATCGGCCTGGAGAGAAACGGTGGAGACCGCGCTGTTAGCGGTAGGCGCGAAGGTCGGATCGACGAGGCCGGTGAGACTGACCCGGGCGAGGCGCAGGCGGGAGGCGCCTCCGGAGAACGCAGTGAACGAGCCCGCGACGACGAGATCGCCGGACGGCTGGAGCGCGAGCGCGTGAACCTCGCCGTTAACCGTGCCGCTGACCGTCGAGAGAAACGCGGTATCGAGCGCGCCATCCGCAGCGGCGAGACGGGCGAGACGCGGAGCGGTCACGCCGTTCACTGAGGAGAAGGCGCCACCGATCACGACGGCGCCGGCGGTGTCGACCGCGAGGATCGCGTTGACCTGGCCGTCGGGGCCGTTGTTCGCCGTGGCGGCGGAGAAAGTGGTGTCGAGCGCGCCGGTGAGGGTGACGCGCGCGAGGTTGTTGCGCGTGACGCCGCCGACTGTCGTGAATGTGCCGCCGAGGAGGATTTTCTCGGTGCTATCGAGGGTCTGGAGAGCGATCGCCCGCACGACTGCGCCTGAGTTGAGGCCGGCGTCGAAGGAGGAGTCGGGCACGCCGGCGGCGGTGAAGCGGGCCACGCCGGGGCGTGTCAGGCTGGCGCCGATACCCGAAATCTGACCGCCGACGAGAATTTTTCCGTCAGACTGAAGAGCGAGCGCGTGGACATTGGCGACGCTCGCCGACGGGAAGGCGGCGTCGAGCGCGCCGTCGGCGAGCAGTCGAGCGAGGCCGCCGGACGAGGAGGGACCGACGCGATAGAAATCACCGGCGATGACAATCTTGCCATCGGGCTGCACGACGAAGCGGGAAACGGGAGCGTTGATCGCGGGCGGCACGAAGGAGGGATCGACGGTGCCGTCGGCGTTAAACCGGGCGAGGCGTGAACGCGCCACGCCGCCGATGCGGGTGAAGCCGCCGGCAACGAGGAATTTGCCACTGGCAAGCGCCTGCACCTGCGTGACGGCCTCGGCGATGAGGTCGGACAGTTCGCGTTCGAAGGTGAGATCGAAACGGTCGTCGAGGACGAGCGCCCCGGGAGTGACGACCGGTGCAACGGCGAGCGGCACGGGCGTAGAGGTGACGGAGGCGCCGGTGGGATTGGAGATGACGACATCGTAGACATCGGCGGACGCGAGGGTGACGGCGGAGAGCGTGAGCGTGGCATTGGTCGCGCCGGAGATCGGCACACCGAAGCGGCGCCATTGGTAGGTGAGGCCATCGCCGCTCGCCGTAACGGAGAAGGTGGCGGTCGTGCCGGAGGTGGCGACGACGGCGACCGGCGGCGAGGTGATAACCGGTGCAGCGATTACGGTGGTGCCGCCGAGGGCGAGAAGGCCTTGGCGATACGTTTCGTTGGCGGTGAGTTCGCTGCCGGCAATGAGGAGGCTGCCATCGGGCCGGAGGGCGAGCGCGTTGGCGGAGCCGCTGAAATGCGGGCGGAAGGTCGGGTCGATTGCGCCGGTGGCGGTGAGTCGGGCGAGTTGGCCGGTGCCGCTGATGTCGCCGACATCTTCAAAGCGGCCCGACACAATCACGCGACCGTCGGGCTGGGGGGCCAGTGCAGAAACACCGGGCGAGATCTCGGCGAATTGGAAGAGTGCCTCCGTGTTGAAGCCGGCGTCGACGGCGCCGGCAGGGGTCAGACGGGCGACGCACGACCGAAGCTGGCTGTCGATGGCGTAAAAACCGCCGCCGATCAGAAAGCCGCCGTCGGCTTGCGGGGCGATCACGGAGACGCGCCCGCCCACGACGCTGTAGGCGGTTTCGAGCACACCGTTGGATTGGAGGCGGACGAGGCCGGCGACGTTATCGGTGGCGCTTTGGTAGCGGCCAAAATCACCGGCGACGAGGAGCCGGCCGTCGGACAGGAAAGCGAGTGCGCGCACGGTTTGGTCGAAGCCCGTGCCGGTAGCGAACGACGGATCGAGCGTGCCGTCGGTATTCAAACGGGCCAGACGCGCCCCGACGGGCTGGCCGTCGAAGGCGGTGAAATCGCCACCGACGACGATCTTGCCGTCGGGTTGAACCAGGAGAGTGGAGACACCCGAGTCGAAGCCCGATCCATGGGTAAACGCAGTGTCGCGCGTGCCGTCCGGCAGCAGGCGGACAAGCGGACCGGTGCGCTCGGACGCCGCTTCGTTGCCCCAATATTCGAAAATTCCGCCGACGAGGATTTTGCCGTCACCTTGCACGGCGAGCGCGCGCGGAGTGTTGAACGGCCCCTCGACGTTAGAGAACGAGGAGTCGAAGGAACCGTCGGCGTTGAGGCGCGCCAAGTAATCCGCACGGACGCCGCCGATGCGGCGCAAATAGCCGGCGACCAGCCACTTTCCGCCGGGCGCGGGAATGATCGTCTCGATGTGACCTTCGAAGGTGCCCCAACGGTTGACCTGCGAGGCCGTGAGCGCGCCGGCGGCATCGAAGCGGGCAAAGCGGGAGCGCGGGGTGGAAGTTTCCAGAGTGGGAATCCGGTAGGTCTGAAAATCGCCGACGACGAGGAGATCGTTACCCGCACCCAGCGCAATGGCGGACGGAGTGCCGTCGAAATCGTAGCCACGGTCAAAGGCGCCCGTCGCGGTGAGACGCACAACCCGGGCGGTGCGGCTATCGAACGAGCTGAAAAAGCCCGTCGCGTAGAGCTGCCCGTCGGCCTGGCGGAGTATCTGCGTCACGGGACCGTTGGCCCCGGTGCCGTTGATGAACGACGGATCGGCGGAACCGTCGGCGGCGAGGCCGATGATGCCGCGAGCGGTGGCGGAGCGGAAGAACTCGAAGTTGCCGCCCACCACGAGTTTTCCGTCGGGCTGCACGACGATGGCCGAGACTTCCACACTATCGCCGCCACTGAGCGAGCCGAGCGCGGGGAGGGCCGAGCGCCCGATTTGGAAGGTTTCGGCCACGATGCCGGGGAGGGCGAAACGCGTGCCATCGGCGTTAAGGGCGACGACGTGGTTGGCCGAGGAAGATTCGTTGAACTGGGTGAAATCGCCGACGACGTAGATGCGTCCATCGGTGTGCACGGCGATGGCGCGGACGGTGTCGTTGAAGCCGTCCTGGAGAGCGGCGGTAAAGGCGGTGTCGAGCGTGCCGTCGGTATTGAGGCGCGCGAGATGGCGAAGGTTGAAGGTGGCACCGTAGCCATCGAGTTCGCCACCGATGAGGATCTTTTGGTCCGACTGGATGGCGACGGCGTAGAGGCTGTCCTGCGTGCCGGTGCCGGGACCTTGCGGGAAAGCGGCGTCGAGGGTGCCATCGGTATTCAGGCGGGCGATATGGTTGCACTCGATGCCGTTCACGCGGTGGAAATCGCCGACGAGGACGAGTTTGCCGTCGGCCTGACGGGCGAGGGCATTGATGCTGCCGCCGCTGACCTCGGCATTGAAGGCGGCGTCGACGACGCCGGTGGCGCTGAAGCGGGCGAGATTGAAGCGGAAGACGCCGGCCACACTCGTGAAGCTGCCGGCAACATAGTAGGAGCCGTCAGGCTGGGAGAGGAGCCGGGTCGGCACACCGTAGCTGTCGGCGGATTCCAAGACGCCGGCAAATCCGCGGTCGACACGGAGGGGATTTTGGATCGTGCCGGAAGGCTGGACGACGAGGCGGGCGACGGCGGAGCGGGTGCGCGTGAGACCGTTGTAGGCGAGCAGGTCGTAGAAGCCGGCGTCGGCCAACGAGACGGCAGGCAAGGTGAGCGTGGCGGTGGTGGCGCTGGCATTGCCGGTGAGCGGCTGCCCGAGTTTGCGCCATTGATACGAAGTCGCGCCGGTGACGGTGGCGGTCAACGTGGCGGCGGAGCCGACTGTCACGGGGGCGGCGGTGATCGCGGAAATGACGGGCGCGGTGCCGGTGCCCGTGAGAAGAACGGGCGCGCTGGTCACGGAGCCGAAGATATTTTTGACCGTGACGGCGTAGTTGCCGGCGTCGGCGGGTTGGGCGGCGGCAAAGGTGAGCGCGGAGCCGTTGGCGCCGGGGACGGCGACGCCGTCTTTGGTCCATTGATACGCAAGGCCGGAGCCGGTGGCCGTGACACTGAAGCCCGCGGGAGCACCGACAGCGACCGCTTGTTGAACCGGAGCGGTGGCGATGGCCGGCGAGACGGCGGCGTCGAGACGGGCGAGGCCGGCGGCACCGCCGCCCGGGAATAGCAGCGATTCACCGCCGACAAGGAGCGAACCGTTGGCGCCGGGTCGGACGACAGTCGGCGTTCCCGAGAATCCAATGACCTGAAATGCAGGTTCGATTACGCCGGTGGGCGAGACACGGGCGAGATGCGGTATGGCCAAGGGTGGCTCACCGTAGCCGTATTGCGAAAACGCGCCGGCCACGACGATACGTCCGTCGCTCTGGAGGTGGAGGGTGCTGATATCGCCGTATGTTTCGAAGGCGCCGAACGTCGTATCGCGGCTGCCGTCGGCATTGAGGCGGCCAAGGCCGTTGGTTGAGAAATCGCCGATGGAATAAAAATGGCCGGCGATGAGGAGTTTCCCATCGGGTTGGGCGATCAGGGACGTCAGGCGGGAGTTCACGCGGCGGGCATCGGCAGCCGTGGGAAAGGCAGCATCGAGGGTGCCGTCAGGGAGGAAGCGCGCGACGTTATGGAAGGCGGGGCTGGGCAAACTGGAAAAACTGCCGCCCGCGTAGATGCGGCCATCGGGGAGCACGGCGAGTGCGACGACATCACCCGAGGTCCCGAGACCCGCGCCGCTTTGCGTGAAGGCCGGATCGACCGCACCCGTGGAGGTGAGGCGGAGGAGTTTGTTGCGAGCGGTGCCGTTGAAGGACGTGAAGTTCCCGCCGACGACGACGCGGCCGGCGGCATCGAGCGCGAGGGCGAAAACCTCACCGTTGAAGCCGGTGCCGACGTCAAACGTGGTATCGAGCGGGCCCGCCGGGGTCAGGCGCACGAGACGATTCGCGGGGAGGCTGTTGAACGTGGCGAACGCGCCGCCAACGAGGACCTTGCCGTCGGGTTGGACGGCGAGGGCTTTCACCGTATTGCCGAAACTGGCGCCGCTGGGGATGAAATCGTGATCGAGCGTATAGTCGGCATTAAGGCGGGCCAGATTGCCGCGGGGGCTGCCGTTGACATGGGTGAACCGGCCGCCGACGAGCCATTTCCCTCCGACTGAGGGAACGAGCGCCACAACGGATCCGGCCGTGCGCGGGATGGGAGCGAACGCCGGGTCGAGCGCGCCGAGTGCGGTGAGTCGCGTAAGCGGGCCGGTGTTGGGGACGGGACTGGCGTATTTGCTGGAATCGTTGGAGAGGACGAGGACGCCGTTGGCGAGTAGCGCGACCCCATCGGCGCCGTCGTTGAAGCCGGGGCTGGCGTCGAGTTCGGAAGAGGTGATGAACGTGGTGTCGTGCGCTCCGCTGGAGGTCACGCGGACGATGCCTTTGTTGGTGTTGCTGTTGAAGGTCGTGAAATCGCCAACGGCAACGACCGCGCCATCGGACTGGAGGGCGAGCTGTTTGACTGCGCCATTGAAGCCGGAGCCGATGGAAAAACTCGTATCGAGCGCGCCCGTATCGAGGAGGCGGACGAGGCGATTGCGCGGGGAGCCCCCATAGGCGGTGAAATCACCGCCCACGAGCAGTTTGCCATCGGGTTGGAGGACGAGGGATAGGACGGGCGCGTCGAAGCCAGAGCCGCCGGCGGTGCGGAAGGAGGTGTCGAGCGCGCCGGCGGCCGTGAGTCGCGCGAGGCGACCGACCGAGGCGCCCTGATATTCGTTGAACTCGCCACCGACGACGATCTTGCCATCGGACTGGAGCACGAGGGCGTTGACGGCGCCCAAGAAGCCATTGCCCACGGCAAATGTGGTATCGCGTGAACCGTCGGAATGGAGACGGGCGAGATTGACGCCGGAGTCCGAGAAGGAGCCGCCGACGAGAATCTTGCCGTCGGGCTGGATCGCGAGCGCGAGAACGCGACCGGAATAGACAAGGTTCGTGGGAGGAACGAAGGTGGGATCGACCGAGCCGTCGGCGTTCAGGCGGGCGAGACCATCGCGGGCAAGGCCGCCGACCGTGCCGAACTCGCCGCCGATGATAACGCGTCCGTCGGGCTGCACGGCGACGGAGTAAACGCGCGGAGTGTAGTAACCTTGGTGCACGGGCGCGGGCACGAACGCGGTGTCGAGCGCGCCGTCGGCATTCAGTCGAGCGAAGCCGGGGCGGAGCACGCCGTAGAGGCTGGAGAAGTTGCCGGAGATGTAGATTTTCCCGTCGGGAGTGCGGATCGCGCGATCGAAGAACGCCGAGTCGTTTTCGAAACGTGGCGCGAAAGTGGGCGACCCGGTGAGGATGGTCGCGTTCGGAATCGGAGCCTGGACATCGAGCCGGCTCGCGGTCGACGGAAAGCCGACGCCGCTCGTCGTGACGACGACATCGTAGAGGCCGGCGTCGCCGAGCACGAGGTTTGGCACGGTGAGCGTAGTGGTGGTCGCGCCGGCGATGGGCTGGCCGAACTTGCGCCACTGATACGTGACCCCGGCGGTGGCCGAAGCCGCGACCGTAAAGGTGGCCGAGGCACCGACGTTGGCGGAGAGGTAGGCGACGGGCTGGGTGGTGAACGTGGGCTCAACAACCGGACCGGTGAGAGCGACGGCAGCGGTCGTAACGGAATCGAGGCCGTTGGCGACGGTCACACTGTAGTTACCGACTTGAGCGGAGCCGACGTTGGTGAGGGCGAGCGTGGCGGAAGTGGCGTTGGGGATGGGGTTGCCATTAAAGCGCCATTGATAAGTAACAGCCGGGATGCCGGTGGCGGTGACGGAGAACGAAACATTGGCGCGGTTGGTCGTGGCGACGGCGGTAGGGGGAGACGTGATCGCGGGCGGGACAGCGGCGGTTTGGACGAGACGGTAGATCGCGGCGCCCGTGAAGTCGGCCACGTAGAGTTCACCATTGTAGGCAGCAAGGCCGTGGATCGACACGAAAGGTGCGCCAGAGAAATAGGGCGTGGGCGTGCCGCCGGCGAGCGGGAGCTGCCAGATGGTGTTACCCGCGCCGGGATCGGCGAGGTAGAGCTTGCCGCCCATCTGCGCGATGCCGGTGGGCGAGACGAGCGGGGCGCCGATGGCGAGGGTGGTAAAGGTGGCGCCGGCGACAGGGATGCTGAGGACTTTGGGTTCGGGACTTTCGGCCCCGGCGCGGCCGGCATCGGCGAGGTAAAGCACACCGGCTTCGAGCGCCAGGGTGTTGATGCGGTTACGCGCAAACCCGGAGGAGTAGCGCACGCCCGACGAGATCTGGGCCAGGCCGCTGCCATCGGGATTCAGGCTGAAGACCTTGCCGGCGTATTGGTCGGCGACGTAAAGTTTGGTGCCGTCGGTAACGAGGCCGCTGCCATCGACGAGGGGCTCTCCGACCAAGGAGCCCGTGTAGATCGCGGCGGCGGGGCCGGCACCGGATTTGGGCGTTTTCAGAATCTTGGTATCGGTGATCGGGCCGGCCTCGGGATCGACCCAGTAAACATCGTTGCCGAGCGTCGTGATCGCATACGGGTAGGCGGCCGCCGAATAGATGCTCGTGATCGCACCGCCCGCAACGGGGAGACGGAAAACGTGGAAACCTCCCGCGCGGTGCGTTGCGGTCACAAACCAATGGGTGCCGTCGGTGGTGAGGTGGCGCGGACTACCCAGCGCGGAGTCGGCGGAGACGAATGGCACGGGCACGGGCGTCGTAATGGTGAGCGTGACGCCGTTGCTCTGCGTGGTGCCGGCGGGGCCGGTGACGAGCACGTAGTAGTTGCCCCAGTTGGCGAGCGAGGCGGGCGCGAACGCGAGGGTGGACGAAGTGGCGTTGGGGATCGCGTTCCCATTGCGCACCCATTGGTAACTGGTCGCGCCGGTGGCGGTGACGGAGAGCGTCGCGCTACCGCCGACGGCGACGGTGGTGGCCAGAGGCTGCGTGGTGATCGTGGGACCGAGGGGGGCGAGGTAAACCTGCTGCACGTGCTCGACGAGACTCGATGCGCCGTAAACACCGGTAGGCGAGGCGGCGCGGGCGCGCAGATAGAACAGCGTGGCGGTCGGCAACGCTTGGCCGGTGAGCTGCCAGTTCGCGGTGGAGCCGATGCGGGTGGCGGTGCCGAGTGGAGTCCACGTGGTGCGATCCGTGGATTTTTCGAGTGTGACCCACGCGAGTTCGGGGAGCGGACCGGTGCGCGTGAGCGTGACGGTGGAGATGGTGGCGGTGAGCGCAGTCGAGGTAGGTCCGGTTGCGTTGAGACGGGCGAGGCGGCGGCGAGCTTGGCCACCGATGTTGGAAAAATCGCCGCCGACGAGAAGTTTGCCGTCGGATTGCACCGCGAGCGCGCCGACATTGCCGTCAGCGGCGACATTGAAATCGGGATCGATCGCGCCGGAGGCAAGGAGGCGCGCCAAATAACCGCGCGCAGCACCGGCGATGGACGGGAAGGCGCCGCCCACGAGAATTTTGCCGTCGGCCTGCACGACCGTGACGCCACCGGCCGTGGTCGCGGGGTTGAACGCCGCATCGATGGCGCCGGTCGATGTGAGCCGCGCATAGCCGGCGCGGGTCGCGCCCGCGACGGTGGAAAACGTGCCGGCGACGAGGAGCTTGCCGTCGGCTTGCGCGGCCACGGCGTAAACCAAGCCGTTGGCTCCGGGGTCGAAGGTGCCGTCGAGCACGCCGGCGGAATTCACGCGGGCAATACGGTTGCGAGTGGTGGAGCCGACCTGCGTGAAGTCGCCCGTAACAACAATCGAGCCGTCTCCTTGGAGCGCGAGGCCGAAGACCTCGCCTTTCACATCGGGGTTAAAAGCGGTGTCAACGGAGCCGTCGGCGTTAAGCCGGGCGAGGCGGTTGCGTGATTGTCCGCCGACGGAAGTAAAGGTGCCGCCAATGACGATCTTGCCGTCGGACTGGAGCAAGACGCTGTTGAGCGTGCCGCCAGAGATCGCGGCGTCGAACGAGGGATCGATCACGCCGTCGGCGCTGAAACGAGCGAGGCCGTTGCGAGAGAGTCCGCCGATCGTGGAGAAACGCCCCCCGAGGAGAAAACGCCCGTCGGCGAGGACCACGGGGGCGACGACCGAAGCGTTGGGTGCGGGATTGAAACTTGTGTCGAGGGTAGCGTCGGCATTGAGACGGGCGACGAAGGGCCGGGCGACCCCGCCGACGGCGTCGAAGTGGCCGCCGAGGATAAGTTTGCCATTCGGCTGGTGCGCGAAGGCTCCGACGACATTGGAAGTGACATCGAGGGCGAGGGTGCGCTCGACGGCACCGTCGGGTTGGATGCGGGCGAGGCGGCCGTGCGTCAGCCCGCCGAGGGTGCTGAATCCGCCGCCGATTAGCACGCTGCCGTCGGGTTGGACGACGAGCGAACTAATGGATTCGACGCTGGTGTTGGCGACGCCAGCCGCGAGGGTGGGATCGACGGTGCCGTCGGGCAGGAGGCGGGCGAGGGCGTTGCGGGTGAAACCGTTGAGCGCGTTAAAGCCGCCGGCGACCACGATGCGACCGTCGGCTTGGAGAACGAGGTCGCTGACGGCGCCGTTGGCGTTGGGATCAAACCCGGTGTCGAGCGTCAAGTCGGCATTGAGCCGCGCGAGGTTGTTGCGCGTCTGGCCGGCGACACCGTTGAAGGAGCCGGCGATCAGCCACCGGCCGTCGGGCTGGCGCACGATGCGGGCGCCGCTCGCGGCGCCGCTGGAACTCGTGACCGCGAGGTCGAGCGTGGAATCGAACGCACCCGTAGACGTCAGCCGCGCAAACGCGGGCCGCGAGGAAAGGGCGCTGGACGGGAAACTGCCTGCGAGGAGGATCGAACCGTCGGGCTGGACGGCGATGTCGGACACCGAGGCCGTGCCAAGGGAAGAGAGCTGCGCGAACCCCCCATCGAGCACCCCTTCGACCGAGGCGCGCGTGACAACGACCCGGGGGCCGCCGGAAAATAGAAAAAAGTTACCGCCGAGGAGGAGGTTGCCGTCGGGCTGCGCGACGATGCGATAGATCGAGCCTACAATAAACGGACGCGTGAAGGAGCCGTCAGCCGAACCGTCGGTATTGACCCGGATCAATCCCGCTTGGCTTATCCCGGCGGCAAACGAAAAGGTGCCGCCGACAACGAGCTTGCCGCTGGCCTGTAAATGGAGGGCGTAGACGGGCGCATTGAACGCGGGACCGGTAAAGGTTGTGTCGACCGTGCCATCGCGATTGAGCCGCGCGAGACGGGTGCGGGCGACGGCCGTCGCCGAACCAAAGGGTTGGAGCGTGGTGAAATCGCCGCCGATGATGATCTTTCCGTCGGGCTGCACTACAATGGCATAGATGGGCCCGTTGGCGCCGGGATCGAATGAGTCGCTGGCGGAGGGTGTGGGGAAAATAACGGTGAAGGCCGCAGGGGTCGTGCTCGTGCCACCGGGGCTGCTTACGGTCACATTTCCAGTGGCGGCGCCGGCAGGGACGACGGCGGTGATCGTGGTATTGGAGACGACGGTGAACGAGGTGGCGGTGGTGCCGTTGAAGCTGACGGCGGTGGCCCCGAGGAAGTTCGTGCCGGTGAGGGTAACCGTCGCACCGGCATACACGACGGTGGGAGCGATCGAGTTGACGACCGGGGGAATCGCAAGCGAGCCGCGGCGGATGGTCTGGTTGGCGAAGTCTGCGACGAAGAGATTGCCGGCGGTGTCGAGCGCGACGCCGGTGGGAGCATTGAAACGTGCGACCGTGCCGGTGCCATTGGCGGTGCCCATGGTGTCCGCGAGACCGCCAAGGGTGCTGACCACGCCGGTCGGAGTGATCTTGCGCACCGTGTGGCCCACGTAGTCAGCTGTGAAAATATTGCCGGCCGCGTCCACCGCGAGGCCGTAGGGTTTGTTGAACTTTGCCGCGGACCCCGCGCCGTCCACGACGCCGGCTACTCCCGGCGAGCCGGCGAGCGTGGTGACGACGCCAGCGGGCGAGATCTTGCGAATCGTGTGGTTGAACGTGTCGGACACGTAAAGGTGGCCGGTCGCATCGAGGGCGAGACGGTAGGGATTTTGAAATTTCGCCGCGGTGCCCGTGCCATCATTGCTGCCGGGGCTGCCCATCGTGCCGGCAAAGGTGGTGACGACGCCGCCGACGGCGATTTTGCGGATCACGTGATTCGCGGAATCGGCGACGAAAATATTGCCGGTGAAGTCGACGACGAGGCCGACGGGGAAATTGAAGCGCGCAGCGGTGCCGGTGGCATTGTCGGTGCCGCTGGAGCCGGCGAGGCCCGCGAGTGTGGTGACAACACCGGCGGGGGTGACGCGGCGGATCGCGTGATTTTCGTAGTCGGCGACGAGGATATTGCCGCTGCCGTCGAGTGCCAAACCGAGCGGTTGCTTGAAGCGGGCGTCGGCGCCGGTGCCGTCGGCCGTGCCGGCGAGGCCCGCGCTGCCGGCGAGAGTGGTGACGACGCCGGCGGGGGTGATTTTGCGGATGAGGTGATTGCTGTTTTCGCCGACGTATAGGTTTCCCGCGGAGTCCACGACCACGTCGTTGGGGCCGGAGAAGCGCGCGGCGGAGCCAGTGGCGTCGGTGCTGCCCGCGGTGCCCGCGAGACCGGCAACCGTGGAAAACTGATACGCATATCCGACATCCAGAGCGATCGTGCCGGTGGCGCTACCGCTGCCGTCGACGGCGATCGCGTAAACGGTGCCGGCGGTGGCGTTGAAGGTGAGTTTGCTGGTGTTCGCGGGACCGGAGTTGTCGTCGCTGGCGACGGCAGTGAGCGCGTTCACGGCGTTGCCGGTGTAGACCGCGAGCAGCGTGTCGAACGTGCTGCCGATGGTGTTGACGCTCGCGATACCGGTCTTCGGCGCGGTCCATTTCCACCAGACAGAGGCGCCGCCGGCGTTGGCGGCGTGGTTGGGCTCGCCGCTTTCTTTGGTGGCGAGGACGTTGGCGGCGGTGCGTGACTCGCTCGTCGCGGAAAGGGCCTCCGCTGAGGCGAAGGCATCGTTGGCCGGCGCGACGGTCGACACGGCGAGGGTGTAGCTGCCGTGATTATTGGTATTGTCCGATTCGTTGACCGCCACGTAGAGCGTGGCCCCGCCGCGAGGCACCATCACCGTGCGACCGTAACCGATGAAAAACCAATCGTCGCGTGTCGGACTGGAAGCAAACGTGCCCACGATCGCACCGGCGCGAATCGCCGCCGGATCAGTGGTATCGGTCGTCTGCTTGCCGGCAAACATCCAGCCGCTGCCGCTGCCGTGATCATAGTTCAGACCGCCACCCACAAAGTGGTTGAGGCCGTCTCCGGCGGGAAATCCGGCCACGTTGGGATAGGCCGCGCCGACATTGCCGGCAGTCCACGGCGCACCGGCTGCGACGACGAGCGATCCGTCGGGTTTGGTCTGCAGGCCGGAGCTCGCAAGATCCCCGGTGCCGCTCGCCGCAATCTGCACCGCGGTGCCGCCGGCAAATGGAGCAATGGCGATTTTCCCCGTGTCACCGGTCGTCAGCGGCAGTGGAATCGCTGTGGCGGTGAGGGCCACCTGCAGTCCCGTCGAACCAAAGGCGTAGCCTCCGAAGACTGCGAAATCGATGCGGTCTCCGGCCGCGACGGTAACAGAGAGATCGAAGGCGCCGGCATCGCTCGCGGTGAAGAGCGCAGAATTATTGTGCCGCACGGCAACCTGCATCACGCCCGCGTCACCGGCGTAAAATTGACCGGCCACCCGGATCGTCGCTCCGTAGGGCGCGGTCCAGCGGAGGACGGAGGGCTCATTGCCGTTGCCCGGGTGAAGCAACATGGCGCCCGCCGGCACGCCGTTTATGGCGACCGACTGACCATTCAAGGCGACAGCCGGAGTCTCATCGCCCGCCCAGCCATACCAATTGCTGTATCCGCTCGGATTGACGCGTTTGTTCACATACGGAGTGAACGTCTTAAATTCGGTGTCCATCCAACCGTAGCTCCACACGCCGTTCGGGTTTGTGGTGGTCGAGAAAAAATCCGTCGCCGGATTCCACGTCAGCGGCCCCACCGCCGCGGGCGCCCACGCCCCGACTGCGGCAAACGCGGCCGCCGCCACCCACGTCGCCCGCGAGCCGCTGCCCGGCCACGCGCGGGTGCAAAGGCGAACGAGAGCGACGACGCGACGAACTACAACCATGGCAGCAGATGGGATCATGACGAGCAGAGGACTGGAAGCGGGCTGGGAGCGCCTCACCCAAAGCGCCCCGTGGGAAAACAAGGCGCGGGAGAAATTTAGGCAGGCGAAGCGGTGGTGCCGTATTGAAAGTGAGTAGCCATTGGCCGGAATCGGCGCGAGCCGGAAATCTCCCGAAAAATCCCCGGCACGTTTGCGCCCAGCATTCCACAAAACACACGCCCCGGCGCGCCGCACCGATTCCTGCCTTGTGAGAAAAGATATTCCTGCTACCAAGCTGCAACACGCCCGCAGCCGCCGATTCCCACGGGGTTCGTCGCCTGCGCCGTGCCCTCCACCGCTTCCACTCCCTTCCGTTCATGTCGCGTTCTTCGTTTTTCACCCTGTGCTTGGCACTCGCGGTATTCGCCGCGAAGGCGGCGGCGCAGGTGATCGTGCTCACGCCGAGCACGACGACGATCAACCCCGCCGGCGGCACGCTCACGTTTACCGCGACCGTCACCTACTCCAGCGCGCCGTCGGTGCTCGCGTTTTCCGCCACACTCCCGACCGGCTGGACCTACCAGGGCGGCACCAATGAACCGACCCTCGTGCGTCCCTCGACCGGGAGCACCGGCACGCTCAGTTGGATTTACGACAACGCCCCTGCAAGCCCCGCGACGTTCACGTTCAACGCCAGCTACCCCGCCAATCTCACCGGCCTCCAGCCGCTCGCCACCTCCAGTGTGACCCGCGCCACCGTGGAGGCACCGGCCGTCACCACCGCCGGGCCAACCGTGACGCTCTCCGCGCCGCCGCGCGCCTTCACGTGGGCCGGCGACAGCGAGACGCGCACCGGCAATTGGACCGACGCCACGAAATGGACTGCCAACAACGGCTTCCCCCTCAACGCCGGCCTCGCCACCTACTCCGCCGAAATTTCCCTCGGCACCGCCTCGATCCCCACCGGCACGACGATCCTCCTCAACGACCTCCTGCTCCTCGGCGGCAACGTAAACGGCGGCGGCGCCCTCAAGCTCTTCGGCCCCAATTCCAGTTGGACGAGCGGGGCGCTGAGCGGACTCGACCAAGTCCTCGTCTCAGCCGGCGCCACGCTCACCGCGAGCACGTATGCCGCACACGATTTCGACCGCACGACGATTCTCAATCAGGGCACGTTTAGCTGGCAACAAGGGGGCGCGCTCCGCTCCGGCAACGGCGGCGCCTTCATCAACGCCGCGGGCGCCACGTTTGTCGATGCCTCGAGCGGCACCGTGCAGGACTACCTCATCACAAACACTTTTGGCGGCGCGTTCGCGTTTTCCAACATCGGCACCTACCGGAAAGTCACCGTCGGCAGCACCACCCGGATCGAAGTGCCGTTTACGAATAGCGGCGCGCTCCTGATCGACGGCGGCCTGCTACGTTTCACCAGCACTTACACCCAATCGGGCGGCAACCTCCGCCTCGCCACCGGCACCACCGCGACCTTCGACAACCCGGTCGCATTCTCCAGCGGCAGCGTGATCGGCAACGGCACCCTCACCGGCAATATCACCAACGGCACCGGCGTTTCCGCGCCCACCTCCGCGCCCGGGGTCAGCGCCGCCACCGTGATCGAAACCGCCGTCCTCTCCCCCGGCGACACCCTCGGCCGCCTCAACATTCAGGGCAACCTCACGCTCCTCTCGACCTCCAAACTGATCGTCGACATCGCCGGCAACAATCAGGGCGTCGACTACGATTTTCTCAGCATCAGCGGCAACGCCACCCTCGGCGGAGCGCTCTCCATCAACGTCACCGATGCCTTCCGCGGCACGATCAGCCCCACCGCCACGTTCACCGTCGTCACCGCCGCCAACGTCACCGGCGCCTTCACCAACGCCGCGCCCGGCGCCCGCTTCTGGGCCAACGACCTCCAGAGTTCCTTCGTCGTCAACTACACGCCGACGAGTGTCACCCTCACGAATTTCCAGATCGTCCCAATCCCCGAGCCCTCCACGTGGGCGCTTATGGTTGCCGGCCTCGGCGTGATCGCCGTGAGCCTCTGGCGGAAACGCAAGTAAGGCGGACTTCAGCCCGCCTCACCGCGTCGTCACCGCTCCTCGCCTCACCGCAGCAAAGTCGCACCACCGTCGATATCGTAGGCCGAGCCCGTGATAAACGCGGCCTCGCTCGAGCAGAGAAACGCCACCAGCGCCGCGATCTCCGCCGGCTCGCCCATGCGCCCGATCGGCTGCGCCGCCGACAACTTCGCGAACATCTCCGCTTCCTTACCCGGATAATTTTTTGCGATGAACCCGTCGACGAACGGCGTGTGCACGCGCGCAGGGCAGACGCAATTGCAGCGGATGCCGCGGCTCACAAAATCCCGCGCCACCGAGAGCGTCATCGTGTAAACCGCGCCCTTGCTCATCCCGTAGGCAAACCGGTCCGCGAGCCCCACTTTCGACGCGAGCGACGCGAGGTTCACGATCGCTCCGCCCCCCGACGCGAGGAGTTTCTGCACGCCGAAATGCAACCCGTGGTAAACGCCCTTCACATTCACCGCGTAAAT
>CALRZR010000070.1:0-28810 GCA_943372705.1 Opitutus sp. GAS368 | reverse complement strand
GATCGGCGATGCGCGTGAGGCGGACATCAATCTCGGCCTGTACAAAATCGGGCACCACATTCGTCGCCGCGCTGCCGCCCCGGATATTCCCGACGTTCACCAACACGCCCGGAAGGTCCGCCGGAATTTTCGCCGCCGCCAACAGAAACTCCGCGAGCGCCAGAATCGCGTTACGCCCCGGACTCGGCACCTGCGCGGCATGCGCCGCCCGACCGTGACAAGTCGCGGTAAACGTCCCGGTGCCCATGCGCGTTTGGACGAGGTCGCCCGTCGGCCGCGCCGGCTCAAATACCAGCGCGAAGCGGTGCCGCGTCGCCGCGTCGAAGAACAGCGGCGCACTCCCATGCGAACCCGTTTCCTCATCCGGCGTGAGCAAGACTTCCCAGCCGAGCACCGACGCGCCCGGCGTCTGCTCAAAGGCCTGCAGCGCGGCCAGCATCACCACGATGCCACCCTTCATGTCGGCCACGCCGGGACCGCGCAGCGTGGCGTCGTCGGGACGCGAACAGGTCTGAAACGGGTCGGTGGCTTCGTAAACGGTGTCGTAGTGTCCGTTCAGAAGAATCTGGCGCGGCGCCGAGGGTCGCATGCTCACGCGCAGGGCGCGCGCCGTCGTCCCGCCCAACACCGGCTCCTCTACGATCGCAGAGGGAAACACCCGCGAAAATTCCGCGCGCAGCGCCGCGCGCATCCGCTCAAGTCCCGCGAGATGACCGGACCCCGAGTTGATGTGCGCCCACGTTTCCAAGAGCGCCACGAGTTCCGGAGTGCGCGTGGTCAGCGCGGCGATGGCGGAGGGAATGCTCATTTGGCGGAATTCGGTTTCACCGACCCCTCGTCGCTCAGTTTCCCGTCAGCCGTCGCGATCAGGCGCAACACCACGGGACGCTCGACCGCGAGGGTTTTCAAATTCAGCGCGCTTTCGGGACCAATGCCCACCACACGCACACCGCGCACCACCAGCGCTTGGCCAGGCGCGATCCTCTCGGGTGGACGCGTCGGCTCCACCACCCAGACCAGCCCTTGCTTTTCGGTGAACACCCGGGACTGCGCATCCGGCTCCACGCACAGCGCCGTGCCTTCGTCGACGCCAAGCCCGACCAATCGCGTCGGTTTCCCGTGCTCGTCCGCGGCGATCCTCGCCAGAAACGCCACGAGGCGACCGAGGCGCTGCCGCGCCATAAAATGCGAATCCGTGATCACTCCCACGAGCGGCGGCGCGGCGATGAAATCGCGCCCTACGGTAATTTTCCTGTCGAACGGATCCGCAAGTGCCGCCGCGCTGGTCACGGAATCGTGCAACGCGGAAAAGTAATATTGGCCGAGCACGGCGAGTCCCGCGCTCGTGCCGCCGAGCGGTTTGCCGGCGCGCAGGTGCACATTGAGCGCGGCGACCACCGGGGAATCTTTCCAGTAGGTCACGTAGCGCGCCTGATCGCCGCCCGCGAGGAAGATGCCGTCCGCCTTCGCGATGATCTCGAGCACGCGCGGGTCGCGCGCCGCCTCCGCGCTGTTGAAACGGATGCTCTCCACGGAATCGACGCCGCCGATCTTCGAGAAAATGTAGTCGTTGTAGCCGTCCGCGCCGGATGCGCGCAGGACCACGATGTCGCCGCCGCCGGCACAGGCTACGAACCACTTCCAGGCCGCCGCCACATCGCCGCCGCCGCCCGACAAAAACAGCCCCGCGCGCGTCTTCGCCGGCTTCGCGTCATCCGCGCTGCCTGTCAGCCAATAGTCGTAGCTCGCACTCGCCGCGGCCGCACTCGCACTCGCCGCCACCACGCCAATCAGCGCCGCTGATAATAGGCCGCGAAGTCGAGGGTTGAGGTGGAGCGGAGACACATCGTGAGCTTCGCACGGCGCGGTGTGTCCCGCTAGGGCGAAGTTTCCGCCGCCACCCCAAATACTCCTTTGGTGGTAGCGGTTTTCAGGTGCGCCGCGCGCCCGGCCCGGACAGCGTTGCGGAAAAATGAAACGTGTTCTTCGAGTCGCGTGGTGGGCCGCCGTCGTGCTCTGCACAGCCGGTTGCGGTCGCAAGGAAACGCCCGTGCAGATCGGCAACCGCGAACAAATCCTCTACCGCGGCAATACATCCGAACCCGAGTCACTCGACCCTTATCTGGTGCGTGGAGCGATGGAGTGGACCATCGTCGGCGGCCTCTTCGAAGGCCTCGTTACTCCGGACTTGGCGACGCTGGAGCCGCGGCCAGGCGTGGCGGAGCGATGGTATGTCTCGGCGGATGGCCTGACCTACACGTTTCACCTGCGCGCGGAGGCGGCGTGGAGCGATGGCACACGGGTCACGGCCCACGATTTCGAATACGGCGCCCGCCGCCTGCTGGCGCCTCGGCTCGGGGCCTCTCACGCCGAGTCGACATTGTTTTTCGTTCGCGGGGCTCGGGACTACCAAGCGGGCCGGACGACGGACTTTGCTACGGTTGGCGTAAAGGCGCGCGACGAACGGACCGTGGAGTTCACCCTGGAGCGACCCACGCCGTTCTTCCTCTCGGCCCTGTATTTGTTCTTCCCAGTGCCTCAGGCGACGGTGGAGAAATTCGGCGCGATGGACGATCGCGTGAACAACTGGATTCGTCCGGGAAATCTGGTGGGCAACGGGCCCTTTCAGTTGAAGTCGTGGCGTCAGAGTCAGGGTCTCGTGGTGGAGCGAAATCCCCGCTACTGGGATGCGGCCCGCGTGCGCTTGAAGGAGATTCATTTTCTACCGATCGAAAACACCTCAGCCGAGGAAAACGCGTTTCGCACCGGCCAGCTCCATCTGACAGGACTCGTGCCGCTCAACAAAATCGAAGTCTACCAACGCGAGCAGCCCGAGGCCCTCAAAGTGGTCGATGACCGCGGGGTCTATTTCTATTCTCTGAATTTCGCCAAGCCGCCGCTAAATGACCGTCGCGTGCGGCTGGCGCTCGCGCTGGCCGTGGACCGCGAGCGGTTGACGAAACAGGTGACGAAGGGCGGCAAAGTTCCGGCGTGGAACTTCACGCCGCCGGGGATCGGCGGCTACCGCGCACGGGCGAGCGTGACGTTCGACCCCGTCCGCGCGCGCTCTCTTTTGCAGGAAGCGGGTTTCCCGAGCGGCACGAATTTCCCCGCGACGGAGCTGCTCGTCGATGCCCGAGAACACCATCGCATCATCGCGGAGGCGGTGCAGCAGATGTGGCGGCAGCATCTCGGCATCACCATCACCTTGCGCAACGAGGAGACGCAAGTGCTCAACACCTCGAAGCGCTCGATGGATTTCCAAATCGTGCGCGGCTCGTGGAACGCCACCACGTATCAAGATCCCTACTTCTTCCTCGGCCCATGGCAGACCGGCGGACTCTACAACGAAGCTAAATGGTCACACGCGGAGTATGACCGCATGATCGACGCGACCTGGACCGTGGATGCGGCGGCGCGCGAAAAGGCCTTCCAGCGCGCCGAGGAAATCTTCCTCGAAGAAATGCCGGTGATTCCGCTCTTCTTCTCCACGCAGACGATGCTCATGAGCCCCTCCGTGCGAGGCTGGCAGCCCTACCCGTTTGCCGACCGTCGCCTCAAAGAACTGTGGCTCGCGCCCTGACCCCAACGCCCCCGTGACACGCAGCCCGGGCAGCCGGCTTCTTGACGGCACGCCGTCGCACGGATGAGCGTGCGCGCGTGAAGACCTCGCGGAAAACGCCAAACGCACCGGCAAACTGGGAGTCCCTGCTCCTGCCGCTGCACGCCGCGACCGAGGTGGAAGAGTTGAGCCGCGCCGCTTTGCCGCTGCTGCGGGCCGCCTTTGCGCCGACGGTGCGTGCGACGCTCTTCCTGGGCCATTTCGAGATGAGGGAAGCACGCCGTGTGTTCACCGATCCGCCGATCATGCAGACGGCCGAATGGTATAAAGCCCGCGGTCAGGCCAACCCGTTCACGCCCTACATCCACGCCCATCGGCGCATCACGCACTACCGGTTTGCCGACGTCGTGGGCTCGCCGGCCGCATTTCGGGCCACCGAATTTTATCGGCGTTTCGCGCAGCCCGAAGGCTGGAGCGACGGCCTCTCGGGACTGTTTTGGAAAGGCAACGACGTGAAGGCCATGTTCAGCGTTTACCGCGCGCCCGGCGGACCGGAGTTCGGTCCCGCCGATATCGCCCGGCTGCGCAAGCTGCGGCCGCATCTCGAGACGGCCATCGACCGCGTGCTCCTCCTGCACACGGAGCGCCTGTATCGCAAGGTGCTCGAAGAGTTCAACCGCCACATCCCCCTCGGCCTCCTGCTGCTCGACTGGGATCTTCAACCGGTCTTTGCCAACACCGAGGCCGTCAAGGAATGCGCCGTCTGGTGCCACGGTCCCACGGTCGCGCGCGGCCTCGTCTCGCGCGAACGTCTCGAAATTCCGACTCCCGTGAGAGACGTGTGCGAGCTCATGCGACAGGAAATTCTCAAAACCAACGCTAAGGACCGGCCGCAGTTTTCCCACGCGCTCGAGCGGCTCGCGCACCCGACGATGCCCGACCGCCTCGCCGCCATATCGGCCGTCAACGCCTCCGCCGGCGTGCTCGCGAAGCCCGGCTTTCTCGTCGTGCTCGAAGACCGTAGTCTCGAGCGCCAACCCTCCGCTCGCGTGCCGCTCGAAAAACAACGGCTCCTCTGGGCGCTCACCCCGAGCGAACGCGAGGTCGCGCTGCTCATTTGCGAAGGCTGCTCCAACGACGAAGTCGCGCGGCGACTCAAGAAAAGTCCGCTCACCACGAAGAAGCAGCTGACGTCGATTTTCTCGAAACTGAAGGTGCGCTCGCGCGGGCGCCTGATGGCGCTGATGCGTTAGCGCGGGAGCACCGCTGCGGCCAAATTACAACGACCAGCGCACCCCGAACGTCGCCGCCCAGTCGGCATATTCGTTGTAGTCGAGGCGAAGGTTGGCGTCGCCGTTGTAGCCGTGGCGCGGAGCGCTCAGCGCATTTTGGATCTCCGCATACACGGTCCAGCGGCGATGGATTTTGTAGCTGGCCGTGAGATCGAGCTCCGTGCTCGGCGATTCGTAGCGCGCCAACGCGTAGAGATTATCGGTAGCCAGATCGAAAACCGTGCGGCTGCGACGGTGTGCCGCGGCGCGCAGGCGCAGGCCGCGCTTCTCATAGTAGATGCTCGCGTTGAGCGTTTCCTTCATCTGGTCGAAGAGCGGGATCTTCAGACCAGCCAGGCGGGGCAAACCGGTATCGAGTGAGGAATCCGTGTAGGTAAAGTTCACGGTCACACCGAGACCGTCGAAAGGCGCGGGGAGGAAGCGTAGCGGCTGGTCGAAGGCAAATTCCACGCCGGTGAGTTTACCGCCGCGCGCATTGCGCTCCTGGGTGATCTGCGTGTTCGGTTCGCCCTCGAAGAGTTCACGCTGCGTGGAGCGATAGACGTTGTTTTTGTAGTCCTTGTGGAAGAGGCCCAGCGAGACATACCCGGTGCTGCCGAGGTAGTAGTCAAACGAGAGATCGTAATTGCGCGACGTGACCGGCTTCAGGTCGAGGTTGCCGCGGCTGACGACGTCGGTGGAGGTGTTGATGGTCGCGCGGGGATTGAGCTGGTTGAACGTCGGTCGCGCGATCGCTTCCGTGTAAGCCGCGCGCACGGCGAAATTCTTCCGGGCTTCGTAGCGGAGGTGCAGACCGGGCAACACATCAGAGTAAGCCCGCACCGGCTGGATGCGCAGCGGCGTGCCGTTCACGACGGCCCACGTCTTGAATTTCACCGCGGTGCGCTCGGCGCGCAGCCCGGTGAGCAGCGTGAGTTTTCCCGCCGTGAATTGTCCCTCGGCATACGCCGCGGTCACGTCCTCCCACGCGGAGTAGTCGCCGAGCGCGCTGTTGAGCGCATTTGTGGTCAACGGCGTCACGAGCCCGCGGGAGATGAGCAACTCGCCGACTTCGCGGACCTTCTTCGGGTCGATGAAATAGCCGAAGTCATAATGACCGTCCGCTGTCGCGCCATTCTTCGCGCCGTAGTCGGCCAAGACCGACGGGATGTCCGCTTGGCCGGTGTAGCCGAGCAGCGTCCAATTTGTGTTCTGGTTGAAGGAGCGGACGATCTCATCGCGGTCGCGGGCCTTCGTGCGGAACTTCGCGCCGGCCTTGAACCAACCCGGCCAGCCGCCGACCGTCGCGTCGCGTTTCGCATCGAGCGCGGCGTTCCACTCGCCGTCGGTGTAGTTGCGCGTGCCGCGGACGAGACTGCGCATCTGGTAAGCATTCGCGAGCGCAGGCGTGACGCGGTCGAGCGTGGTCGAGATCACCGGGAAACGGGCGGCCCCGGGCGTAATCGTGTAGCCGTTGGTGGAGGTCGCGCGCTGGAATTGCGCCTGCACGCCGGTCGCGAGACCACCGTCAAATTCGCCCCGGTTGTATCCCACCAACGACGTGATCGTGAACTCGCCCACCTTCGATTCGCTATCGAACGCGAGCGTGTGCGTATCCTGGCTTTCGTCGAAATCGCGGACCTCTTTCCGCACCGTATTGTTCGGCGAAGCGATGCTCGTGTAAGTGTCGCCGGTCGCCACCGGTGCGCCGACGGTGTTGGTCGCGGTGACCGACAGGGGGAAGAAAATCTGCTGGCGCTGCCGTCCGCGATTCGTGTCGCGGGTGTTCGTGCCGGCGTAGAGACGAAACTTGTGTTCCGCGGTCGGCCGAAACTCCAGCGAGCCGTTGAGCCCGCGGCTCGTCATGTCGTCGAAGAAGTGCTGCAGCACAAACGAATCCATGAGGAAGGGCGACGCGGCGGTGCCCGCACCGTTCCAGCCGGTCGTGCTGTTACGCTGTTTCACGAAGGTGCGATCGCGATAGTTGGCCGCAAACGAGAATCCCCACTGCCGCGCCGAGCCCAGCAAATCCGAGTAACTAATCGCGCCTTCGCGGGACGGGTTTTCATAGGGGTAGTTGGTGTAGTCCGAGAGGATGGCCGAATACCCGAGGGCGAATTTCGCCGAGGCCGTGCGTCCGTCGCGGCTGAACGCGCTGCGCGTCTTGATATCGACCGCTCCGCCGAGCGAGTCGGCGTCTTGGTCGGGGCGCAGTGCCTTCGTGACTTCAATCTGATCCGCCACATCGGCGGAGATCACATCGAGCGGCACGCGCCGCGTGATCCCATCGAAGTCGGTCACGTTTACCCGCATGCCGTTCACGGTCACCGCGTTGAAATCCGCGCTCATGCCGCGCACCGTGACGTAGCGCCCTTCGCTACCGCCCGTATCGCGATCGGTTTCCACCGTCACGCCGGGCAGGCGTTTCACCGCATCGGCGATATTCTTGTCGGGAAACTGACCGGCGAAATCCGCCGAAATGATGTTCGTGAGATTCTGGGCGGCGCGCTGTTGGTTGAGAGCCCGGGCCTGTCCGGTCCGAGTGCTCTCCACCGTGACGGCCGCGAGCGCCACCACCGAGTCACCGAGCGAAAGCGCCAGCCGCATCGGGCCGCTCGTGAGCGTCACCGTCTGCGATTTCGGCGGCAAACCGAGATAGTCCAACGCCAGCGTGTAGTCGCCCGTAGGCGCAGTCAGCGCGAACTCGCCATTGGCATCGGTAACAGCACGGAGAACCGTCGCACTCGAGCCGGCCGAGGTCAGCGTAACCGCTACACCGCGCAATACCGACTGGGTCGCTGCATCGGTGACACGCCCCATGAGCGCACCAGCCGCCGGCGCAGTTTGCGCGGCCAAGTCCACGGCAGGCGCCAAAATCGCCGCCACGGCAGTGAAGAGAAAGGAACTACGGAAAAGGAAACAACGGAGACGGTGCATGGGCGATGATAGCAAGAAGCGTGGACCCCGACATACCACCAACGGAGTATTCTGCGGCGCGCTCCCCTCGCCTCCGCCGCCCCGCAACGCTCAGCGCCACTCGTGCCGCGGATAGCGGCGCGACAACTCAGCCTTCACCTTCGGATACTGCTCGCGCCAGAAATTCGTGAGATCGTCCGTCACCTGAATCGGCCGGTGGTTCGGCGCCAGCACCTCGAACTTCACCGTCACGCGTCCGTGCGCGATCGTGAATTTCCCCTCGATGCCGTAGAGTTCCTGGATGCGCGCGCTCATGATGGGCGGGCCTTCTTTCGCGTAGGTGAGGCGGGCCTTGCGCCCGTTCCCCATCACCAGTTTTTCCGGCAAATAGTCGTCGAGCACGGCAAACTGCTCCGCCGTCAGCCAGTCTCGCAGCACCGGCATCACGGGCTTGTCCTTGATATCACGATACCCGAGTTCGCCGTAGCAGATCTGCTCGATGAGCGTCGCGCGGTCCGCTTCCGTGATCGGGTTCACTTCGAGCTCGGGAAACCACTCCGCGAGCCGGTTCACGCGCAGAATCCACTGCTCCACGGTGTCATCCCACGCTTCGAGCTTCAGGCGCCCGGCGAGCACTTCCTTCGTCAGCAACGCCGCCGCCTCGTTGAGCGGAGCCTCGTCGCTGCTCACCTTGGCCTCGAGCACGAGGTCGCGAAACCGCCGCTCGCGCCGCGACACCACGCGCCGAATCGCCTCGTCGTAAGTCACTCCCTTCGCCTCGCGGTAGTCGTCCGGAAAAATCTCTTTCAACCATGGCTCCTCGATCGCCGTCGCCAGCGTGAGCAAGGTGTTCACCTCGCCGTCGCCGCGCCCGATCTCGCTGATCTCCGCCGCCACGAGGAGTTTCGCCTGCTGGATTGTGCTCTCGCGCGCGAGCACGCCGCGGCGATTGTGCACCAGCTCGCAGCGCAGCGTGCCGACATCGAGCCGCTTTGCCAATTGGTCCGAAAATCCCGCAAGCACGCATTTGCGCACCGCCGCACCGTCGACGCGCTGCTCGCTCACATCGAGACCTTCCTTCGCCGCAATTTCCAAAAACTGCTCGAACAACGGCCCGACCTGCCGGGCGCCCTGCGCGTGGATGCCCAGCCGCCGGCACGCGTCGAGGCCGTAGTTCGCTTTGTCCGCGTAACGCCACGCGCGCATGAGCAGGAAAAAATCGCTCTCGTGCTCTTCGCCGAGCGCATCCTCGCGCGCCTTCTCGACCTCGCGCGGCACACCGCGCAGCAAAAAATTCCGCCCCTGCGTGAGCGCCGCCATCAACGCCACCGTCCGCACACATCCGCGCTCCTCGGCCGCGAGCAACATGCGCGCGTAACGCGGATGCACGGGAAACCGCAACATCCGCCGCCCGACGTCCGTAATCGTTTTCCGCTCCCCGCCCAACGCACCCAAATCCGCGAGCAGATTTTCCGCCCGCACGAGACCGACCGCATCGGGTTTTTCCAGCCACGGAAAATTCGCGACATCGTGAATCCCGCTCGCCTTGAGTGTCAGCACGACCTCCGACAAATCCAAGCGCTTCACTTCCGGCAGCTCCTGCGGCGCGCGGTTCGCATGCTCGCGTTCCGTCCAGAGCCGCACGCACACGCCGGGCGCCGTGCGACCCGCGCGGCCCGCGCGCTGATCCGCGCTCGCCGCCGAGATTTTTTCGATGAGCAGCGTGTTGATTCCGCGGTGCGGATCGAATCGCGCCATGCGCGCCAATCCGCAGTCGATCACCGTCGTCACGCCGTCGATCGTGAGCGACGTCTCCGCGACGTTCGTCGAGACGATGATCTTCCGCGTCTCGTATTTCTGCACCGCGCGATCCTGTGCCTCCGGCGGCAATTCGCCGTGCAGCGGGTAACACACAAAATCCCGCAGCCCGCGCGCACCTTGAATCGCCTGCACGGTGCGGTTGATTTCATACGCACCGGGCATGAACACCAGCATGTCGCCGCTCGCCGAAGTATCCGCCACGCGCTCGCACTCCGCCGCCGCGACGTCCCACATCGCGTCGTTTTCGAAATTCACTGTCTTCGGCAGATACTCGATGCGCACCGGAAAACTCCGCCCCTGCGACACCAACACATCGCACGGCGCGAGATATGTCTTCAGTGCCCCCGCATCGAGCGTCGCCGACATCACCACGATCTTCAGATCGGGCCGCGTGGTCTCTTGAATCTGCACCGCTCTCGCCAAAGAAATATCCCCGTAAAGGTGCCGCTCATGAAACTCGTCGAACACGAGCGCGCTCACCCCGCGCAGCGTCGCGTCAAACGACATCTGGCGCAGCAGAATCCCCTCGGTCACAAAACGAATCCGCGTTTTCTCGCTGATGCGCGACTCCAACCGTATTTGGTAACCCACCACGTCGCCGAGCGTCGTGCCGACCTCCTCCGCCACGCGTTTCGCGAGCATGCGCGCCGCCAGCCGGCGCGGTTGCAACACGACCACTTCCCCGCGCGCGTCCCGCCCGCCAAGGCGGTCCAGCAGCCCGTGCCGCAGCAATATCTGCGGAAGCTGCGTCGATTTGCCCGAACCCGTCGGGGCCTGCACGATCAGCCGCCCCTGCGTGCGCAGGGAAGCGACGACCGCCGGCTCGAGTTCGTAGATGGGCAACGCGCGTGGATTCATCGAAAGCGCGCAACCGTGCCCCCCGCTGCGTCGAGGGCAATTCTTTCTCGGAATATCCCCGCCGGATCCGTCTCTTACCGCTGTGTTTCGCTTTGCCGCACTCCTTGCCGGCCTCGGCCTCCCCGTCTCCGCTGTCGCGGCCGACGATCTTTTCGACGGTTTCGCAGCGGGCTGGCGAGATCGGTGGCGGGAAGAACGTTTTCTCACAAAGCCCACGCATTACGCCGTCGTCACTGATGCGATCACCCATCAGCCCGCGCTGCATGCCGTGAGCGATGCCGCCCACGCCGGCTTGATTCGCCGCGTCCATGTCACCGGGCCTTCCGCCGCCCTCCTTACGTGGCGCTGGAAAATCGCCGCGCCGCTCACCGGCAACACCCGCGAGCGCGCGCGCGCCGGCGACGACTACGCGGCCCGCGTCTTCGTCGTGTTCGAAACATCCGTCCTCCCGCTCCGCACCCGCGCGCTCAACTACGTCTGGTCCGCCCACGAGCCCGTCGGCGTCATCTTCCCCAGCCCCTACACAAAAAACGTCGCCATGATCGTCGTCCGCTCCGGCTCCGCCGAAGCCGGCCGTTGGCTTGCAGAATCCCGCGACGTGCTCGCCGACTACCGATCCTATTTTGGAAGTCCGCCCAGCGAGATCAGCGCCGTAGCCGTGCTCGTCGACACCGACAACACGGGGCGTTCGGCCGAAGCGTGGTTTGCCGAACTTCGTCTCGACTCAACGCCGCCTCCTGCCGCCGCCTCTCGCCCGTCGCCATGAGCGCCCTCCGCATTTCGGTGATCGTGCCCACCCTCAACGAAGCCGCCCACGTCGCCGCCACGGTGGCTAGCATTCGCGCGAGCCTCCCGGCGGCCGAGATCATCGTCGCCGACGGTGGCAGCTCCGACGATACTCCGCACCTCGCCGCCCGCCTTGGCGTGCAGGTTGTCACCGGTGCCACCGGGCGCGGCGCACAACTCGCGTCGGGAGCCGCCCATGCCTGCGGCGATTTATTGGTCTTTCTGCACGCCGACACCCGGCTTCCAATCGACGTCGCCGCCGTGCTCGACCGATACTTCGCCCGCCCGGAAGTCGCGCTCGGCACGTTCCGACTGAAGTTCGACCAAGCCGGACGGTTCCTCCGCGCGAGCGCTTGGTTCACGCGCTTCGATTCGGTTTTCACGCGTTTCGGCGATCAGGCCATCGTCGTGCGCCGCACATTTTATCAAGAGCTCGGAGGCTTTCCGCCGTGGCCGTTGTTCGAAGACGTCGAACTCCTCCGTCGCGCCCGTCGCGTCACTCGCGTGTGGTCGTTTCCCGCCTACGTCACGACATCCGCACGTCGCTTCCGTCGCCGCGGTCCGCTGCGCCAGCAATGGCTCAACACCTGCCTGCTCCTGCGTTTTCTCACGGGCACACCGCCCGCCACACTCGCCGCCCTCTATCGAACATGAAAATATTTTCCGCCCTGCTCGCCGTGCTGGCCGCCATCGGTGTCGCGACCATCGCCCGCGCCGCCCCGGCTCCGGATCATCGGCTCTTCACCGAGATCCTCGCGACTCACGTGCGCGACGGGCTCGTGGATTACGCAGCGCTTAAGACCGATGAACGCCTCCCGCGCTACCTCGCGCAACTCGCCGCCACCGATCCCGCGCAACTCCCCGACGACGCCGCACGCCTCGCCTTCTGGCTCAACGCCTACAACGCCTACACGCTTCAGCTCATCGTCGAAAAGCAACCCGCCAAAAGTATCACCGAAATCGGCAAAGGCGGCCTCGTCCTCGGCACCGTATTCAAAACCACCGCGTGGGATATTCCGCTCGCCACCATCGGCGGGAAAAAATTCACCCTGAACCAGATCGAGCACGAGACGATCCGCGTGCAGTTCAAAGACGCGCGCGCGCACTTCGCACTGAACTGCGCCTCGGGCTCCTGCCCCGTCCTGCGCCCCGAGGCCTTCGAGGCCGACCGCCTCAATGCCCAGCTCGACGATCAGGCAAAACTCTTTCTCCGCGACAGCTCGCGCAACCAGTTCGATCTCTCCGCGAAAACCGCGCGGCTGTCGCAGATCTTCTCGTGGTATGGCAAAGATTTCGGCACGGGCAAACACGGCGCGCTGCTCGCCGCGGCGAAATACGCGCCGGACGCCGTTCGCCGCTCCATCGAGCAGGACCCCGCCGCCTGGCGCGTCGAATTTCTCGCCTACGACTGGTCGCTCAACACCACGCCGAAGGCGACCGGGGCACCCACCCCGGTTGAATCCAAAGGTCCATGACGCCGACGGCCGTCGTGCTGCTCAAGGCGCCGCGCCTCGGCACCGTCAAGACCCGCCTCGCCGCCGAACTCGGCGCACCGCGCGCTTTGGCGATCTATCGCACGCTCGCGGAGCGCCAGCTCAGGGCCATCCCCGCCGGCTGGTCCATCACGGTAAACTTCACTCCGGCCGAAGCCGAACAGGAGCTGCGCGGCTGGCTCGCAGCCATCCCGCGCGTCCCCGCGGTCGCGTATTGCCCGCAGCCCGACGGCGACCTCGGCGTGCGGATTTCCGCCGCTTTTTCGCAGGCGTTCGCCGGCGGCGCCCCGTTCGTGTTTGCGCTGGGTGGCGACTGTCCGGACCTGAGCGCCGCGATTTTGGAGCACGCAGCAAACCGCCTCGCTCACCCCGACATCGACGCCGTGCTGGGCCCGGCCGCCGACGGCGGCTACACCTTGCTCGGATTGCGCGCCCCGAGCCCGGACCTCTTTGTCGACGTCGCTTGGAGCACGCCGCAAGTCCTCGTCCAAACCCGCGCGCGCCTGCGCGGCGCCGGCCTCCGCACCTACGAACTGCCCGTGCTCCACGATATCGACACCGCCGCCGACTGGCTACGCTTCACCGACGCAACGCCGTAAGACACGCAGAACGCAGAAGCCGTCCTCCCCCCGTCCACCTCGCACGCTCAACGCAACCCGCTCGCCTTGCGCGCGCGCCCGATGACCTGCTCTGCCACCGCCCGCGCCCGCGCCGCCCCATCGCGCAACACCGCATCGACGTGATCGAGATTGGCCGCGAGTTCCGCGCGCCGCGTCCGCGCCGCCGCGAAGTAATTCCAGTAGTGCTCGAACAGCGCTTTCTTCAGATCACCATACCCGAGGCCGCCCGCGCGGAGGCGGTTCTCGTAGTCGAGCGCGACTTCGGGCGTCGCGAAAAATTTCAGGAGCTGAATCGCGAGGTTTTTGTCCGCGTCCGGCTTCGGCTCGGCCGGCGTGCGCGAATCCATGACGATCCCCATGATCTTTTTGCGCAGCGCCTTCTCGTCGCCGAAGATCTCGATCGTGTTGCCATAGCTCTTCGACATTTTTTGGCCGTCGAGCCCGGGAATCACGGCGACCTCGTCGCGAATTTCCGACTCCGGCACGACCAGCGTTTCGCCGTAGGCCTCGTTAAACTTGATCGCCATGTCGCGCGTCATTTCGACGTGCTGCTTCTGGTCGCGGCCCACCGGCACCCGATGCGTATCGTAAAGCAAGATGTCCGCCGCCATCAGCACGGGATAGGCAAACAGTCCAAAGTTGGGCGAAATACCCTTGGCCGTTTTGTCTTTGTAGCTGTGCGCGCGCTCCATCAGCCCCATCGGCGCGAGCGTGCCGAGCATCCACATCAGTTCGCAGACTTCCGGCACATCGCTCTGCCGCCAAAACACGCTCGTCTTCGGATCGAGTCCGCACGCCAACCAATCGAGGGCGATGCCCTGGGTGTTTTTCCGACGCTCCGCCGCATCCGTCACCGTCGTCATCGAATGGTAGTCGGCGATGAAATAGAAACAGTCGCCGCGCGTCTGCGCATCGATGGCAGGGCGCATCGCGCCAAAATAGTTGCCGATATGAAGCGTGCCCGAGGGCGTGATGCCGGTGAGTGTGCGCATGAAAAACGCGGAGCTTCGGCGACCTTCCGTCGTCGCGTCAATCCCGGCGCGGGATCAGTTTGATCGTCGGCCGCGTGTGCGCGATCGTCGCCGCGGGCAGGTAGCCGCTGAACGCCATGGAGGGCATCACGAGCGCCCGGGGCCCGAGCAGCGTGCCGGGGTTCAGCACCGCGTTGCAGCCGACCTCGGCCTTGTCGCCCACGATTGCGCCGAATTTACGGAGCCCGGTCTGGTAGGTCGCGTCGGGGGTGCGCACGGTAATCGGCTGTTGATCCAGCCGCAGGTTTGAACAGATCACGCCGGCCCCGAAATGGGCTCCATTGCCCAAGATCGAGTCGCCGACGTAACTGAAATGCGGCACCTGCACGCCGTCCATCAGCAGACAGTTCTTGAATTCGCACGCATTGCCCAAAACGCAGCCTTCGCCGACAATGACATTTCCCCGGATGAACGCCCCCGGGCGAATCTCAGTTCCCGCGCCGATCCACACGGGGCCAATGATCGTGGCGTAAGGGGGCAGTTTGACCGAAGGGTGGATGAATACGGCCCCTTCAACGTGCACTCCGGCGGGCAACGGCGACTTGGACACCGCCGTCAGCCGAGCCCAGTCTTGGGCCCCCAGCGCACCACCTATCGTTTTGAGCCAATTCCACGGGGCCACGTCGGCCGGAAAAGAGGCGGAAAAGGCGGAGAGTGACGACGGCAGGACAAAGAAATCGGAGGCTTTCACGGCCAAAACCGTGCACAAAGTTTACTCCGGTGGAAAGCGGGACTTCCATCGTGACCGGCCTCGCTCGCTCACTTCGCCCGCCGGACGACGTCTAAATTTGATCTATTTCTGACTCAATCCGCGGCGAAAATGAGCCGTTAACGTGCAGGCCGCTACGTATCATTACTAGGGTTTCTACCTCACAAATAGATTAGCCACACGACGGATGAGACGATGTAGTTTCCAGTATCCCAAATGAGAATCTCGCGCTTCCTTTGTAGAAAGCTCGGTGCCTTCGCCCATATTTTATGCGCGGCCACCGTTCTGTGCGCATTGCTTTCGACGGCCCGCGCCCAATTCAGCTACTCCGAAGATTTCAAAAACGCCACCGCTCCCGGCTGGGTGCTCAACCCGGCAGGCAACTCCACCCCCGCGCCGATCCTCACCTCCGGCGCAACGCCCCGTAGTGGTGACCCTGAGTCAGGCACGATCGACCCGTCCGGCTCCGGCTGGCTGCGGCTCACCAATAACACCCTCAGCCTCGCGAACGCCGTATACTTCGATACGCCCATTCCCTCGGCGGGAAATAGCGTGACCATCGCGTTCGGCGCAAATTTCTGGGGCGGCAACAACTACGCCAGCACCGGTGCCGACGGCATCACGTTTTTTCTCTATGACGCGAGCAAGACCTTCAACGTAGGTTCATCCGGCGGCGCCATCGGCTACGCGCAAGGCACCGGCATCGACCCCAACGGTTTGAACGGTGGCTACGTCGGCGTCGCGTTCGATCCTTACGGCAATTTCTCCACGACCAACGAGGGACGCCAAGGTGGACCCGGCACCGCTCTCCAGCCCAACACCGTCGTGGTGCGCGGTCCCGGCCAGGATACCACCGGTTACAACTATCTCGCCGGCACCGGCTATCGTGACCTCACCGACACCGGCAGCCCCACCACTCTCGATGGTGGCGATGGCACCGTGCCCGCCGTTCCCTACACGATCGCGTTCCCCACCGCCACCACCCGGCCCAACCAGAGCACCCAATACCGCAACATCTCGGTGACGATCAACGAGAGCAGCCAGCTTTCCGTCAGCATGCAATTCGGTGAGGACGGCCTGTGGTATCAATTGCTCGATGTCGACCTCAGCTCCTTCGTTCGCCCCGAACAGTTGAAGATGGGCTTCGCCGCCGGCACCGGCGCCGGCACCCTGATCACGGAAATCGGCGGGCTGCTCACCATTCAAGCCACGGCCGGCACCGGCAATTTCATCTGGGACAACCGCAACGGTCCCGGCGACAGCGGCGGCGGCAACAGCGTCTGGGGCACCGGCGCCACGGATCCCCTCAATTGGGCCGGGCAGACCAATCCCACGCTCAAGTCCAACGTGATCTTCAATAGCACCTATATCAGCTCCACCCAAAACATCAGCGTGGACGGCAGCGACAAGGTGATCACGAACATGTATTTCAGCGGAGCCAACTCCTACAATCTGACCACCTCCGAAGCCCGCAAACTGATCTTCGATTCCAACACGGTCGGCGGTCTCACCGCGATCAATCTCACCAACGACGCCGGCGGTAATTCCTCCCACACCATCGGCCTCGACGTCCAGATGAACAAGAATCTGGACATCAACAACAACATCTCCCCGACCTTCACGATCAGCGGCAATATCGACACCGGCGGCAACATACTCGGCCTCAAGGGCACCGGCACCACCGTCCTCTCGGGCGCCATCAGCGGCACCGGCTCCCTCGAGAAAAATGACGCTGGCACCACTCGCCTCACCGGCGCCGGCGCGAATACCTACTCCGGCAACACCACCGTCCTCGCCGGCACCTTGCAGATTGAAAAGGCCACCGCGCTTGGCAGCACCGCCGCCGGCACGGTCGTCAACACCGGCGGCACCCTCGCCCTCGCCGGCTCCGGCACCACCTTTGCCGCCGAAGGGCTCACCATCAATGGCGACGGCGTCAGCAACTCCGGCGCCCTCCGCAACATCGCCGGTGCCAACACCTGGACCGGCACGGTCGCCCTCGGCACCACCGGCAGTAATTCTGTCGGCGTCGACTCCGGCAGTTTGAACATTTCCGGCGTGGTTTCCGGAGGGGCCGGCAACAACCTCACCAAAGTCGGCAACGGCACTCTCACCCTTTCCGGTGCCAACACGTTCAGCGGCAGCACCACCGTCAACGCCGGCACAGTTTCCATCGCGGCCGACAACAACCTCGGCACCGCTCCCGGTGCAGCCACCGCCGGTCACCTCACTCTCAACGGCGGCACCCTTCAGAACACCGCGACGATGACGCTCAGCACCAACCGCGGCATCGCTCTCGGCGCCGCGGGCGGCACCATCCAAACCGACACCGGCACCACGCTCACCTACAACGGCATCGCCGCCGGCAGCGGCGCGCTCGCCAAAACCGGCACCGGCACACTCATCCTCGGTGGCACCAATTCGTATACCGGGGCCACCAATATCAACGCGGGCACGCTCCAACTCGCCGCCAACAACGTCCTGTCCGACAGCACCGCCGTCACCGTCGCCAATGGCGCGACGTTTAATGTGGCGACCCGCACCGACACCATTGGCTCTCTCGCCGGAGCCGGCACCGTTGCCCTGGGCAACGCGGGCGCCCTCACCACTGGTGCCAACAACAGTTCAACCACGTTTACCGGCAATCTCTCAGGCTCGGGCGCCAACAGCGTTACCAAGGTTGGCACGGGAACCATGACCATCGGCGGAACCGCCGGCTCAAATTCCTTCGCCCCTGCGACCCTCAACCTCACCGCCGGCACAGTCCAGCTCGGAGCGAGCAACATCCTCTCTGGCGCGCTGGTCTTCAACGGTGGCACGTTCTCGGTCAACGGCTACAACGAAACGGTCTCCAGCGCCACCCTTCAATCCAGCTCCACGCTGGATTTCAACAGCCTAGCCGGCATCCTCGATCTCACCAACGGCACGTATACGGGCGGCACGCTCACGATTAACAACTGGGCCGGCAGCACGGCAGGCGGTGGTGCCAGCCAACTCCTCCTGCCCGGCTCAATTTCCGGCGCACTCCTTACCAACATCACTTTCGCCGGCTATGCCCCTGGCGCCCAGCTCATCGGCAACGAAATTGTCCCTCTCACTGGAGCCGGGTATACGTGGAACGTCGACGCCGCTGGCACCTGGACGACCAACACCAACTGGAATCCCAATACCGGCAATCCCAACGGAATCGGGGCCACCGCCAACTTCGCGAGCGCCATCACGGGCAACCGTATCGTCACGCTCGATGCCGCCCGCACCGTCGGCTACATGAATTTTAACGATAACAACAACTACACCATCGATCACGCCACCAACCGCCTCACGATGGATGTGAGCGGTGGCAACGCCCAGATCAATGTCAGCAACACCGGCTCTCCCACCATCAGCGCCGGCCTCACTTTGAACGACGCCCTGGTCATCAATCAGAACTCTACGGGCACGCTCACCCTTTCCGCCGCCAACGCGATCACCGGGACCAACCGAAACCTCACCGTCAATGGCTCCGGCAACACCGTTGTCAGTGGCACGATCACGACCGGCACGGGCACCCTTACGAAGAACAATTCCGGCACCCTCACCCTCACCGGCGTCAACACCTTCACTGGAGCCACTACCGTCAACGGCGGCACCGTCGCCATCGCCGCCGACACCGGACTTGGCACCGCCCCCGGAGCCGCCACTCCGGCCCAACTCACGCTGAATGATGGCACGCTGCAGACCACGACCACGATGACGTTGGCCACCAACCGCGGCACCACTCTCGGCACCGCCGGCGGCACGTTTAAGACCGACCCGGCCACGGTCCTGAGCTACTCCGGCATCATCGCCGGCACCGGCAGCCTCACCAAAGACGGCACGGGCATTCTCACTCTTGGCGGCGCCAACACCTATGCCGGCAATACCACCATCGCCGGAGGGACGCTCCGCCTCGGCACCGGCACCGCGATTCCGAACGCTTCGGCCGTGATCCTCACGGGCGGGGCCACCACCCTTGACCTCAATGGGAACAGCGAAACTATCGGCTCCCTCGCCAGCGCCCAAGCCAGCTCCGTCCTTAGCCTTGGCGCCGGCACCCTCACCACCGGCGGCAATAACGCCAGCACCCTGTTCGATGGCACCATCACCGGCACCGGTGCCCTCACAAAAACCGGCTCAGGCACCTTCACCGTTACTGGCAACAACAGTTATACCGGCGCCACCACCGTGAGCACTGGCACGCTCAACATTCGTAACAACAACGCCCTCGGCACCACCGCTGGCACCACGACGGTCGCCGATCTCGCCGCCCTCGAAATCCAGGGAGATATCACCAGCGCCGAACCCATCAATTTCCGTGGCACGGGCGTCTCGAACAACGGAGCTATTCGCAACATCAGCGGCAACAACACGCTTTCCGGTGCGCTTACCATCAGCAATACCACCACCAACACCATCCAAAGTGATAGCGGACTGCTTACCCTCACCGGCGCCATCGCCAGTTCCGGCGGAAGCCGCAATCTCGTGCTCGAAGGCGCTGGCAACATTACGATCACGAACACCGTCAATGTTAACGGCTCCGGAACTACCGGCACGATCACCAAGAATGACAGCGGCTACGTGACGCTCGGCGGTGCCAACACCTATGGCGGCGCGACCACCATCAACGCGGGCACCTTGGAGATTCAAAACGGGAGCGCCCTCGGCACCGCCGCCGGCACCACCACCACCGTGACCACTGGAGCCACGCTCGCAATCTCGGGCGGCATCACCAGCGCCGAACCCCTCGTGCTGAACAGCACCGGCGTTGGCGGCAACGGCGCCATCCGCAACCTTTCCGGCACCAACACCCTCTCCGGCACCATCTCCCTCAACACCGCCTCCTACATCGGTGTTGAAACCGGCTCCACGCTTCGCTCGACCGGCATTATTTCCCAAGCCGGCGGTGCCAAAGATCTCACCAAAGTAGGCAGCGGCACTCTCATCCTTTCCGGCACCAACACCTACACCGGCACCACCGCGGTCAATGCCGGCATCCTCGAAATCACCAATGCCGCCTCCCTCGGCACCGGCGCCGGCGTGACGACCGTCGCCACCGGCTCCACTCTCCGCGTCAACGGCTCCGCCCTCAACGTTGCCGAAGTCGTCACCCTCGCCGGCTCCGGCGTCAGCAACCTCGGTGCTCTCCAAAGCAGTGGCGGCAGCAACACCTGGTCCGGCAATCTCACCATGACCGCCGACTCTGCCATCGGCGTCGACGGAGCGGCCAACACCCTCTTCGCCACCGGCACCCTCGCCAGCAGCGGCGGCGCCTTCAACCTCACCAAAGTCGGCAACGGCACCCTCACCCTTTCCGGCACCAACACCTACACCGGGACCACCACCGTCCGCGACGGCACCATTTCCGTCCGCTCCAACGCCCCCGTCGGCGGCAACGGCTCCCTTGGCAATTCCAGCACCACCGTCCAAATCGGCGACGCCGGCACCGTCGCCGCCAACAATCTCGGCCTGATTATCGGCACCACCGCCGGCGGCACCTCGATCGACCGCGCGATCAGCGTAAACAATTTCAACACCTCTGGCACCACCACGCTCGGCGGCACGAACACCTCCAGCACCAATTCCTTCACCGGCAATATCGGCCTCGGCAAAGACACGCTCCTCACGTCTGCCTCCGGCGGCACCGTCGCCTTCACCGGCGACCTCTCTGGTTCCGGCGCGATCACCGCCAACGGCACCGGCACCGTCGTCCTCAGCGGCAACAACACCCTCACCGGCTCCGCCACCGTCAACTCTGGTGCGACCCTCATCGCCGCTTCAAACAATGCCCTCGGCGGCACCTCCGCCGGCACAACCGTCAACAGCGGCGGCACCCTCGGCCTGCAAGGTGGCGTCACGATCCCGGCCGCGGAATCGATCACGATATCCGGCACCGGCGTCGGCGGCACCAGCGGCGCCCTCCGCAACGTCTCCGGCGATAACACCGTCTCCGGCAACATCACCCTCGCCGCCAGTAGCAGCATTGGGTCCGCTGCCGGCACCGGCACCCTTAATGGCGTGATCTCCGGAACCGGCTTCAGCCTCACCAAGGTCGGCACCGGCGACATCGTTCTCGGCGGCGCCTCCGCCAACACCTACACCGGCGGCACCACCGTCAGCGCCGGCACTCTCACGCTCAACAAAACCGCCGGCCTCGATGCCACCGGCTCCTCCGGCACGATCACCGTCAATAGCACCGGCACCGTCGCCCTTGGCGCCGATAACCAGATCAACAATTCCATTACCCTCGCGTTGAACGGAGGCACCTTCCGCACCAACAACAACAGCGACACCCTCGGCAACCTCTCTCTCCTCGCCTCCTCCAGCATCAATTTCAGCAACGGCGATTCCTCGGTCCTCACCTTTACCAACGCTGCCCGCACCGCCGGCGTTCTCACCGTGGCCGACTGGAACGGCATTCCCACTGTCGGCGGCGGCGGCAGCCAACTCGTCTTCACCAACGCCGGCACCGGCTTCGGTGCCTCCGATATCTCGTTCACCGGCTTCGGCTCCGGTTGGACCCGGCTCCCTTCGGGTGAAATCGTCCCCGTCGCCACCAGCGGCACCACTTACACCTGGACCCAGAGCGGACTCAGCGGCTTCTGGAACACGGCCACCAATTGGAGCCCCAACGGTTCTCCCGGCGCTGCCAACGACACCGCCATCTTTGGCAACGGCGTCCTCGCCAGCAGCCGCAACATCGACCTCAACGGTGCCAACCGCACGCTCGGCTACCTCGCCTTCAGTGGCACCGCGTCGAACAACTTCACGCTCAACAGCAACGCGCTCAACTTCGACGTTACCGCCGGCAACGCCCAAATCCAAGTCGACGACGCCGCCGCGCCGACGATCAACTCCGCGATTCTCCTCAACGACAACCTCAACATCTCCTCCAGCTCGTCTGGCACGCTCACGATTAACGGCGGCATCACCGGCGTCACCAGCACCCGCAACCTCAGCGTCAACGGCACCGGCACCGTCGACATCAACGGCGTCATCGGCACCAACATCGGCACGCTCACCAAGTCCGGTGCCAGCACCCTCATCCTCGGCGGCGCCAATACCTACACCGGCGTCACCACTGTCAACAACGGCACCCTCCAACTCGACGTCAGCGCTCCCTCCGGCGCCGCCGGCGCCCTCGGCAACGCCACCTCCGCCGTCGTCCTTGGCTCCGCCGCC
Organism: Opitutus sp. GAS368; assembly: GCA_943372705.1. Classification (GTDB taxonomy): domain Bacteria; phylum Verrucomicrobiota; class Verrucomicrobiia; order Opitutales; family Opitutaceae; genus GAS368. Next base: position 6,546 of record CALRZR010000070.1, on the reverse strand, counting down.
TCCCCGGTCAACGCCACCATTTCCCTTCTCACCAACGGCTCCGGCGTGAATGTCGGCCGTGACATCACCGTCGGCAATTTCGGTTCCTCCACCACCATCGGCGGCCTCAACACCACCGGCACCAGCACCTTCTCCGGCGCCATTTCCCTCGGCAAAGCCACCAACCTCACCGCCGCCACGGGCGGCACGGTCGAATTCACCGGCCTCCTCAGCGGCACTGGCGCCGTCACCAAGACCGGCGCTGGCACCGTGACCATCGGCGGCGGCGGCAACAGCACCTGGACCGGCAATCTCGACATCCAGGCCGGCACAATCTCCCTCAACAAGACCGGCAACTTCGACATCCTCGGCGCCACCCAAGGTGCCATCGGCGACCTCGCCGCCGTCACCCTCTCCGGTGCCACCGCCGTGCTCTCCGTCGGCGGCCCCGCCGGCCAAACCCTCGAAGAAATCGGCTCCCTCTCCGGTGTCGCCGGCTCCAACGTCAACGTCGCCCAAGCCACCCCGTTCACCCTCTACACCGGCAACAACTCGCTGACGACCACCTTCGCCGGCACACTCACCGACACCGGCGGCAACCTCTCCCTCGTCAAGCAGGGCACCGGCACCATGACCCTCTCCGGCGCCAACACCTACGACGGCACCACGAGCGTCAACGTCGGCACCCTCGTCGCCGCCAACAACACCGCCCTCGGCAGCTCCGCCGGCAACACCACCGTTCTCGGCAACGCCACCCTCGGCCTCCAAGGCGGCATCACCATCACCGGCGAACAGCTCAACCTCACCGCCATCACCAGCCCCAACGTCGCCAGCCTCGCCAATCTCTCCGGCACCAACACCTACGGCGGCAACATCTCCATGACCGGCGCCACCTCCGGCGACCAAGTGAAGTTCGATGCCGCCGCCGGCTCCCAACTCACCATCAGCGGCGTCATTTCCGAAGCCACCAACACCAAGGTCTTCGCCAAGACCGGTTCCGGCACGATCGTCCTCTCCGGTGCCAACACCTACACCGGCAATACCCTCGTCGCCGGCGGCACCCTCGTCGTCGCCAGCAACGGCGCCCTCGGCACCACTGCCGCCGGCACCACCGTCAACATCGGCGCCACCCTCGGCGTGCAAAACAACGTCACCGTCGCCTCCGGCGAGACCTACACGCTCAACGGCACCACCAATCCCCCGTCCGCCCCCAGCCTGAAGAACATCTCCGGCAACAACACGCTCGACGGCGCCATCAGCCTCTCCGGCGGTATCAACACCGGCGTCGCCATCAACTCCGACCTCGGCAATCTTACCCTCACCGGCGCCATCAGCCAGGCCTCCAACCCCAACTTTGTCATCAAGACCGGCTCCGGCGACCTCACCCTCGGAGGCGCCGCCTCCAACACCTTCACTGGCGGCCTCACCATCAACGACGGCAAAGTCATCGCCGCCAAGACCGCCAACCTCAACGCCACCGGCTCCGGCCTGGTCAACATCGGTGACGGCATCGGCGCCGCCGCCTCCGCCACCCTCCAGCTCAACGCCAGCAACCAGATCGCCAACACCTCCACCGTTTCCATCAACACCGACGGCAAACTCGATCTTCAGGCCAACTCCGACACCATCGGCGCCCTCACCATGTCCGGAGGCTCTGTCACTGCGACCGGCGCCGGCACCCTCACTCTCGGCGGCAATCTCACCTTCACCGGCGTAGGCGCGAATATCGCCACCGTCACCGCCAACGTCGACCTCGGCACCACCGGCACCCGCATCTTCCAGATCGGCAACAACGGCTCCAATGCCGACGTCGACACCACCATCACCGGCGTGATCTCCGGCGGCACCGGCTCCTTCAACAAGACCGACCTCGGCGTCCTCGAACTCGCCGGCACCACCAGCAACACCTTCACCGGCGGTTTCCAAGTCTCTGACGGCACGGTCATTCTCAACAAAACTTCCGGCTCCGAGACCACCGGCGGCGGCAACGCCGTCACCGTCGGCGACAACATCAACGCCGCCGGCACCGCCATTCTGAAGCTCGGCCAAAACAGCCAGATCAAGGACACCGCCACCGTCACCGTTAACTCCGACGGCCGCTTCGATCTCAACGGCCTCACCGAGACCATCGGCGCCATCGCCGGCACCGGCAATATCGAGACCCGCGCCGGCACCCTCACCATCAAGGGCACCGCCTCCACCAGCACCTTCAGCGGCACCCTCACCGACTCCACCGGCGTCATCGGCGTCGAGACCGGCATCCCCGGCTTCACCAACGGCTTCGTCACCACCGTCGGCTCCGGCCGCGTCATCCTCGATATGGACACCGATGGCAATGGCACCATGGCCGTCCCCAGCGGTTCGATGACCTTCAATTCCAACATCGCCTACGCCGGCACGCTCGAACTCAAGAGCGGCACCCTCTTCATGCCCGGTGTGCATATCACGGTCGGCACCCTCGAAATCACCGGCAATACCATCCTCGATTTCGGCAACAGCGCCGCCTCGATTCTCAACGCCACCAACATCCGCATGGCCCCCGGCGCCTCCCTCACGATCACCAACTGGGTGAACAACGTGGACTTCTTCTTCGCCCAAAACTGGCTCGCCGGCACCACCGTTCCCACCCTCGGCCAACGCGGCGTCGGCGACGAACTCCAGATCACCTTCAACGGCTTCAGCAACACCCAAACCGCTTGGCTCGACTACCAAGGTGCCAAGCACGAGATCACGCCCGCCCCCGAGCCCTCCACCTACGGCGCGCTCCTCATCGGTGCCGCCCTCGCGTTCATCGGTTACCGCCGCTGGCGCAAATCCACCACCGCCGTTAAATCCGCCTAAATTTCTGCGCCTTGGGCGCAGCATTACGCCACAGAATAAAGGGCCGCCTCTCACCGGGCGGCCCTTTTCCGTTCTGTCCAACCACCCACGCGCCGCCTATTTCTCCCGCCGCCATGCCTCCGTTTGCCTCCGCGTCCCCGCGCCCCCGCCTCGCCGCCATCGACCTCGACGGCACCCTCCTCGGCCCCGATCACACGATCAGCCCCGCCAACGCCGCCGCCGTGGCCCGCCTCCAGGCCGCCGGCGTCGAGGTGGTCCTTGCCTCCGGCCGTCATCACGACGCGATGCACACCTTCGCCCGCGCCCTCCCCGGCGTCCGCTGGATCGTCTCCGTCCAAGGTGCCGAAACCGCCAACGTCGACCGCACCCACCTCCTCCAGCAATCGTTCCTCGACCCCGCCGCCCTCCGCGAAGTCCTCGCCCTCGGCCAGCGTCTCGCCGTCCCCGCCCTCGTCTACGGCCACGCCGGCATCATCACCGAGAGCCAGGCCGCCGTCGATTGTTACGCCCGCCACCTCGGCTACCGCCCGCGCCTCGTTTCCCCCGCCGAATTCGCCGCCACCCCCGCCTTCAAAGTCGTCTGGATCGGCGAACCCGACCACCTCGCGACGCTCGCCACCGATCCCCGCATCGCCGCCATGCCCACGGAGAAAATCCGCTCCCACCGCCACCTCTTCGAATTCATCCAGCCCGGCGTCACGAAAGCCACCGGTCTCGCCGCTCTCGCCGCGCACCTCGGCATCAGCCCCGCCGATACGCTCGGCTTCGGCGATGCCGATAACGATGTCCCCATGTTCGCCTGGGTCGGCACCTCCGTCGCCATGCCCCACGGCTGGCCCGCCGCCCTCGCCCGCGCCACCCGCATCGCCCCCGCCGGCCCGCCCGAAACCGCCTTCGCCCGCGGCGTCGCCTCCCTCTTCCCCGCCTGATCCTGCCCGCTCCGCCTCCGGCCCACCACCCCATGAGCCCGTCCCGCCTCCTCCGCCTCCTCGCCCTGCTGGCCTCCCTCCTCGCGCCCGCCGCCGCCGCTCCGCTCCCCTTCACCCTCGCCGAAACCGGCCTCACCCTCGGCCCGCTCAACGGCGTCGCCTTCGGCAACGGCACCTTCGTCGTCAGCACCGCCACCTCCGCCAACCTCCGCGTCTTCACCTCACCCGACGGCACCAATTGGCGCGAAACCCTCGTTCGCCCACAGTCCACCAACGCCGCCAACAGCCCCGTCCGTTTCGTCAACGGCCGCTTCCTCCTCAACGACGTCACCGTCGTGGGCAACGTCGTCACCGCCAATTTCCGCACCTCCACCGACGGCGTCACGTGGACCAACACCACCGCCGGCAGCTCGCCCACCCAGCTCGTCAACGAAGCCGCCGGCGACGGCAACCGCATCGTCGCCGCCGGCCAAAACAACTTTCTCGTCACCTCGCCCAACTCCGGCGCCACGTGGACCAACCTCCCTCCCCTCGGCGGCCTCGGCCGCTGGACCTCCGTCGTGCACGGCGGCGGTCGTTGGTTTCTCGCCGGTGCCTTCACTGTCGGCTTCGAAACGCGCACCCGTCTCTATACCAGCACCGACGGCCTCGCGTTCACCGAATCCACCGCCGCGCCCTCGCCCGTCTCTGTCGCCTACGGTGCTGGCCGCTGGCTCGTCGTCGGCGCCGGCGGCACCACCGGCTACACCTCCACCGATGGCACCACGTTCACGGCCACCTCCTACGCCGCCGATTCCACGTTCTCCACCACGCCCAATTCCGTCCGCTACCTGAACGATCACTTCATCTCCATCCTCACCCCGAAGCGCTACCTCCACTCCACCGACGGCCGCACGTGGAGCGACCTCGAAGCCGCCTTTCCAGCCGCCGCCGAGCTCACCGGCCCCGTCGACCTCGCGTATGGAAATGGCCGTTACGTCGTCGTCACCGCGCCCGCGCGTCTCGGCTCCGCCAGTTCGATTTACGTCGCCGATGCCTCTATCGCCAGCACCGCCGGCCGCCTCATCAACCTCTCTGTCCTCACCGATCTCACCGCCCCCGGTGACACGTTTACCCTCGGCTACGTCGTCGGCGGCCCCGGCACCGTCGGCGAGAAACCCGTCGTCCTCCGCGCCGCCGGCCCTTCCCTCGGCGCCCTCGGCGTCCCCGACACCCTCGCCGATCCGCGCCTCGCCCTCTTCGCCGGTTCCTCGCCCACCGGTGAAAACGACAACTGGGGCGGCACCGCCGATCTCACCGCCGCCCTCGCCCGCGTCGGCGCCTTCGCCTACGCCTCGCCCACCTCCCTCGACGCCGCCGTCGCCACCACCCTCGCCTCCCGCGACAACTCCGTCCAAATCTCCGCCACCGATCGCGGCACCGGCAAAGTCATCGCCGAAATCTACGACGCCACGCCCACCGCCACGTTCACGACCACCACCCCGCGCCTCCTCAACGTCTCCGTGCGCAAACACCTCGGCGCCGGTCTCACCGCCGGCTTCGTCCTCGGCGGCACGTCGCCCACGCGCGTCCTCATCCGCGCCGTCGGTCCCGGTCTCGCCGCCTTCGGAGTCGAAGGCACCGTCGCCGATCCCCAGCTCACCCTCTTCAACTCCGCCTCCACCCGCATCGATTCCAACGACAACTGGTCCGGCACCCCCGCCCTCACCGCCGCGTTCGCCGCCGTCGGCGCCTTCGCCCTCCCGTCCGCCACGTCCCGCGACGCCGCCCTCGTCACGACCCTCGCCCCCGGCAACTACACCGTCGAAGTCACCGGCGTCGCCGCCACCACGGGCACCGCCCTCGTCGAAATCTACGAAGTCCCCTGACGCACCGTCGCGCGTCCCTGCCCATCGTCCGCCGCCCCTGCCCCACCGTTCCACCCATGGCCCTGCGATCACATTTTCGCCGCATCACCTGCCTCACTCGCATCGCCCACTGCGCCGTCGCCGTTCTAGCCGGCCTCTACTCCGCCGCACTCCTCCGCGCGCAATCCGCGTGGACCGTTACCCGCCTCAATCTTCCCGGCGTCAACTTCGTCCAATCCGTCGCCTTCGGTAACGGTCGCTTCGTCGCGTCCCTCGGTGGCACCGCCGGCTCGCCTTCCGTCGCTTGGAGCACCGACGGCCTCACCTGGCAGGGCTCCGCCGAATTCATGGGTCGCCAAGGCACGGTCATCTTCCTCGACGGCTACTTTTATCACGGCGTCGACAACGGCGTCTGGCGCAGCCCCGACGGCGAGCGCTGGCAATCCGTCGCCACCGCCACCGCCGCCAGCACCTCTCTCCGCTACGCCGCCACCGACGGCCGGGGCCTCGTCTTCGGCTCCGCCAACACCCGCGTCACCTAGCTCTTCACCTCTCCCGACCTCCTCACGTGGCGCGAGACCGACCCGGTCCCCGGTGCGACCGAGCCGAATTCCAACGCCTCCACCAACGGCCTCACCGCCTTCGCCCGCCGCTACTACGTGCTCACCTTCGCCCGAGTCCCCGGCGGCTCGCGCACCGTCGCCGATAGCACCGTCGACGGTCTCTCCTGGAGCAAAGTTCCCGCGCTCGATTCCGCGTCCTATCTCGCCAGCGGCAACGGCCGCCTGCTCGCCGTCATATTTCAACCCACCGGCGCGTTCGTCCGCTCCACCACCGACGGCACCACCTTCAACGATTTCCCCTTCGGAGCCCAATTCACCAATGGCGGCCGGCTCGGCTTTGCCGGCGGTCGCTTCTTTTTGCTCGGCTCCCTCTTCGCCTCGGTCGAC
>CALRZR010000069.1:0-29691 GCA_943372705.1 Opitutus sp. GAS368 | reverse complement strand
ACGGACGCGGGCGGCGCCTACGAGGCCGCCGTGGGGGAGTTGCGGGAGCTTTATGCCCTGCTCCGTCAGCCGCGTGGTCTGGCTCCCGCGCCGCTCGTGGACACGCCGAAACTAAGCGTCCCTCCGGGCAACTTTACCCAGGCCCGCTTCGAAAAAGTAGTCGAGGACGGCAAGGAGTTCATCCGATCCGGAGACATCATCCAATTTGTGCCGTCCCAGCGCTTCACGCGCCCCTTCAACAAATCGCCCCTCGACCTCTATCGAGCACTCCGGACGGTGAATCCGTCGCCCTACATGTTTATCCTCGAAGCAGGCGACTTTTCGATCGTCGGTGCTTCACCGGAGGTGCATGTGCGCCTGACCGACGGATTGGTTGAGATTCGCCCTATCGCCGGCACACGGCGGCGCGGTGCGACCCACGCGGAAGATCTGCTGCTCGAAAAAGAATTGCTCGCCGACGAAAAGGAGCGCGCGGAGCACCTCATGCTCGTGGATCTCGCGCGGAACGACATCGGCCGAGTGTGCCAGTATGGCAGCGTCAAAGTGCCTGAAATGATGGTGATCGAGCGATATTCGCACGTGATGCACATCGTCTCGCAGGTCGAGGGCCAAATTTCTCCCGATAAGACGGCCTACGACCTGATGCGCGCTACCTTCCCTGCCGGAACGGTGAGCGGAGCGCCCAAGATCCGCGCGATGCAGATCATCGCCCAATACGAGCCGTCACAACGGGGTTTCTATGCCGGAGCACTGGGCTATTTTGGCTACGACGGGAACAGCGACACGTGCATCATGCTGCGCACGGCCCTCCTGAAAGACGGCAAGATTCCCATTCAGTCAGGAGCCGGCGTCGTCGCCGACTCGGTGCCAGCGTCAGAGTATCAGGAGACGGTCAGCAAGGCCTCGGCGCTGCTCAAGGCAGTCGCCATGGCCGAGCAATTTTGATCGCCCCCTTGTGGCGCAGACTCGGAGGCGGCTTTACGAGCGCGGCACAACCGTCTCGATCAAACGGCCGCGAGTGTGACTGAGCTGTTACCGTTTTGGCATGGCCCGACCTAACGGCTGCGCCAATTTTGCGCATGCCCCGCAAACTATTGTGCATCCTTCCTAGGAGGCTGCGCGTATTTTGAACTGGAACAGCGTTAGCTACAGATACGGGAACAAACCTTTCGTTCCTGTCTCTAACGACTCCAGAGGACTCCCACTATGCCTTCGAAAAACAAATCGCTCCGCCCACTCACCACCGCTGACGATCGTCTCGCCAACGAAGCTACGACCACTGCCCTCGCCGACGCGCCGATCGATGCGCCGCCGTCATTTCTCGAAAAAAACGATCGCTCTGCCCCGGAAGCACCGATTCCGCACGGTGAGCGCAGCAACCTCCAACTTTATCTTCAGGAAATCGGCAAAACCGCCCTCCTGACCATCGAGGAGGAAATCCAGCTCGCGAAACGCATACGCCGCGGCGACAAGGCCGCCCGCGACCATATGATTTCGGCGAATCTCCGTCTGGTCGTGAAGATCGCGATGGACTACAAAGATTTCGGCCTGCCGTTGCTCGACCTGATCAGCGAAGGAAACATTGGGCTAATCAAAGCGGTTGAACGTTTCGACCCCCGCAAAGGCGGCAAGCTTTCGACCTACGCCGCGTGGTGGATCAAGCAGTCCATCAAGCGTGCCCTTGCCAATCAGAGTAAAACCATCCGCCTGCCGGTGCATCTCGTGGATAAGATTTCAAAGATGCGGCGCACCGCCATGAAGCTCACCGAGGAGTTCGGCCGGGAGCCGACCGACGAAGAGTTGGCGATCGAGCTGCAGATCCCGACGTCGAAGGTCGCCCACCTGAAATCCGTGAGCGTTCGCCCTGCATCACTCGACGCTCCGATCGGGGAAAGTGGCGATTCCGGCACATTCGGCGAAATCGTCGGCGATGACAATGCGGTGAGTCCGTTTGACGGTCTCCGCGACAAAAACCTCAACAGCGACCTGCACGCCATGGTCGAGTCGCTCGACAAGCGCGAGGCCGAGATCATCAAGCTCCGCTTCGGACTCGACGGTCGCGACGAACTCACGCTCGAAGAAGTCGGACAGAAGTTTAACGTGACCCGCGAACGCATCCGCCAGCTTGAATACCTTGCCCTCACTAAAATGCGGAAGGCCATGGCGAAGCACGAGGCGGTCCGCACCGTCGAGGAAATCGAGGAGGAAGACCGCCTGCGCGAGCGTATGGAGGTCATCCGCGAGTTCGTGGAGAGTAAGTCCAGAAAGCCGGCCAAGGCCGGGCACAACTGAGCGCGGCCCGTTCCCGCTTTTCAAACCAAGCCCGATCGCCAAGTGCAGTCGGGCTTTTCTTTTGGCCACAAAAAAGCCGCCCGGATTACTCCGGGCGGCTTTGAATTTCTGAGGGAGGATTACTCCTTCTTGGACGCCTCGTCGAGGATGTCGCCGAGGTTCATCATGTCGTTGCCGGCGCTGCGGTTGAGCGCCTCGTAGGCCGACGTCTCGGCGGCGAGCTGCTCCGAGGAGTAGTTCGCGGCCTTGATCGAGAGACCCAGACGACGCTCTTCGCGGTCGATCTTGATGACGCGCGCGCTGACCACTTGGCCGGCCTTGAGCACGTCCTTGATCTTCTCGATGCGCTCTTCGCTGATTTGCGAGATGTGCACGAGACCGTCGATACCGTCCTTGAGCTCCACGAAGGCGCCGAAGGAAGTGATCTTGGTAACCGTGCCCTGCACGACGTCGCCGATCTTGAAGAAGGCGTCGATGTCGGACCACGGATCAACGGCGAGCTGCTTCATGCCGAGGCTGATGCGCTGCTGCGAGGAATCCACGTCGAGAACGATCGCGTCCACTTCGTCGCCCTTCTTGAGGACTTCGGAGGGATGGTTGACCTTGCGGGTCCACGACATGTCGGAAACGTGCACCATACCGTCGATACCCTCTTCGAGTTCGATGAAGGCGCCGTAGGTGGTCATGTTGCGAACCTTGCCGCGCACGCGGGCACCGATCGGGTAGTTATGGCGGACCATATCCCACGGGTTCGGCTCCAGCTGGCGGAGGCCGAGCGAGATCTTCTGCTCGTCCTTCTGGATACCGAGGACAACGGCGTCCAATTCCTGACCGACCTTGAGGAGTTCGGAAGGCTTGGTGATGCGCTTGGTCCAGGACATCTCGGTGATGTGCACGAGGCCTTCGACGCCAGGCTCGATCTCGATGAACGCACCGTAGGGCACGAGGTTGACGACTTTGCCGTGAACCTTCGCACCGACGGGGAACTTGCGGTCGATCTCGTCCCACGGATTTTTCGTGGTCTGCTTGAGGCCGAGGGAAACGCGCTCTTTGTCGCGGTTCACTTCGATGATCATGACCTGAATCTCTTCGCCCTGCTTCACCATTTCGCTCGGGTGCGAGATGCGACCCCAGCTCATGTCGGTGATGTGGAGAAGACCGTCCATACCGTCGAGATCGATGAACGCACCGAAATCGGTGATGTTCTTGACGATGCCCTTGCGGACCTGACCGGGCTGAATGGAGTCGAGGAGATTGCGACGCTTGCTGGTGCGCTGCTCTTCGATGAGTTCGCGGCGGGAGAGCACGATGTTCTTCCGCTCGACGTTGATTTTGAGAACTTTGAAATCGTAGGTCTGGCCGACGTATTGATCGAGGTTCTTGGGGGGCTGGATGTCGATGTGCGACGCCGGCATGAACGCATCGACGCCGATGCTGATGATGAGGCCGCCCTTGACCTTGGCCTTCACGCGGCCTGCAGCGACGGAACCCTCGGGAAACTTGGTGAGGATGTTGTCCCAATTTTTCTTTTGCTCGGCGAGGTCGAAGGAGAGAACGGGAGCGCCGCCCTTGTCTTCGAGTTTTTCGACGAGGACCTCGATGGTGGAGCCGATTTGGAGCTCGCCGATGTCGAGGAATTCGTGGGCGGGGATGACGCCTTCGGATTTGCCGCCGATGTCGACGACGACTTCGTGCTGGCGGATTTCAGTGATAACGCCCGGGACAATCGCACCCTGCTTCAATTTATCGAAGGAGGACTGCGCGAGCAGCTCTTGCATGATGGAACTCATAACACGGATAACCGGCAAACAGGCACCCTGCTCCAAAGACGCCAGCCCACCGGTGGTGGCCCCGCCGTTAAGCGGTGCCTTGGGTTGACTGTTGAACTAACAGGAAGGGTCGGCGGGAGCATCGCGGCGACGCCGACTTGACCAATAACTGAGGCCGCGAACGGTCAGAGTCCTGTTCCCCTCCCCGCGCAGCAAGCCCAAATTCCACCCGGCTCAACGCTTTTTCTCGTCGGGTGGAGGCGAGGATTTGTCGGTCAGCGTTTTCCTCAGCATTGCGAAAAAGGTCTCGTAGAGTCCGTGCTGTCGCAGCGGCATGTCCGTAGACCCGATGCCCGACGTGACGCCGCCCTCGATCTGCTCGCGCACCAACACCGAGACTTCGGTCTCGGCCGGTCCGAGACCGTTGAGGCGAATTTCGAGAGTATACTGCCGGGACTCGCGCGGACCGTCTCCGGCACGGATGCGGCTGAAGCCGTTGACGATCCCCTGCGCCTCGGCCGCGCGCGCGAGCTGGAAATCCAAGCGCTTCAGGGCACCCTGCGCGGCATAGAAAACCTCCCGCTGTGAGCCCGCCACGACCTGCGTCCGCGCGGGGACCGTCGAAAAGCGGTCTTGGACGCGGGAAGGCAGCGAATCGCACGCAGCTAGGAAGGCGATTGCGCCTACCGCGACCGCACAAAGCAGGGTTCTCATGCGGGTTGTTGCTGCGAAATGCAGTGGAGCGTGCCGAGGCCCCACACGAGTTCGAGGCAATCGATCGGGATGATTTCACGCCCGGGGAAGCACGCGGCGAGCACCTCGGCAGCCTCGGCATCGCGCTTGGGCTGCTGGAACGTGGGCAGCAGAACGGCGCCGTTGATCACGAGGAAATTGGCGTAGCTCGCCGGCATTTGCTGGCCGTCGCAAAAGACCGGCTTCGGCATGGGCAGCGTCGCGATGTTGAATTTTTTGCCGTCCGGTGTGCGCAGACCTTGGAGGCGCTCAAGGTTTTCACGCAGGATGGGGTGATTCTTGTCGCGCTTGTTGCTCTCGACGACGGTCACGATGCCGTCGGTTGAGAAGAAACGCGTCATGTCGTCGATGTGTCCGTCGGTGTCGTCACCGACGATGCCATCGCCGAGCCAATAGATTGTTTTCACTCCCAGAAAATCCCGGAGAGCCCGCTCGATTTGCCCCTTGGACATCGACGGGTTGCGATTCTTGTTCAACAGGCACGATTCCGTGGTGAGCAGCAGGCCGGCGCCATTTACGTCCAGGGAACCGCCCTCCATGATCATTTTCTTCTCGAAAATCCGCAGACCCAACGCCGCTGCGATCTTCGGAGGGATCGTGTTGTCGAGGTCGTAAGGCGGGTATTTTCCACCCCACGCATTGTGCTCCCAATCGGTGAGGGCGACCTCGCCGGTCTTGTCATTCTTGACAAAAATCGGGCCGTGATCGCGGCACCACGCATCGTTCGTGGGATGATCGTAGAAATTGACGCGCGAGAGCACGGCCTTGGCTTTCGCGATCAACGACCATGCGCGTTTCTGGAGCGGCTCGGCGACGTTGATGCGCACTTCCTCGTAACGGCTGATGTGCGCCACGATCTCGGCAAACTTCGCGGGAATCGGTCGGAAGTAGCCGGGCCACGTCTTGAGATTGTGGGGCCATGAAAGCCACACCGCGACCTGGGGTTCCCATTCCGCCGGCATCCGGAATCCGAGAGCGGCAGGTGTTTTGTTTTTCGGTGCAGCCATGCTCAGTCGATGAAGCGCTTGGTGAGGTCTCCGTAGGCGTCGATCCGGCGGTCGCGCAGGAACGGCCAGTGGGTGCGCGTGACGTCCACTTTGCCGAGTTCAACCGGGACGAGGAGAATCTCTTCTTTGTCGACGCTGGCCTTGGCGAGAATTTGGCCACTCGTGCCGGCGACAAAACTCTGGCCCCAAAACTCAAGGCCGTCGCCGCCGACGCTTTCGATCACCTCGTGGCCGATGCGATTGATCGCCGCGACGTAGCAACCGTTGGCCACGGCGTGCGAACGCTGAATCGTTTCCCACGCGCCGTGCTGGTTGACACCGTATTCGGCTTTCTCCTTCGGATGCCAGCCGATCGCCGTCGGATAAAACAGGATTTCCGCGCCCTGCATAGCGGTGAGGCGTGCGGCTTCCGGATACCACTGGTCCCAGCAGATGAGCACGCCGATCTTGCCGAATCGGGTGTCCCAAGCCTTGAAGCCTATGTCGCCCGGCGTGAAGTAAAACTTCTCGTAGAACAGCGGATCGTCCGGGATGTGCATCTTGCGATACACGCCGAGCATCGTGCCGTCCGCGTCGATAATGGCGGCCGTGTTGTGGTAGAGGCCCGATGCCCGCTTTTCGAAGAGCGAGGCGATGATCACGACCCCGTGTTTCTTCGCGAGCTTCTGATAGGCGGCGGTGGATGGCCCCGGAATACGTTCGGCGAGATCGAAAAAACGATGGTCTTCGCTCTGGCAGAAATACTGCGACGTCACCATCTCCTGCGTGCAGATGATTTGTGCACCTTGCTTGGCGGCCTGCTCGACGAGCGAGAGGTTCTTTTTGAGATTGGCCTTCGGATCGGCGACACAGGCGTGTTGCAGGAGGCCGAGCGTGACGGTTTTGGGCGTAGGCATGACGGGCTGCACTTAGTAGACGACTTTGTTGAGCGGGTATTCGACGATACCCTCGGCCCCAAGGGCTTTGAGCTGCGGGATGATTTCCCGGACGACGCTCTCGTCGATGATCGTTTCCAGCGCGATCCACTCCGGCGAACTGAGTTGCGAAATCGTGGGATTGCGCAGGGACGGCAATGATTTCGCGACGGCGTCGAGGGCGGACTTCGGGAGATTCATTTTGAGGCCGACCTTGGAGTTTGCTTCGAGCGCACCTCGGAGCAGCAACGCAATGGTTTCGATTTTCTTCCGTTTCGCGGGATTTGCCCAACTGGCTTTGTTGGCGATGAGCTTCGTATTGGTCTCCAAGAGCGTATCGACGATGCGCAGTTTGTTCGCGCGCAACGACGACCCCGTCTCGGTGATGTCGACAATGGCGTCGACGAGATCGGGCACTTTCACCTCAGTGGCGCCCCACGAAAACTCGATCTCTGCCTTTACGCCGCGTTGCTCGAAGTAGCGCTTGGTCGTGTTGATCAGCTCGGTGGCGATGCGTTTCCCGGCGAGGTCGGCAACCGACTTCACCGAAGACGATTCGGGGACGCAGAGCACCCAACGCGATTTTAATGTCGAGGCTTTGCTGTAAATCAGATCGCACACCTCAACGACGTCGGAGTTATTCTCCAGCACCCAGTCGTGTCCGGTGAGCCCGCAATCGAAGAAGCCGTGCTCAACATAACGGCTGACTTCCTGCGCGCGCACGAAGCGACCATCGAGTTCAGGGTCGTCGATCGACGGCTTGTAGGAACGCGAACTGGTCGTGATCTTCCAGCCGGCTTTCGCAAACAGGTTTTTGGTGGATTCCTCGAGGCTGCCCTTCGGCAGACCGAGCATCAGGAGTGGCGCTTTTTCAGACACGCTGCGAAGGGAGACGCCACGCTGGGAGCGTTCAAGCAATTTCCTTGGGCGCGCGGATGCGTGCACTTCGCAGCACCTTGCAGTGCGAGGAAATTAACTGGCCGCCGTCACGGCCAAACGCGCGCTGATACCTTTCAAAACGACCTCGCTCCGATGCGTGCCCATCACTCAGATCAGCATATGCGTTATCCCCGATCTGCCGGTTTGCCGCTCACACTGAGTCGACTGTTGAGCGTTCTGGCCTTGGCGTTGGGCGCGGCAGGCGTTCCTGATGTGCAAGCCGCTGGCGAGCCGGAGCCACTCTGGGCCTATGGGTTTCTCACTCCGCCGGCGCCGGGTGACAAAGCTGTTCCGCAGACGATGCCGTCGAGGAAGCTCCGCCCCAAAGAAGATCCCGTTGAGCAGACCAAACTCCGCCGCGTCGCCGGCAGTGACGCGGAGTATTCGCTCGTCGATGTGCGGGACGGCGGCGACGTGATCGACTGGTTTCCCGGCGATCATCCGCCGATGTCGAATCTGATGCGTCACGGCCCGGCCAGCCTGGGGCCGCGGTCGCGCGGTTGCGCCAACTGCCATTTGCCCAACGGCAAAGGGCGTCCGGAAAACGCTCCCGTTTCGGGACTCCCGGTTTCGTATTTCATCCGGCAAATGGAAGATTTTCGCAGCGGTGCACGCGTGTCGGCCGATCCGCGCAAACCCAATACCCCGACGATGGCCGAGTTTGCCAAGGCTATGACCGACGCCGAAATCAGGGAGTCCGCCGAGTATTTTGGTGCCATGCCTTGGACCCCGTGGTTGCGGGTTATTGAAACTGATCTCGTGCCGAAGACCCGCATCGTCGGGAATCTCCACCTCGCAATGGCAAAAGAATTCACCGAGCCGATTGCCGGCCGGATAATTGAGACTCCCGAGGACGAAGTGCAGGCCGAGCTCCTGCGCAACCCGCGGTCCGGATTTATCGCCTATGTGCCCGTCGGGAGTATCAAGAAAGGGAAAAACTTGGTCACCACGGGTGGCATGACCATCGTCGACGGCGAAATCGCCCCGGGTAAAACCCTCGCGTGCGCGACGTGCCATGGTCCGGACCTGATGGGTTTGGCCGACGTGCCCGGCATCGCGGGACGCTCGCCGAGCTACCTCGTGCGCCAGCTTTACGACATGCAGCAAGGCGCCCGCCGCGGCCCCTCAGCGCCGTTGATGCAGCCCGTCGTCGCCAATCTTAACGGCGACGATTTTGTCGCCATCGCCGCCTATGTCGCATCCCTCGTGCAGAGGACCGGCCCCGGTCCGTTTCCGCGCTGAGCGAGAGAGCCACCGATTTGGATATGTCCCCACTTCGTCTGCTGTTTACATTGGGAATTTTCTGCGCGGGCCGAGTGTTCGCTGCGAATCTGAACGACGAGCCTGCAGACCTGCGGTTGCCGCCCACCGAGAAAGGCTCACCTGCTGCCGGGAAACGCGTGCGAGCGACAGTGAGCGGCTGGGAAAGTTCGGACGTTCACCACACCCTCTTTCTACCGGAAGATTGGCGCTCGAACACCCATTGGCCGGTGCTCGTGGAATTTGCCGGCAATGGCGGCTACGCCAACAAGCTCGGCGACGTAAGCGATGGCACCGTGGAAGGCGCGATGCTCGGATACGGTTTGAGTGCCGGTCGCGGGTGCATCTGGATGGTGGTGCCGTTCGTCGAAGTCGTGAACGGCGGGAAACGCAACGCCGTGAAATGGTGGGGCGATGTCGCCGAAACCAAACGTTACTGCTCCGCGGCCGTCCGTGAGGTGTGCGCGCGCTACGGCGGCGATCCGCGGCGCGTCGTCCTGATGGGGTTTTCGCGTGGTGCCATCGCGTGCAGCTACATCGGACTGCATGACGACGAGATCGCCGGCCTCTGGCGCGGATTTCTCGCGCACAGCCATTTCGAAGGCGAATTCAGACATCCCGCGCCCGACGAAGCAGCGTGGCCGGAGCGAATGCGTCGTTTGGGCAGCCGCCCGCTTTTCGTCAGTCAGGAATTGAGCACGCGCAAGACGGCGGCGGCCCTCACGGCGGCCGGCGTGATGGGCGATATCACGTTTGTGGATCTCCCCTACCCCAATCACTCGCAGCGTTGGGTTATTTGCGACGTGCCCTCGCGCCGGTTGGCTCGCGATTGGTTGCAGCGCATTTTGAAACTCGAGCCATAGGACGACAATTGGCCGTCACCTCCGGAAGCTTAAAAACCGAAACCGATCCGGGTCACCCGTTCCGCTGCGCGTTGATTGCAGTCCTCGAGGTCAGTGATGGTGAGATCGGAACGCAAAAGCGTCTTTTCGTTTTTCGCTCCATAATGCCAATCCGCCACGGCCACCGCCCGGCAAAGTGAACGCGCGAGTTCTCGGTGCGCCGGTTTCTCTGCCAACGACGGTGTCAGCTGCCGGGCGACCGCTTCGCAGATCGCCGGTGCAAAGCCCCATTTGCCGAGTGCAACAGCACCGGCCTCGGCAAACGAAACCCCGAGGCGCAATTGCTCCAGCCGTGCCTGCAGAGCCAATTCCCGTTCGGCGATGCTGAGCTGACCGCCAGGGTAGACGGAACATAACACCCAAACACCGACGAGGTGCATTATTCCCGCCGTGTAGGCGCACGGATCGCGCGGCCCGATTTCCTCGATCACGAAAGCCGTGTGCAAGGACCGCTCCCAAAAGTGCCCGGCGGTCTGCGCATAGAGATGGGTCGGAAATCTCCGCAGGTCCGTCAGCGACACAATTTGCAAAATGCAGGAAACTTCGTGCAGCCCAAGCCGCAGCACTGCGTCGCGAATATCCGTGGTCGGGTGGCCACGTGAGAAATGAGGACTATTGCATGCGGCGACGACGCGCGCCGTAAGCGCCGGATCGGCGTGGAAGAGCTCCGCCACTTCCAAGAGCTGCACGTGGGGTTGGCGCACCAGCGAAAGCAGCCGCGCAAGCACACGGGGGCCACTCGGCAATTTCCCTATGTCGAGGAGTGCTTCGATATTTTCCGACGGAATCATGAACGAAGGCTCCATCGGCACACTCGTCGCCGTTCATTAGCCCCAGCGCGAAATTCGCCGGGACGCCCCCGGGATTCTCGCTTGCACCGGCGCAACCAGGCGGAGCAAGGTCGTCCCTCACCAACCAATCTACACTAGGCCAACCCTCCGATGACGAAGCCAACCTGCCCTGCTTGCACCCTTGATGACGTGCTCAGCCACTCCGACAAATGGGAATGCGCCACGTGTGGCCACGAATGGGCCAAAGAGGCCGAGCCCGAAACCGCCCGGGTCGTCAAGGATGCGCACGGCAATGTGTTGGTTGACGGCGATACCGTTACTTTGATCAAGGATCTGAAGTTGAGGGGAGGCTCCGGAGTCCTCAAGGGCGGCACCAAGGCCAAGAATATCCGGTTGGTCGACGGCGACCACGAAATCGACTGCCGCATCGAAGGGATCTCGATGGCACTGAAGGCGTGTTTCGTCAAAAAGGGCTAATCCCACCGGGGCCAGCTCAGCCGGACGACGTGATCCCGCGTTCGACCGGCCTTGACGGATCGGCGCTCCATTCGCTCCACGAGCCAACGTAGAGTTTGGAGCCACGCAGACCGGCGCGTTCCATCGCGAGCAGGTTCACGCAGGCTGTTATTCCCGAGCCGCATTGATGCACCACGGCGCTGGGCGCCCGTGCCCCCAAGAGCGCGGAAAACTCCCGTCGCAATTCGTCCGGCGCACGCATCGTCAGATCGGCATGCAAGTTCAGCTTAAAGAAGCGGTTGATGGCCGACGGAATGTGTCCGGCAACCTTGTCGATCGGTTCGATTTCGCCGCGATAGCGCTCCGGGGCCCGTGCATCGATTACGCAACATTGGCCGGTCTTGACGCCGCGAACGACGTCATCGACGCAGCAATGCATCGAATCATCAGGTCGTGCCACGAAGTTTGTTCTTGGGCGGGGTCGCGGCGTTTCTGTTACCAGCATATTGCCGTCGGCGATCCATTTGGGGAGGCCGCCGTCGAGCACGGCGACACGGTTCAAACCGACCCAGCGAGCCAACCACCAAAAACGCGCCGCATACTGTCCACCGACGTCGTCGTAAGCCACCACCTGCGTCCCGTCGTCGATGCCATGCAGCGAGAAAAAGTTTGCGAGGCTCTCAACGGTCGGGAGTGGATGCCTCCCATTGCCGCCATTTTTTCCGCCCGCCAGGACCGTTTCAACAGGTGCAAAGTAGGCACCGGCGATGTGGCCGTCCACGTAAAGATTCGCTCCGCGGGCGTGGTCGGTCAGATCGTGACGACAGTCGAACACAACCCAATCCGGACGGGTGAGATTCGTTTTTAGTTGTTCGGTAGAGACCACCATTTTGTGACCGTGGACGAATTGCACCCCGGGGAAAAACACAATTCACCACAGTCCCAAGCCCGTCTTCCCGGCGGATCATGAACCAGCTCGTCGCACTTCGGCGATAAACGGAATAAGTTCCCCCCTCACCCCTACCGATCGGCAGCGATCGCCTGCCTGACGAGGGGCGCAACTCGGGTTCCTAAGAGTTCGATCGCGCGCATTTGGTCACGGTGTGTGAGCACGCGATTGTCGAGCAAGACCGTGTAACGGGAGAGCCCGCCGAGTTCCCGGTGGGTCGTAAGAATCTTTGCCGCGACCTCTTCAGGGCCCCCGACGAGCAACGCCCCCTGGGCACTTCGTCCGGCATCATACTGCGAACGCGTTACGGGCGGCCAGCCACGTTCACGTCCGATACGGCCAAACATCTCGCGATAGCCGGGCCAGAAGGTCTCGGCGGCGCCATCGGTCGTTTCCGCGAGAAACCCAATGGAATGAACGCCAACCCGCAGGGTTTCGGGCGGATGGCCGGCGCGACGTCCGGCCTCGCGGTAAAGATCGGTGAGCCGGGCAAATTGCGCCGGTTGTCCTCCGATTATAGCGATCATCAAAGGCAATCCCAGCTGGCCCGCGCGAACCGCCGATTGAGGGGTTCCACCGATGGCGAGCCAAACTGGCAACGGCGCTTGCAACGGTCGCGGATAGACGCCCTGCCCGGTAAGTGCAGGCCGATGTTGACCGGACCAATGCACACGCTCCGCCCCTCGCAATTTGAGCAGGAGTTCCAGTTTTTCCGCAAACAACGCATCGTAGTCGGCGAGGTCGAAACCGAAGAGAGGGTAGGATTCGACGAACGAGCCGCGTCCCGCGATGATCTCGGCGCGTCCTCCTGAGATAAGATCGAGGGTGGAAAATTGCTGGAAAACGCGAACCGGATCGTCCGAGCTCAAAACGGTTACCGCGCTCGCAAGGCGGATACGCTTGGTCTGCGCGGCTGCCGCCGCCAGTAGCACGGCCGGGGCCGACGCCACAAAATCCGACCGGTGGTGTTCGCCGATGCCAAAGACATCGAGGCCGACTTGATCCGCCAGGACGATCTCTTCGAGGAGATTTTTGACCCGTTGAACGTCGCCCCCTCCACCATGGGGCGAAGGCTCGAGTGCGGTTGCCACAAAGCTATCGATGCCGATTTCCATGACTGTAGTGGAGTGCCGGGGTGGGCGCATCAGACCGACGACCTTTGCTACCAATCGGAATATCGGGCGATGGCGCGCAGCCTACATGGCGGTTGTGCGGCAAACTACTTCTTAGCTCGTTTGGCCGATTGAGCTGCCGCATCTTTCTTGAACTTGTGCAGCGGCCGCTGCTTTTGCTGAAAACGCTGACTCGCCTTCAAGTCTTTGATCGTTGGTAAATACTTCGCACCCATACCAGACAGGCCGGCGGGAATGCTTACCGCGGGCAACTACAATTTAACGTGCACCGTTTCCCGGGTGGCCGCCTTGGATCGCCTAAAGAAACATTTTTCTCATGATCTCGATTGCCCTCAACAAAATGTTCGACCGGCCACAACTGCTGGTTCTGTTGATCTTTTCTTTGACCGGCTGTGCGTCCGGGCCGGCGCCCCAGCGTCAATCAGCGGCGGAACTCGAAATCCGCGGCAAGATAGCGGACATTCGTGCAGCGATCATGGCGAAATCTGCCACGGGTATTGTCGCTCACGGCACGCCGGATTGGACGTTTACCGGACCCGATGCGGTCACATTCGACCGAGCCGGCTATCTCGCCCGAACCGAGGCGCTATTTGCCCGCATTGTCGCGATCGAATCACTGCAGACTACCGTGGACCGGGTGGCTTTTCCTTCAACTGAGAGCGCGGACATCGAAATCACCCAAACAATGGTCCGCTCCGAACGGGCGCCTGAAACCGGCGAGATTACGCGGATTGGTCTTCGTTATCGCGAACAACACCGATGGATCCGGGCGGCGGGCGGTTGGCGTATCCAAAGGGTGAGTTTCATCGGCACACCCGAACGAACAGTCTACCCCACCCGACGCTAGCGCCCCAATGAATCCGCTGGGTCTCCGCCCGCACGTCATGGGCAGCTTTTTGGTTGCCCTAGCCGCTCGTGCCGCGTTTTTCCTTTCCGGCAACAGGGGCTTTTCCGCTCACCGAGTCTCGCCCGGTTGCATCGCTCACGCAACCCATGTCACTCATCCCCTTCTCCAGCCAATTGATCGCCGATGTTGGAATTTCCCTCGGCGACGAAGGTAAAGGCCGCCTGATTCCTGAAGTCGCGGACGAACTGCGGGGCACCCGCGGCGCCGTTTCGGTCGTGCTGAAGGTTAACGGTGGCGCCAATTCGGGTCACACCGCAGGCGGCATCAAACTCAATTTGCTACCGGCCGGAGTGGTCGTGCGTGACGCGGCGCATCTTTGCATCGGCGCGGGTGTCGTTGCCGATCCGCGGAAGATTTGGTGGGAAACCAAGCCGCTCGAACTCAAAGGTCACGCCATACTTTCGCGGCTGCTGATTGACGAGCGCACGATGGTTTCAGATCTCACTCATCGGCTGCTCGACCTCGCCTGGGAACACTACCGCACCCACGTTCTCGCGGAAGAGCCACGGGGTTCCACGGGCCGGGGCATCACTCCGGCGTATCTCGACGAGGTCGGCCAGCAGCAGATTACTTTTTCCGATTTTCTCGCGGGCCCTAACTATTTCGCACGCAAGCTCGCCCAGCGGGCCGATCGCGCATTGCGCACCATCCAGCATGTATGTCGTGTGTCGCCGGAAACCTATGCAGGTTTCTTCGACAAGCTCACCGTCGCGGAGTTGCGTGCCAATGCGGAGGCCATAGAGCTCGGGGTTTTCGGTGCCGCAGAGTTTGATTTCACAAAATTCCGTGGAGCGGAGCCATTCACGCTCAACTTGGACGTCCTCACCTCGACCTATTGGTCCGCAGGCACAGCTCTCGCGCAGAATATCGGTGAGGTCCGGGAGTTAATACTACGCGAAATTCGGGACGGTAGAACAATCATCGGAGAGTTCGGCCAGGCCTACTGGCTCGACAAGCGCCACGGCTATTCTCCGAACGTTACGGCGTCGCATACTTACACGCCGGAGTTTTTTGAAAGCGCCGGAATTCCGGTGCAGCGTATCCATACCTTTGGGGTGGCAAAGGCCTATGATACCAAAGTGGGCACCCACACCTTCCTCACGCAGATGGATGATGCCCACCCACTCGCGAAAAAACTGAAGCAGATTGAGTTCGGCACGAGCACGGGGCGTCAGCGGATGGTGGGATGGTTCGACGCGGTCGAAAAAGGCGACGCCCTGCGTTACGGAGGTTTCCAAGATGTGATGATCAACAAGTCCGACGCACTTACACACAGCGGGGACTGGTCCGGTGATCTGCTCATTTGCACTTCGTATCAAGACGCCGCAGGCAAGTTCCACCGCCACGTGCCCCGCAACGAGGCCGTCCGCAAGATGCTGAAACCGGTCTACACCCGCCACGCTGGATGGACCGAGGACATTTCCGTGGTGCGCCGTTTCACCGACCTTCCGATCAATGCGCAGCGCTATGTAGCGGCAATGATGAAAGCGACGCTCGATGTCGCTTACGAGGGGGCATCGTGGCCGGACGCTGATTCGCTGCCGAATCTACGCTACCTCGGCGTCGGTCCCGAACCGTCGCAGATCATCAAGGACGTTCCCGCGACGGCAGAACTGGTGAAGCTGGCCTGACCAACCGGCGCAAAAAAAGGCGGGGCACGGCGCCCCGCCCGAATTTTCGACCGAGATTATTGGCTAGCTTTTCAGCGTCGCGCAAAAGCGGGCAAGGCGAGTCACGCCCTTCTGAATCGTCTCGTCGCTCGTCGCATAGCTCAGGCGGAGATAACCCTCGGCGCCGAAAGCGCTGCCGGGGACCGCGGCCACTTTTTCGGTGTCGAGCAAGCGATTGCAGAAATCAAGGTCCTTGAGTCCAAAGCTGGAGATATTCGGGAAAAGATAGAAGGCGCCTTCCGCGAGCAGACAGGAGATCCCCGGAATCTTGTTAAGCTCGGCGTGGAGATACTTCCGTCGCCGATCAAAGGCGGTCAACATGGTTGTCAGTGCCGCCGCGGTTTTCTCTTTCTCTTTCAATGCGGCGAGCGCGCCGTATTGAGCGAAGGTCGTGACGTTTGACGACATTTGACTCTGAAGCTCGGCGATGGCTTTGGCGATCGGCGCGGGCGCGACCGTGGTGCCGATCCGCCATCCGGTCATCGCGTAGGTCTTGGAAAATCCTGCGACAGTAATTGTGCGTGCTTCGACCTCTTTGCTGAAGGTGGCGATGCAGGTCGGTTTCGCTCCGTCGTAAACAAGATGCTCATACATCTCGTCGGAGAGAATGTAGAGGTTGTGTTTGAGCGCGACCGCCACGATTTCTTCGAGCTCCTTGCGGGTGTAGACCGCCCCCGTGGGATTAGACGGTGAATTGAGGATAAGGAGTTTGGTGCGCGGTGTAATCGCGGCTTCGACCATGGCCGGAGTCAGACGAAACCCAGTGCGGTCGTCGGCCAGAACAAACTTGGGCGTTGCGCCCGCGAGTTTCACCATCTCCGGGTAACTCACCCAATACGGTGCCGGGATGATAACCTCGTCGCCCGGGGAACAGGTAGCCAAAACCCCAAGGTAACAATTGTATTTGCCTCCTGGGGACACAATGACTTGGGAGGGCGCGGCCTTGAGGCCATATTCAGCGAGATAACGATCAACGATGGCCTGCCGCAACGGCTCGATGCCCGGCGTAGGCGCGTATTTTGTTTTGCCGCCTTTGAGCGCGGCGATGCAGGCCTCCTTGATATGTTCAGGGGTATCGAAGTCGGGTTCGCCGGCGGCAAAACCACAGACATCTTCACCGGCTGCTTGAAGGGCCTTGGCCTTCGCATCGACGGCGAGCGTCGGCGACGGCGAAACATTGCGGGCCCAGGTGGAGAGAGGTGCGGGAGGGTTACTCATGGACAAATCGGACTGACCAAAGTGGTGCCTCCGGCCAAAAGCAAGCCCCGGCACATTGGTCGCGGCACACCGATCACTCAGTGGCCAAAAATAAAAAAGCGGCAGTCGGGGACTGCCGCCTAAATCGATCTACACCGCTCCGACGCCTTACTTCTTTTTTCCGGCCTTGGCGGGTTTCACGGGCAAGCTTTCCAGCGCAAGGCGGAGGAGCTCGCCGACACTGGCGTCTTTTTGGCGCGAGCAACGTTTCAGGGTTGCGCGTTGGTCCGCGGTCACACGCACGGAAATTTGCTTGTGGGGATCGCGCGTGGGTTCGCAATCGTCGAAGTTGAATGAACTCAGCGCGAGACGAACGACTTCACTGGCTGTTTTAAAACCATGACCACGCCGGCAGCTCTCGATTTTACCGATGAGCGAAACAGGCAGGTCGAAGGTGAGTGGGGCAGATGTTTTGGAGTTTTTTTTGGCCATACGAATCGGCGGTTGCATGCCGGATTCACGAGAAGGCACCGATCAGCCCCGGCCGGCAAACCAAAAAAAATGCGAAACCGCTCCCTTGCCCGCGGCCCGTTTTCCGCAATCGCGACTAGTCGAAACAACCGAGCACGACTTCGTAGGCTTCGAGGGGAGACGTCACCGTCTGCCAGGCCTTGGACCTGATCCCAGCCTCAATCTCGCGGCCGCGGCGAATGAGCAAGGTATCAACTCCACACGCGGCCCCGCCCAATACATCTACATCCGCGTCTCCCACGAACAGCGCCGCCCGTGCGGGGATTGCCAGTCGGCGTAGGATTTCTCGCAACCCCTGCGGATCCGGTTTGTGGCTGGGAAGATCGTCACCACATACCACCGTGTCAAAATATCGGGCAAGTCCGTGATGTTCCAGCAACCAGACGGTGGATTCACGATCTCGACCGGTCCACACTCCGATCGAGGCACTACGCGCCCGAATTTTCTCCAAGACCACACTGACGCCCTCAAAGGGTCGGATCATTTGGTGATGAGTGCGATGATACTCGTCCATCCGCTTAAGAGCTTCCGGTGCGTTGCGCGGATCTTCCAGCAATCCGGGCAGAAAACGCTCCGGAGGTCCCCCCAATTGCGCAAAAATGTCCATCGTGGGGCGGATCGGGCCAAAGGGCTCGATCGCGTGCGTGATTGCCCGCAGCACCAGAGGGAGGCTGTCAACCAAAGTGCCGTCCAAGTCAAAAACGACCGAGGATACGGGCTTCCTCCGATTCATGGCTGAATCTTGATGATGCTGCCGGACTCCGGCGAGGGAACGTGATCCACGAGACTGGCCGGCAAGAAAATGGAAGCGGGGAGCGCAAGGTTCAGGGCGGCAGCGGTCACAATCCAACGGGTCTTGTCACGGGTCGTTTCATCGCGGACCTCAAAGGACTTCGGGATCCATTGTTCGCCGACCTTTTTCAAGTCGAGTAAGGTCAGCGTTTTTGTCACTCGGCCATTTCGATCCAGTGACTCGATTTGCGTCGGGGCGTTGTATTGGGTATCGAGATAGGTCCGCATCGCGCCGAGATGGGAGTTCTTGGCCGCAAATTCCGCTGGCGGACGAAAAACAAAAAGATGGGCGGGACGCCCGCGCATCCGGGTGATTTTTTCCAAAGTTACTCCGGGCCAATAGAGAAACGGCATCTGAACATCGAATACCGAAATGTTAACGCCCGCCACAAGCGGCGCGAAGATCGCCGTGGAGTCCATCTCGACGGGAACGCCATTGGCGAGGCGCCACACCGCTGGTTGCCCCCCGTTTTGCACGAGCATCCGCTCATCATGGTTGTTTCCCGCTGAAAGTAGTATCCGAGTGATTGCACCCTTGGCATTGCGGCTTCCCCATATTTGGCCGCGAAACAGTTTTTCTTCGCCACGGCGAGGCAGAGTCCGCAACTCGAAATCGAGGTAATAATCACCGGCTATTCCGGTCCGCCGAAACTGCAGAAGAATTTGGGCGATCTCCGCTGCGTCGGGTAAACCGACTTGGGCCAGTTCGGGTGGCTTGGATAGTGGAACCGCACACGGGCCAGCAGTTGCAATCGCGCTGAGAATAAAAAACGCCCGCCAATTGAAGGCGGGCGCAAATCTGACCAAAATTGCCATCGCCGGATTAAGGCTTCTTAGGCGCTTCCGTTGCGGGAGTGGGTGTTGGTGTCGCTGCTGGTGCGGCTGCAGCAGGGGCAGGAGCAGCCGCGGCAGGAGCAGGAGCGGCGGGAACGGCGATCGTCGGAAGAGCGTTTCCGGCGGCGGCCGAGGCATGTTTGCTCTCGTAAATTCGCCCGAGATAGAGCGCGAAAGCCAAAACGAAGAACGCAATTGCCGCATAAATCGTGGATTTGCTCAGCACATTGCCCGTTTCGGCGCCGAATGCCGCTTCCGCAGCTCCGCCGCCAAGGGCCGCCCCCATACCGCCGTCCTTGGACTTTTGCGCCAAGACGACGAGCACGATGAACAGTGAAATAAGGATAAGGACGAAGGTGAGAATTCCGAGGACGATACTCATGTGAAAGGTTGAAAAGAGCAGACGCGCGGGACGTTTGTCAATGGCCCTCTCCGCCAGAATTTCTGTCCCGATCAGGCCTGAACGCCCAGTTTGTCGAGCAACCGCTGGAGGTCCTCGTTACCGCGATACTCGATTACAATCCGGCCCTTTTTGGCCGAGTGCAGGAGTGCGACGCGCGCCCCCAAATGCGAGGTCAGCTTTTTCTCGATGCCGGAAACTGTCGCCGCGTCCTTGGGAGACAAGCCTCTCTTGACCGGACCAACCGAAGCAGGGGAACCGGCAGAAACCTTGGCCGACTGCGTCAGCTTTTCGGTGCTGCGAACACTGAGCCCCTCTTCGATCACGCGCCTCGCGATGATGGAGCGCTGCGCAGTATCTTCGATCCCGAGCAACACCTTCGCGTGCCCCACGCTCAGAAGGTTCTTCGCCACAAACCCCTGCAGCTCGCCATCCAAAGACAGCAAACGCAGTGAGTTGGCCACACTGGCTCGGCCTTTGCCGACGCGTTCGGCTGCGGTTTCCTGGGTAAGATCGAAATCCCGGATCAAACTGGCGTAGCCGTGAGCCTCTTCGATCGCATTGAGACCTTCGCGTTGAAGATTTTCGATCAGCCCAAGCGCAGCCGACGATGCATTGCTCGCCTCGACGATTCGCGCGGGGATCGCCTTGATCTTCAACTGCTGGAAAGCCCTCCAGCGGCGTTCGCCGGCGATCAATTGAAACTTGTCGCCATGTTTGCGAACAACAATCGGCTGTAACAGGCCCTCGGATCGGATGCTCTCGGCCAGCTCACTCAACTGATCGCCCGGAATTTCCCTGCGGGCTTGGTAGGGGCTCGGCTCAATCAGATGAACCAAGATTTCCTGGTAGCCTGGTGCACCGCTCGCCGGCACTGGAGCCGAAACCGCAGTCGGGACGGACGCTGGGGCGGCAACCGGGGTGGTAGTGGGCGCGGCGGGCTTTGCTGCGGCGATGAGGCCGCCAAGGCCGCGACCGAGTCGGGATTTGGGTGCTGCGGACATGAATTATTTGGCTGGGGGAATGATCAAAGTCTGACCGGCCTTGATCAGTGATGGGTCAGAAATCTTGTTGGCGGCAACAATGTCCTGCTGCTTTGCACCCGTCTTCTTGGCGATCAATGCCAGCGTATCGCCTTTTTGGACCGTGTAACTGCCGTCGCCACTGGGATTGGCGGCCGCGGCACTCTGAGTCGAAATCGGCCGCGCTGCCTGGGACTTGGCGAGCGATTCCAGCGCTGCATTCGTCTGCTTGCCTAGTTTCTCCAGTTGCGCACTGACGATTTGGAGCGTCTCTCCTTGCGAGGCGCCTACCGAAGATTTGATCGCGCGATTGAGGTCCGCGACGGCTTCGTTCAACTGGGCAACGGTAGCAAATGCCGTCGGCGTGTCTGCGGACTTACGTCGCAAGTCGGCATTTTCACGTTCGAGTTGTTCCACCCGCAGGCCGAGTTCGCTTACGCGTTGCAGCAGGCCCCGCACATCTTCGCGCAAATTGGCCAGTTCCACCTGGGCGGTGGCTGTGGGCACCCAAGCGACGGTCGAGATCGCGCAGACAATCAACAAACGGGACAACATTCCGCGCAGCTTGTGGAATCGTTTTTCAAAAACAAGTGAAGAGAGTTTGTGAGATGCCGAGCACCCGTTGACGGAAGCGGGCCGTGACGTTTTGCTCTTCCGCAATGAATCCTTCGGCGCACCGAACGGGCACTCTGGCAGTCATCCTCGGACTGTTTTCGATTATTGTAACGGGCCGTGCCGAAATCCCTCAGGCCCTCGCGAGCGCCGTGCAGGAGTTGCGGACGCAGCGGAGTTACTCTTGGGAAGTGATCAACGCCGACCCCGGTCCGGTTGCGCAGAGCACCGAGACACGTCGTGGTCGCGTTACCACGGTGCAACAGAATCTCGCGCCGCACATCAAGGGCAGCCTCTCCTCGTCCGGAGACATGTTGTTGAAGCGTGATTGGCCGGACGGACTGCAACTCGATTCGTTGGTCGCGGCAAACGGTCAAGTGGTGACCCTCACACCGGACGGTTGGATGACCAATCAGGAAATCCTCTCCGCACTCGCCGCGGAAAGAATAAGCTCCACGGGATCCTCGGCCCGGCTTTCGTGGTTACGACGTGCAGATCGGCCCGATACTCGACGCCCCGACGAGGAACTTCTCGCGGCCGTGCGGGCAGCCGAGGAGTTTGAAAAAAACGGCGATACCTACACGGCACATATTCGTATCGCCGAAAATACGAGGGAACGCAATGGACTGAATGCGCTGACCGTGACACTCACGGTGAACCTTCGTGGCGGAGTCGTCCGCGATTATCAATTGACGGTGCAAGGCTCGCGAGCGATTGCGCGAGTCGGGGTGGATGTTCCCGTCAGTGACGATCGGGTCGTCGTGCTCACCTATTTGCCGGTGAGCAAGCTCGACGTCCCAGAGGAGGCGTGGGCGAAGCTGAAAGCGAAACCTCAGACAGGTCGCTGACGTTGTTTTCTCACTTCAGCAGCACCGGCATGGTGCGCGAAGGGAACCGTGTTCCGATCGGCACCGGGCACCCGCGCAGAAAATCAACCGCCGACAACATGCGGCCCCCGGGTCGTTGGAGGCGGCGAAGACGCAAGACGCCGGAGCCCGTCGCGACGAGCAATCCGTCGCCGTCGGAGCCCTGCACCTCTCCGGGGGACTCCATCGCG
Source organism: Opitutus sp. GAS368 (assembly GCA_943372705.1). Taxonomy (GTDB): domain Bacteria; phylum Verrucomicrobiota; class Verrucomicrobiia; order Opitutales; family Opitutaceae; genus GAS368. The sequence continues at coordinate 7,504 of CALRZR010000069.1, read as the reverse complement.
TCAGAAGCATCGCAATGGTCGGCAAGTCCGATTTTTAGCACCTGTCCCGCATATTCCACGGTGCACGTCGGCCACGGGTATAGGCCGTTGATACGCGCAGCTAGCACCGCGGCCGGCGCGGCGAAATCGAGCGCGCCATCTTCTTTCTCGAGTTTTCGGCAATGACTCACAGCGCTCTCATCTTGCACGGCGAAGGCGAGCGTGCCGTCGCGAAGGCGCGGCAGGGCGCGAGCGACTAACGGCACGCAGGCGGACGCAAGTTTTGCCTCGATGTCGCGGGCCGTTTCAATGGCCGTGATCGCCACCCGCTCCACGTCAGCGACTGGGCCGGCGTCCAATTTCCTCACAATGCGCATGAGGCTGACGCCCGTCTCGCGTTCGCCGCAAGCGATGGCCGTTTGGATCGGCGACGCGCCCCGGTATTTGGGCAGCAGCGACGTGTGAAGGTTGAGCGTCCCCAGACGTGGTGTGCCGATGAAATCGTCCCGCAGGATGTGACCATACGCCATCACGAGCGCCACATCGGGTTCCACTGCGGCGAATTCAAGGCGAACAGTTTCGGTCAACTTTTCCGGTTGGAAAACCGGTATGCTACGATCAAGTGCCCACGTTTTGATTTCGTTTGCGGTGATTTTTTGCCCACGACCGACCGGTCGGTCCGGCTGGGTGAAGACACCGGCTATCTTCGCAAGTCCACTCCCCTCCCCCGCCAACCAGTTCAACATCGGCAGGGCGATGGGATCCGACCCGAGAAAAACGAGTTTCAGCGGCGTCACGATAGTTTCGAAACCCAACGTGCGACCGCCGGCGCCAGCGATCCGGCAAAGGACGCATCCGTGTCGGGCTTAGCGAGCCCATCAAACACCGTCCAATGTTCTACGTGCGTCACGGATTGACCGGGCGCCAGTTTGACCAGCGGACTCAGTGTCTCGAGTTCGATCATAGCTCCGTTGGTGAACACCTCGAATGCGCACCCCAAATCCGGATACGCTGAACGAGCGACGACCGGAGCGTGTTTCACAAACGTTGCGCCATCGAGCCAGTAGGCGGACCAGCCGGGGTAGTTGGTAATACCGAGCTTTTGGGCGACTTTTGCTTTCGAGACATCAATTCCGACAAACTCCCGATGGAGATCCCACATCGGCAATGAGAGATCGGTGTAACTCCATGGCACGAGCGAATAGGTTGGCAGAAGGTCACCACCCGCATGATCGCCTTTCGGCAGCAGCGGGAGCACGGCATAGCCACCCGGCCGGAACATCGTTAGCGCCCAAGCCGCCGTTTCGACGGGCCAAAGGCCATGATTGGTGAGCGCGTGCGTTACCCGCACTGTCGATTCGTTCGTCAGTTCAAGTTTCATCGCCTTCTGCATTCCGGTCTTGGGCTCGATCGGCTGGGCGAGCGCTATGCCATTCTGCAGCGGTTTTACGGCGAGAGGCTCATCGTCTGCTTGATACGTGCGAACGAGATCTTCCGGTGAGTGCCATAAGCGGTGCCCGCCCCGCACAGCAAAATCGCCCGTGCGCGGAGCGTCCGGAGGAAACTGAATAAAGAGATTTCCCGCTTTGCCCCGCTTGGAGCAAAGGGCCACAACGCGCGGCCCCACCGATGTCGTTACGACGATCTCCAGCGCCTTGCTCTCAAGAGCGACCGCTTGGCCGCCTTGGAACTCAGTCTTCGAGAGTCTCATACTTGGAGCCATCGTCCGACGCTTCGCTCGCCTTCCATTTCGGCGTGTAGGCATTTTTCGCTTCGCGCGAGCGCTCCTGCGATTCACGAATCGCGGAGAACGACATGCCCGGTTCGTGTTTCTCTTTGCCGACTAGGTCGAAATAGATCGGACAGCCGGCCAAATCGAATTCTGCCACGAGGCCCGCTTCGAGATAACGGCGATATTGTTCCGTAAGCTTCTCTTCGCGATTGCAGAAAAGTTTCATGCGGAACGGGCGCGTGCCGGTTTGCGTAACGTAATAGACCCGGAAGCGTTTGCCGCCCACGGCCGGAGGGGGTGTGCGTTCGCAGAGGAAGCCGATCACGCGGTTTAATTTCGCCGTCGAAATTTTGGTATCGAGCATACGATTGAGCTTCACGGCGGCGTTTAGCATGCGGTCGACCTCGTAGCCGCTCAGCGCGGACACATAGATCAGCGGGGAACCCGGGGTGAAATAGAGCTTATCGAAAAGCGCTTTTTCATATTTTTCGCGGTAGTCGCGCTCGCTCTTGTAGGGGGCGAAACCGCCCTGGCGCTTGAAGGCCTCTTTTACGAGGTCCCACTTGTTCACGACAACCACTATGGGCTTCTTTTCTTTGATGGCCTCGCCGGCGATGGCCTTGTCCTGCTGGGTGACGCCGTCCATCGCGTCGAGCACGAGGAAAACAACGTCGGTGTTCTTGATCGCGTCGAGCGAGCGCAACCGGGAAAAATATTCGACGGGCGACGCGAGCTTGGTCGCGGCCTTGATGCCGGCGGTGTCGATGAGGCGGAACGGATATTTTTTTCCGTCGCGTCCCTCGAAATCAAAACTGAGTTCCACCGAGTCGCGGGTCGTGCCCGGCACTGGGCTCACGATGAGGCGGTCGCTCTTCAGGAGATTGTTGCTCAGAGAAGATTTGCCGACGTTTGGCCGGCCGATGAAGCACACTGTGAGCGCCTTATCAGGATCGCGGACGGCTTCGGTTTCGGTCTCAATCACACCAAGTTCGTCAAGTATCGCGGCCCGCAATTCGCCTTCACCGCGGCCGTGCTCGGCGGAAACGCGGAGGGGTTCGCCGAGGCCGAGTCGATATGCTTCGGAAAGCTGGATCTTGTCGTCGTCGAAATCGGCCTTGTTGATGACGAGGCGGACCTTTTTCTTACTCTTCCGGAGCATCTGGGCGATTTTCTCGTCGAGGGACGACAGCCCCGAAAGGCCGTCGATTACGAAGAGAATCAGCGAGGCCGTCGCGATGGCAAAATCCACTTGCTGTTCCGACGCTGCGGTCAGCGCCGCCGGCGTATCGATTCCCTTGTATCCGATGCCACCCGTGTCGAGGAGCGTGTAATCGCCGTCACGGATTTCGGCGGATATGACGTCGCGGGTGACGCCCGGTTGGTCGTGAACGATGGAAATGCGTCGCTTGGCGAGCCGGTTGAACAGACGGCTCTTGCCGACATTGGGTCGGCCGACGATAGCGACGGTGCGTGACATAGTGTGGGAATAGAAACGCCGGGATGGCCGCGAAGAGAAGAACATTCCCTCCGACCGAACCCGGCGTCGCTGGCTGGATTACTTCTTGATCGACTGAACGAACCGCTCGGCGCGGTCGCAGGCTTCGATGATTTGTTCGTAGGCAGTGGCGAAGCAGGCGCGGACGTGACCGATGCCGTTTTCACCGAAAGCGCTACCTGGGACTACTGCCACTTTTTGGGTCGTGAGGAGGCCAGTCGCGAATTCTTTCTCGGTGAGCCCGGTGCCTTTGATACTCGGAAACGCGTAGAAAGAGCCGCGGGGCGAGTGACAAGTTAGCCCGATTTCGTTGAAGCGACGCACGATCAGATCGCGCCGGCGGTGATATTGTTCGCGCATCTTCAGCACACTGTCCCACCCGTGCTTGAGGGCTTCGAGCGCCGCTTCCTGTGCGATGATCGATGCGCACAGCATCGTGTATTGGTGCACCTTCATCATGGCGTCGATGAGCGGCGCCGGACCGCAGGCGTAGCCAATGCGCCAACCCGTCATCGCAAACGCCTTCGAAAAGCCGTGCAGGAAGATCGTGCGTTCGGCCATGCCGGGCAGGCTGGCAATACTCGTGTGCGTGCCGTCGAACGTGAGCTCCGAATAGATTTCGTCACTCATCACCAACAAATCCTTTTCCCGGCAAAACGCGGCGATCTGCTCCAATTGCGTGCGGTCACAGGTGCCGCCCGTGGGATTGCACGGCAGGTTAAGCATCAGGATTTTCGCCCCCGGTTGCCACGCAGCCCGCAGCGCTTCCGCGGTCAGCGCAAAATTGTCTTTCGCGTAGGTCGGCACTGCAATCGCCTGACCGTGCACGAGCGTGACGCTCGGATGATAGCTCACGTAGCACGGCTGGTGGAACATCACCTTGTCGCCGGGGTTGCAGAAGGCGCGCAACGCGAGGTCGAGCGCCTCGCTTACGCCTACCGTCACCAAGATTTGGTCGTCAGGCCGGTAGCTCACGGCGAAATGCTCCTCGACGTAGGCGGTAATCGCGCGCCGGAGCTCGATCATTCCGAGGTTCGACGTGTAGTAGGTTTTGCCGCGTTCAAGTGCAAAGATCGCCGCCTCGCGAATATGCCACGGCGTCACAAAGTCGGGTTCGCCCACTCCGAGCGAAATCACGTCTTGGCCCTTCATCTTGGCCACGAGTTCGAAGAAATCGCGAATGCCGCTCTTGGGCAGCGAGGCCACGTGGCCCGCCACCCACCGTTTTGGGTCGGTGCTGTTGCTCATCGTAGGTAGACGCGTTTAGGGCGCGACGTTGAGCCGGGTGCTTTGTGCTTCGCCGCCATCGAGCAGAAATCCCTGCTCCTTGTAACAACGGAGCATAAAATGGGTGGAGGTTCCCTGGACGCCCTCGATTGTCGATAGCTTCTCGGAAACAAACGATGCCACCTTTTGGAGTGACGGACCCTTCACAAAAACGAGCAAGTCGTAGCCGCCCGACATGAGATAGCAGGACTCGACCTCGTCGAAACGCGCGATCCGCTCAGCAAACCGGTTGAACCCGCCCCCACGTTCCGGGGTGACCCGCACCTCGATCACGGCGCGCACTGCGCTGGCCGCTGCAGCCTCGTGGGAGAGATCGAGCACCGGACGCCAGCCGAGGAAGATTTTGTCTTTCTTCAACTGTTCCAAGTGCTGATGAATCTCGGCCTCCGTCATCCCCGCGACCGTCGCCATCTGGCCGGTAGTGAGGCTGCTGCCTTCGATCAAGAGCTTGAGAACTGGGTTCATAGGGACGGCGGTTATCCGCGACCGTCCGACGTTTGACGAGGACGAATTTGGCTATGGCCGGTGCAGTTGATGCAGCCCAGCGACGGCACAGGAAGGTGGTCAATCGGCCCGATCTGCTACGCATCAAGTGTCCGCCTGCTTCGCGTGTTACTCGACGCGACGCGCGGCCGGTGCGGTGCTCAGGCACGCAGCACGATTGATCGCCTTGGCGGCATTGCGGTAGGCACCACGCAGTCCACGCAGCAGGATCGGGCGATGAAACTCTCCGCGAGCACAGTGTTCCGTGGCGGCAGTCGCCTCGCGCACAAACGCATCCGAGACATCCAACAAATCGTTGATTGCCCGGGCCAATTCCGCGCAGGCGGGATCGGCAGGCGCAGGCGTGATTCGCGCCTCGAGGTCGCCAGCGGCCCCCCGTTTGCAGATTGCGGCCATTTCTCGCAGGAGATCGGATTGTGCGCTCATGTGCTGAAAATTACTCCGTGGAACTCAAACGAGTGTTGGCCGACAGGCTGAATACGAACTGTTCGTAGGTCACGCCGAGCGCACGCAGATGTTTCGCAAGCAAATCGGCAGAAGCGCGTAAACCCGCGGTCCGATCTTCGTGGCAAAGCTCCGCGGAGCGCAATTCCGCATAGAGCGCTTTCACCTTTGCCAAAGCATCGTCATGAGGAGCGCGCCGATTGGAATGGTAGCCAACAACGGCGCCAGTTGCATCAAAGCTCGGCGTGACATGGGCAAACACCCAGTAGTGTTCGCCTTGCTTGGCCAGATTTAAGATGTAGGCGAACACCTCCCGGCGGTCCTTCAAACGACGCCAAAGCAGTTCGAACATGCAGGCCGGCATGGCGGGATGCCGAATGAGGTTATGCTGACTCCCAATGAGTTCATCTTCCGCATACCCGGAAACTTTGCAGAAGCCGGAATTCGCATAAGTTATTCTCCCGAGCAGGTCGGCCTTGGAGACCACCATTTCGTCTGGTGCCAAGTGCACTTCTACACCGGTTGGGCCTTTGCGATCAGGATGCATAAAGGGGCGACTCACGGTGTAATCGGTCGGCCCAGAGGCGCCTTGAGCGGAAATGCTGAATATTCAACCGCGCAACGAACACCCGGCGGCCGGCGGGTAATCTACGCCAAACCAATTCCAAGGAACGCCCATGGTTGCTTCGCGTGCTGAAATCATTCAACGGTGAGGTTCCATGTTCGAATCACTCACGGAAAAACTCGGCACAGCGCTACGCAACCTCCGCGGCGTCGGCAAACTCACGGAAGAAAACATGGCAGACGCCCTCAAGGAAGTGCGCTCTGCCCTCCTTTCCGCCGACGTGCATTTCAAAGTCGCCCGTGAATTCGTGGAGCGCGTCCAATCGCAGTGCGTTGGCCAGGAAGTCCTGAAGGGCGTCGCGCCCGGTCAACAGATCGTCAAGATCATCCATGATGAGCTCGTCAAACTGCTCGGCGAAGGCTCCACCGCGCTGTCGGGCGCTCGTCCTCTCAAGATCTTGATGGTGGGTTTGCACGGTTCCGGCAAAACCACCTCCACGGCCAAGCTCGGCAAGCTCCTCAAGAAGCGCGGCTATCGTCCCTTCGTCGTCGGGTGCGACGTTTACCGGCCTGCGGCCATCGACCAGCTTGAGATCCTCTCAAAACAGGAAGAACTCGGCTTTTACTCCGATCGTATCTCGAAAGATGTCCCCGCGATTGGCACAGCGGGCCTTGCGGCTGCACAGACCGCCACGGCCGACTGCATCATTTTCGATACCGCGGGCCGCTTGCAGATTGACCACGAACTCATCGAGGAGGTCAAAAAACTCCACGCCCGCATCAAGCCCGACGAGGTTCTCCTCGTGGCTGACGGCGCGCTTGGCCAGGAAGCGGTCAACGTCGCGAAAGCCTTCCATGATGCGCTTTCGCTGACAGGTCTCGTTCTCACCAAGATGGACGGCGACGCGCGCGGCGGCGCTGCGCTCTCGATCAAATCGATCGCGAACGTGCCGATCAAATTCATCGGCACGGGCGAAAAGACGGGCGACTTCGACAATTTTTATCCGGAGCGCCTCGCATCCCGAATTCTCGGTATGGGCGATGTCGTTTCGCTCGTTGAGAAGGCCCAGGAGACCATCGATCAGAAAGAGGCCGAGAAGATGGCCGAGACGCTCCGCAAGGGCGACTTCAACCTCGAGGACTTCCTCGCGCAGATGCAGCAGGTTAAGAAAATGGGCTCGATGCAGAGTATCATGGGCATGATGCCCGGCATGAGTGGCATGCAGTTGCCAGAGGGAGCGGACAAACAAATGGCACGCACCGAAGCCATCATCAAATCGATGACGAAGCAGGAGCGCCGGAAACCAGAGATCCTCAATGGCAACCGCCGCAAGCGCATCGCCGACGGTGCCGGCGTAAAAATCGTTGAGGTCAATCAGTTGCTAAAACAATTCCAGCAGATGCAGCAAATGATGAAGATGATGAAAGGCGGCGGCGCAAAAAAGATGATGCGCCAAATGGAAGCCATGAAGGGCCGGGGCGGTTTTCCGGGGATGTGA
>CALRZR010000068.1:0-29824 GCA_943372705.1 Opitutus sp. GAS368 | reverse complement strand
AAACATCTCCTGCGCTCCATCTACACCACGCCTGCTGCCACCTCCACTTCTCCCGCGCCTTGAGCCTTCCTCCCGTGTTACCCATGTGTCCGACCACCCGTTACCCTTGTCTCCGGCCCAAACAGGGGTCAACGCGCTCCACCTCGGAGGAATGGTGGGGAGGCCCGCCCGGAGGTCGGGCCCTACCTTGGAAGCCGACGACGGGCTCAGGTCAGGAGCCGCGCCGTAACCGGCGCGGCTACGAGGGCAACGGCGGGGTGATGTGAGATTTTTCTGACCCCCTATTTCTGACGGGAAATTCGGTTTGGGCGGGGAAACGCGACGGGGGCGTCGCGTCCCCAGCGGAGGGGGCGCGGAGCTGACGAAAGATTAAGAGAACGAGGAACGAGAACGATCTTCTTGGGGGCGCGGACGTAAGATGGGGAAGAAATGCGGGCGCGGGCCGTTCGACAGGCTCAGGCCAGGAGACGCGCGCCCACCCGGGGTGCCCGGGGAATCGCTGCATTCGCATCGACGCCGGGGGCGGTGGCGGCACGCTGGGCGGCTCTCACGTGAGTCACGAAACACCGAGTCACCTTCGTCCTGATCCCACGCTCACCGCGCGGCGCGTGGCGGCGACGTTGCTGGCGGGGCTCGGGCTGGGGCTCGCGCTGTGGCTCGCGGTCCTGAAACTGTGGCGTCTGCCGTGCATCGGGGGCGGGTGTGAGCAGGTGATTCACAGCCAGTTCGGATCGTTGCGTGGCGTGCCGGTGGGATTTTTTGGTGTGGTGGCGTGGACGGCGTTGTTTTTTCCGCTGAGCGACCGGGCGCGGAAGGCGTGGCACGCGGTGCTGGGGCTGGGTGCGATCGGTTTTATGGTCGTGCAGTTCGGCCTGCTGAAGGCGTTTTGCCCGTATTGCACGGCGCACGCGGCGGCGGCGATCATGGCATGGCCGCGGCGCGCACTGCGGCCGATGTGGTGGGGGCTCGTGCTCGGCGGTGCACTCGCGGTGGGCGGCTATTTGCTCGCGGCGCGGGCGGTGGAAGCACGGGTCGGCGAGGTCGGGCGGCCGGCGGCGCTGGCGGCGGGCGCGGAGGCGTTTTTTCCACTCGATGATGAGCAGCCGGTGGCGGGGGCGCGGCCGGTGCTGGTGCTGAGTGTGACGTGTCCGGCGTGTTTGGATCTGCTAGCGGCCGTGACGAACGCGACGTGGCCGGCGGGGAAAATCGGGCCGGCGATTTATGTGAAATCGGAGGCGCGCGATCGCGCGCTCGCGGCGGTGTGGATCGCGGCGTGCACGGAGACGAAGAGCAGCCCGGCGCGGGATCGGTTTATGGCGGTGACGGCGATGTTGGTCGGCCAACGCGAACTCGTGGCGAGCGATCCGGACGCGGCGGCGGCGTGGCTCGCGGGGATTTTTCAACCGTCGGCGGAGGCGCGGCGCGCGGCGGAGACGCGGTTGGAGCAACACGCGGTGCGGCTGGCGGAGGCGAAGGCAGTGATGACGCCGATGCTGTGGCCCGTGGGCGGGAAGCCGCGCGCGGACGTGGTGCCGACGGATTTGTGGAGGTAGTATTTTTACCTCTGGCCAGCGGTGCGGGGGACGGTGAGATTTTGGGCGATGACGATGCGCATTGTTTTCACTCTGGGTTGGCTCGCGGCAGCGGCGTGGGCGGGGCCGTTGAAATTTGAGCCGGGCGACGTGGATTTCGGGACGAAGGGCCAGAATCTGCGCCTCGAGGCCGAGGTGAAACTGACGAACACCACGGGCAAGGAGCTGCAGGTGTTGAGTGTGTCGAGCGATTGCTCGTGCACGGCGGGCGAGCCGAAGGCGAAGACGCTCGCGCCGGGGGCCTCGACCACGATGCCGGTGGCGATGGAGACGCGGTCCTATCAGGGGGCGATCACGCGGCGGCTCACGGTGTTTACGTCCGCGGGATCGGACGAGTTGCGCGTGAAGGTAATGATCCGGGCGTTTGAAAACTGGGAGGTGGTGCCGATGCCGTTGATGATGCCGTCGAGCATGCGCAGCCAGGAAGCGTCGACGGTGGTGTCGGCGAACTACCTCGGCGCGGAAAATATCACGGTGCTGGGTGCGACGACGGACCGCGCGTGGTTGCGGGCGGAACACAATGTCGAGGCGGGCCGCAAGGGCGGCAGCGTGGTGCTGCGCAAATTAGCGACGGCACCGGCGGGACCGCAGCAGGCGCAGGTGTTTTTGAAGACGAACGATCCGAAGAACCCGCAGTTGGCGCTGAAGGTGTTTGTGCCGGTGGTGTCGGCGGCGAAGGTCGCGCCGAATCCGATCATTTTACCGACGGTGAAAGCGGGCACGGCGGCGGTGCGTGAAGTGACGGTGAGCGGCTGGGAGGAGGCGACGCCGCCGGAGGCGAAGCTGGCGCTCGGGAGCGTGGAGGCGAAGGGACGGCAGCCGAACGGCGACTATGTTTTCACGGTAACGCTGACGCCGACGGCGGCGGGGATGAGCACGCAAATGCTACAGTTGGCGGATGCGAGCAGCGTGTTGATCGAAGTGCCGGTGATTCTGAAGGCGGAGGCGAAGTAGGCGGTAGGCGGCGAAAGAGGGAAATCCCTCGGGAACGGGCGCAAACCCTGGGATGAGGCGAACCCGCCGATTGGGGCGGCCCCTACAGGGCTCGGGTGCTTTCCAAATTATTTCCCTGGGCGTTGCCCTGGGCTGTCATCTTTCGCCCCGATGGGGCTCCCGATCACCGACCGTGGCCGATCGAAAACGGCGACGGATTCCCCAAGGAAAACCAAGGGCGCCTCGCCGGTGCCACGCCGGGAAAAAATCCGGATTGCGACGCGGAGGGCGGGATCAGTTTTCGACTTTGACGGAGAACGTGACGGTGCCGGTGCCGCCGGAGGCGAGTGTGCCGGTGAAGGTCCAGCGGAGGTTGCCTTTGGCGTTGGCGGCAGGCTGGAGGATGGCGCAGTTGGTGAGGTTGTTCGGCAGGGTGCCGTGGGCGGCGCTCACGTGGATGCTGTAGGCGGGGACGACGTCGTGGATGACGATGTCGGAGAGCGGGCCGGCGCCGTGGTTCGTATAGGTGAGCGTGTAGGTGACGGTCTCACCGGGGCTGGCGAGGGCTTTGTCGACGGTCTTCACGAGGTCGAGGCCGGAGGTGGCGCCGGCGCCGACGGTGGTGACGTCGTTGCGCGTGTAATTTTGCGAGAGCGCGGGACTGGCGTTAGTGTAGGTGAACGCGGCGGTGATGACGATGGCGTTGCGGGCGTTGAGCGGGGCGCCGACGGGCGTGAAGTCTTTCACGACGAGGTGCACGGTCTGGCCTTCGGTGACGACGATGGGCGTGGCGGTGACGCCGGTGCCGCCGACGATGGGCTCGCCGGGATCGGCGTCGCCGTTGCCGTTGGAATCCTGATACACGACGTTGTTCCAGGTGCCGGCGGCGACGCCGGTGCCGGGGGTGTTGGCCGTGGTGAAGGTGACGCTGCCGCCGGTGGTGGCGACGAATGAGTGGGTGTAGGTGACCGTGGATCCGGGAAGCGTGGATTGCTGGCCGTCGGTGAGGAAGGCGTTGGGCGGGACGTCGCCGAAATTCACGCCGGTGTAGACGGTGTTGGTGACGTTGGTGAAGGCGGTGAAGTCGTTGGCGCGGTCGTAGGTGCCGCCGGTTGTGCCGACGGTGGCGCCAGTGGAAATGTAGCCGGCGAGATTGGTCTGCACGACGCGGAGGGAAACGGAGCCGAGGGAGTTGGCGACCCAGAGGGTGTAGTTGCCGGCGCCGTCGGTGACGGTGGTGTCGTGAGTGGTGCCGCCGCCGCTGTTGGTGAGGCGCATGGTGACGCCGGAGATGCCGGTTTCGGTGCCGTCGCGGGCGCCGTTGTTGGCGGTGCCGCCGCCGGTGCCGGTGTCTTTGAAGACGGTGCCGGAGAGTTTGCCGCCGTTCCAGAGGCCGAAGTTGATGTTGTTGAGCGTGGCTACGGAGACGCTGGCGATGCGGCTGCCGGTATCGGCCTCGGTGCCGATCCAACCGGTGGGGCGCGTGGGGGTGACGTCGGCGAGGGTGTTGTTGGTATCGATGATGATCGTGTAGTCGTCGGGCGAAATGCCGGTGAAGGCGTATTCGCCGGTGGTGGTGTTCACGCTGACGGCGGAGAGGGCGACGGTGGGGGCGGAGTTGCGGATGAGTTTGGCGAAGAGCGCGGTGCCGATGCCGCCCTCGGAGGTGGCTTTGGCGAAGCTGTGGTCGGCGTCGTTGTAGACGAAGCCGCGGAGTTCGGAGTCGGAGGTGACGTAGGGCGCGGCGCGGTCGAGGGAGTAGTTGTTGCCGGTATCGACGCCGGCATCGGTGAAGACGCTGCCCTCGACTTCGCCGATGAGGGCGAGGTTGGCGGCATCTAGACCGGGGCCGGCGATGGACGTGGCGGTGACGGTGACGACGGCGCTCGCACCGGCGGCGAGGGTGCCGATGACCAGGGAATCGTAGGGGGCGGTCGAGGTAGTGGCGACGACTCCGCCGGTGCCGGGCGTGGAGAGGCGCGCGGAGACGCTGGCCCAGTGGGTGCCGACGGTGGGAATGCGGAACGTGATGCGATTGGCGGGGCCGGTGCCGTTGTTCGTGATCGTGTAGGCGTAGACGAAGGAATACGGCGCGGGCGGATTCGGCTGCACCTGCGAGGTGCCGGGGAAGACGCTGAGATCGAGATCGGCGGCGGCGGTGGAACCGAGAGAGAGATTGTTGGCCTGCGGTCCGAAGGTGGAGGCGCAGGTGCTCTCGAAGTTAATGCCGACGTTGACCGTGGTGGCGCCAGGGAGCGCGGGGTCGAGGGAATTGGCGGTGGTCTCGGGCACGGAGAAGCCGGCGATGGTGGCCATCACCGCGGTGTTGGGGTTGGCCGTGAGATCGTAGGTGAGCGGGATGAGTTTAAAGGTGATGACGGCCGTGGTGTTGTTGAGCATCACGTTCGCGGCGTTGGTGAGAGTAAACGTGTAGTTCGGGTGGGAGCCGGTGACGGTGAGCCCGGTGTAGCCGCCGGTGCCGGTGACTGTCGGCGTGAACGAGGAATCGTAATCCATCGTGGACGGCATGGTGACGGCGAAGCTCACGTTTTTGGCGGGGCCGCCGCCGTTGGTGATGGTGACGACGTCCTGATAGCGGCCGTTTTCAAGGACGGTGGTGACGTGGGCCACGGAACCACCGCCGGAGCCGCCGAAGCTGGGCACCATGTTGAGGCGGGCGGTGTCGCTGTTGGTCGTGGGAGCGCCGAGATTGGAGGCGGTGGTGGCGCCGTTGCTCACGCAACCCCAGGTGACCGTGGCGGTGGTGAGCGCGTTGATACAGGTGCCGCCGGTCGTCTCGGTGATGTAATAGGTGGACGTGGTGCCGAAGGGAACATCCGGAAGCGTGAGGGCGGAGCCGCTGGTGATCGCGGTGGAGGCGAGGGCGGTGCCCTGAATCGTGGCGGCGCCGCCGGAGCCGGCGAAGGCATCGACAATGCGGACGTTGCGGGCGGCGAAGGTGCCGCTGTTTTGGACGGTGACCTTCCACTCCACGACATCGCCGGTCTTGGCGTAGACGGTTTCGACGAAGGTGCCGGCGCCGAGGGCGCCGGGGTTCACGGTGCGGTTGATGCCCGTCTTGGCGACGGTGATGACGGGGCGCTTGAGGGCGACGGTGTAGGGCGTGCCGGGCGAGGAGTAGGGATCGCCGCAGACGGATTTGAAGGTGCCGGACGCGGTGATGGCGGGAGGCGTGCCGTTGGAGACTTCGGAGGCGGTGACGTTAAACCGGATACGGACGGTGTGGCCGGCACCGGAGGACGGCGTGAGCGCAGCGAGCGCGGCGATCTCGTTCTTGGTCCAACGGTAGGTGGAGCCGCTGACGAGCACGGGGTCGGACGTGGCGGTCATGGCGCCGCCGTTGACGGAGTAGGTGACGGAGCCGGGGACGAAGGCGAGGCCGGAGGCGGCGGTGTCGAGGTTCTCGGTGATTTCGACGTCGTTGATCTGGGGGCTGCCGACGTTTTTCGCAATGATCTCGATGGTCGCGGTGTCGCAGAGATTCGCGAGGGTGTTGGTGGTGTCGTGAACGACCTGGATCTGCGGGGCGGGAGCGGAGATGACGGGGTTGTTGTGGGTCTTGGTTTCGACAAACGTGCTGTCACAGCCCCAGCGGGCGGTGATATCGTTGCCGACGCTGGTGAACGTGCACGTGCCACCAGTAAAGGTGCCGACAAGGGTGACGCGGCGCGTCTGGCCGGAGGGAATCGTGCCGAGCTGCACGGTGAGCGTGCTGCCCGAGAGCGTGACGTCGCCGGCGAGCAGGCCGAGGGAGGTGTTTTTCGTGTGGGCGAGCGTGAGGGCGGTGCTCGGCGTGACGCCGGTGGGGAAAAGATCGATGAGCTCGGTGGCGTAGGCGGAGCCGGTGCCGCCGTTGGTGAGGTAGACATCCCACTCGACGGTGGAACCGAGCACAAAAATCTTCGAGGGCGTAGCGAGGACGCTGACGGCGGCTTTGCGGATGAGGGACGGCGTGCCGGAGGCGTTGGCGCTGAATTCGCGGGTGCCGGTGGTGGGGTTGGTCTCGTTGTCGTCGTAGGCTACGGTGGCGGAGACGGCGGTGGGCGTGGTGGATGTGTTCGTGCCCTTGCGCCGCATGTTCACGGTGATGGTGCCGTTGGCGGTGAGATCGCCGCCGGTGTAGGTGAACGTTGGATTCGTGCCGCCGTTTTCCGCGTAGGTGATGTTGCCGGAGTTGAAGACGCCGCCGTAGACGGGGGTCTGGCCGGTGATATACGCGTAGTCGCCGCTGGAGGTGGTGAGCGTGGTGCGGATGTTCGACGCGAGCTCGGCGGTGGCGTTGCCAACGGTGAGGGTGACGGCGAAGGTTTCGCAGATATCAAACTGGGTGGGGACGGAAACGCCGAGCGTGGCGGCGGCGCGGGCGAGCGTGTAAAACGCTCCCTGCGTAAACGTGCCGGTGCCGCCGCCGCCGCCACAAGCGCCGCCGCCGCCGCTGGCCGCGGCGATGGTGAGCGTGACGAGTTGGGTGACGGCGCGGGTGTTGGCGGTGAGCGCGGCGTCGGGCGCGGTGGCTTTGTAGCGGAGTGCAAAACTGCGCGCAGAAACGCCGCCGACATTGGCGTCGTTGAAATACGACGCGCCGGCGAGGAAGGCCAAGTTGACGGAGAGGCTGCCGGTGCCGCCAGTGATGCTGCCGCCGGGGACGGCGGTGTAGGCACCGCCGTCGATGCTCACCTCGAGGGAACCGGGGACGAGAGTCAGCTGCGTGACGCCGCCGAAATTGTCGACGAAGGTAGAGCCGGACCACGTGCCCGCGTAACCGGCGCCGATGTTGTAGGTGGCGACAAACGGAATGAATTCGCCCTCGCCGTTGTCGCGCGTGAGATCGGCGGAGGACGCGCCGGTCTCGAACGTGCCGTCGCCGGGGACGGGCGTGACGTCGAAGAGTTGCGTGATGGTGGCGCCGGGATTGTTGCTCAACAATACGGACGCGGAGGCGGTCGCGGAGAGGGAGCAACTGGCGGTGGTCGTGAGCGTGTTGGTGGAAGCGGTGTTGGTGAGGCTGGTGCCACCGAGGCAGGGATCACTCGGGGCGTTAAACGCGATGCCAAGCGTGCGTGAGCTGGAGAGGGCGCTCTTGGCGACGGTCCAGGTGATGGTGTTGCCGACGAGGTTGGCGGTGCCGGAGCTCGGCGTGAGGACGACACTCGTGAGGCCGGCGGGGAGCGTATCGGTTACGACGACGGGGTCGGTGGAAATCTTGGTGAGATTCGTGGCGGAGAGCGTGAGCGTGAACGTGCCGGGAGCGCTGGCAGCGAGACGGCTGGCGGACGCGGTCTTCGTGAGTGAGACGGTGGGTTTATCGGGCGGACCGGTGAGGGAGCCGAAGACGGTGGGTAGAGAGATGGCAGAGCCGCAGAGATTTTCGTATTGGGAACCCAGCACGATGGTGCCGGAGGGCGAAGTGGCGCAGTCGTCGGTGGCGCGGATATTGAACGTGAGCGTCTGCGTGGTGGCGTTGGCGATGATGCCGCTGTTGCCCGTGTAATCGAAGGTGCCGGTCGTGCTATTGTAGGCCCAGTTGGTGGCGACGCTGCTGATGGTGACACCGAGCGAGGGAAAATTGGTGGTGAGCCGGATGGCGCGGGTGCCGCCGCCGATGTCGATGCCGCGAGCGGAGCCGGCGCCGGTGTTTTGCACGGCGATGCTGACGGGGACGGTGGTGCCGTAGGCGAGCGTGATGCTGGGGCCGGTGTAACTGAGGAGCGGCTGCGTGAGATCGAGCGTGACCGGGGAGAAATAACTGACACCGCTGACGTTGGTCGCATCGCCGACTGTGAAGAGATTCTCGATGTTGACACAGTTGATGGGGTGGCCGTTGACGGGTATGATGATCGATTCGCCGGGCGCGAGATAGGAGAGCGTGATGAGCGTCGTGGAAGTCGTCGGCGTGCGGGGTGACGTGATAGTGCCGTAAGAATCCCAGTCCCAGGAGGCCGCGGGGTTGGAAGCGGCTTCGTTAAACGTGACCGAGAAGAGTCCGCCGAGGCCGGTGTTTTGAATCGTGTAGGTGAAGGTGCCGGATTGGTTCACGGCGCGGGTGAGCGTGGCGGGGGACTGGTAGACGACGGCGTTGCCGCGCTGCACGAGGATGTTTTGGAGCGTAGTGGTGAGCGTATTGAGGGAGCTGGGGGTATCGACTTCCGACCATTGCCAGCCGTGCGTGAGCTGGTAGGTGCCGGCGACGACGGTCGCGGCGGCGCGGATCCGGAACGTGAGGGTGACGGTGCCGCCGGCCGGGATATCGTAGCCGTTGAGATTGAAGGTCACGGTGCCGGTCGTGCCGGGCGTGCCCGAGATAGTCGCGGGCAAGGCACTGTAGGTAGAGCTGTTGCCGATACGGCTGAAGCCGGTGGGCAGCACGACCTGCGGGGCGAAGTTAAACGCGGTGGTGCTGCCGGTGTTGGTGTAGACGATGGTGATCGTATCGCCGTTGGTCGCGAAGACGTTGGCGGTGCCGCTCCAGACACCGCCGGCGTCCATGTAGGTGCGCACGCCGTCGCGGGCGGTGAACGTGGGCGTGCCGGCGACGACGTTGCCGGCGGCGCGGGCGGTGACGACGGAGAGGGCGCCCAGGAAAACGAGGAGCGTGAGCTGGCGGAGGAAACTCATGGCGCGGTGGGGGCGGCGGCAACGGCGTAGCGCTCGGCGAGGCGCACGAGCGGGCGCGCGGCGCGCCAGCCGAGATCGTGGTGTTCGTGGCCGGCCCAACGGAGTTGGACTTCGAGCCGGGCGAGCGCAGCGAGGCGCGGTTCGCGGGCGGTGAGTCGAGAGCCGAGATCGGCGGGGCGGGAGCGGTCGGCCACGGCCCAGAGATCGTCGCGGAGACGCCGCGCGGCCGGGAGGGCGGGCGGTGCGGAGGATTGTTCGAGGGCGCGGAGGAGTTCGTCGACGGTGGCGGCGGACGCGGCGACGAGGCCGGAGCGGTCGCGGGCGTAGTAGGCATCGACCGTGAAATCGAGCCAGTGCTGGGCTTGGGCAAACGCGTAGCTCTCGGCGGAGAGGCCGGCATCCCAGAGGGCGGCGAGCCGGGTTTGAAACGCGTGGAGCGAGGCGGGCAAATGCGCGGGACGCGCGTCGGGCGACGGGGGCGCGACGCGGGCGGGCGCGAAGCCCTCGAGGGCTTCGGCGAACGGGAGCAGCGGGAGGGCGGCGCGGAAGCCGGCGGTGGCGCGGCGGTGCGCGATCCACTCCCGGTAAACGGAGAGCGCGGTCTCCGGCGTGGCGTCGGGGAGAAGGGCGGACTCGGCGCGGGTGAGAGCGGAAGCGGCGAAGGCGGTGCGATCGGCGCGGTCGTATTCCGATTGCGCGACGAGGAGCCACGCGGAGGCGACGGCGCGGGCGGACGACTCGGCAGGCAGCGCGGCGATGCGATCAGCGATCTCCTTAAACTTGGATCGATCGGCGCGGTGCGATTCGTCGGTGAGGCGACGGTCGACGGGAGTCAGCTCGGCGGCGGAAAGTGCGACGGCTAGGAGGAGGAAAATCCCGAGGAGATTATTCTTCTTTGCCATCGTCGAGGGGGCGGGGTTGGTCGGGCGGGCCGAAGAGGTTTTCGTCGAACTTGAAGCGCAGGCTCAGGAATACACCGCGGTTGGTGGGCGTGTCGCCCTGCAAATCGCGGTCGCGGAAACCGACGAGATTGTAACCGAGGCCGAGGCGGAGGTTGGCCTTGAAGTTGAAACCGAGTTCGGGGCCGAGAGCCCAGAGGAGGCGCTCGGAATCGCGGCCGCGGCTGACGCTGACGGAGAGGCCGGCGTCGAGGCGTTTGCTGAGCTGATAGAGGACGCGGCCGCCGAGGAGGTGGCCGAGGTAGCGGGCGGATTGGCCGACGACTTTCTCATCGACGAATTTCACGGCGTAGCGGCCGGAGAAAATCCAGTCGGGGTGCGGCTGCCAGTTGGCGTTGAGGGAGACGATGTGGACATCGCGGACCTGATCGAGGCCGGGCTCGAAGGCGGAGCCGTCTTCGTAGCGATACTCGTAGCGCGCGAGGGCGTTCCACTCGTCTTTGTCGGTCTGGCGCCACGCGAGACCGCCGAGGAGACGGCCCTGCGCGGTGTCGCGGACGGTGCCGCCTTTGTTGTCGACGAGGTAGAGGATGGATTTGCCGAGGAGCGTCCAATCGCGGCTGAGTTTGCGGGCGTAGCCGACGGTGTGGAGGATCGAGTCGGATTGGTTGGCCCAGCGGAGTTCGAGACGGGTGGAGCCTTTCCAGAGGGGATTGTCGGTGTAGTCGAGGCCGGTGCTGAGCGAGGTCGACTCGTTCTGAATGGTGCCATCGAACGGCGTGACGCGCTCAAGGCTGGCGTTGAGACGGAGGCCGGGGCGGAGCGTAAGGGAATTGCGGAGACCGGTGGCGGCTTCGGCTTCGCGGCCGGTGAAGGCATCGCGGGCGCGATACTCGTTGGTGAGGCGGCCCTGGGCCCAGTAGTCGGTTTCGAAACCGACGACGGTCGTGTTGTTCTGCTGGAGACCGTTGAGCTCAAACGGACCGCCGAGGGACGACATGAGCTCGTGGCGGGCGTAGACGCGGCCGCGGGTGGAGAACTGATACTCGCCGCCGACGGCGACGGTGCGGTTATCGGTCTCGACGACGTCGTTTTCCCATTCGACGTAGGCGAGCGCGTCGGCGAGACGCGGAATGGGCGCGCCGAGTTTGAAGCGCAGCGAGCGCACTTCGAACGGCGTGACGACGCCGGCGTTGGGGCCGGTGCCGGGGAGACCGGTGGAAAGCGTGTTGGGGCGCGTGGTGAAGCCGGCGGCGTTGCCGGTTTCCTCGGACCAGCGGGCGCCGACCTCGGTCGTCATGCGGTTGGCGAACGTGTGCACCCAATCGCCGCGCACGCCCTGGCGGCGGCCATCGGTGGTGGTGTCTTCGGTGAGCACGGCTTGGCCAACAAGCTGGTTGCGATCGTCGAGACGGCGGGAAACTTTCGCGCCGGACTCGATGCGGCCGGGCTGGAGGAGCGCGGCTTGGTTGACGAAGTTGCCGTCGGTCTGGGCGTAGAAGACGCGCGCGTCGGTCTTGGCATCGCGGTGGCGGAGATCGATGCGGCGGGCAAAGCCGTCGTTCTTCAAATCGGTCTCGGACTGGGCGAGCTCGGCGAGGAGGAACGTGTTCACGCCGAGGCCGACGGTGGTATTCGCGGAGAGGAGACGCTGGTGGTCGCGGGGATTTTCGTCGAACGCGGCGCTGCCGCCGACCTCGATGCGCTCGGTGACGCGGACCTGGGCTTCGCCGCCGTAGACAAGGAACGGATCGCCGCCCTGATCGACCTCGTAGGTGACACGGATGGAGCGGGGATTGAGATTTTCGTCGAGGCTGCGGACGGGAGCGCGGAAGAGGAGGCGGCCGGTGAAAGGTTCGAATTCGTAGTCGCTGAAACGCGTCTGCGGCTCGCTCTTGAGGACGAGGGAACGCTGGTTGCGATCGCGGGTGAGAATCTCGACGCGCTCGGAGTTGATGAGCCCGTTGGCGGTGCGGAAACGGTAGGGACCAGAGGTGCCGTCGGCGGCGATCTCCTCGACGATCTGGCGCGTAGTATCGCGGCTGGCCCAGGCGGTGGCATCGACGCGGGCGTTTTCGACGTGGGCGCGGACGCCGTTGAGGCTGCGCTGGTAATTGCCGAGGGCGCGGACCTCGTCTTCGGTGCGCGTCTGGAAATCGCCGAGGAGGAGGTAGCTCTTTTTGCGGTCGATGCGGAGGTAGAGTTGGCGGGTAGATTGGGCATCGTAGCCGCGGATCGAGGAATCGCCGTAGACGGGATAGTAGGCATCGGGCTCGATGTCGCGGAAGAGGCGCTCGCGGGTCTGTTTGTCGGAATCGTAAGACGCGGTGAGCAGGTAGTCGCCGCGGACTTTGCCCTTCAGGAAAAACGCCGCGCGACCGGTGCCGCGCACATCGGAGCGGGTGGCGAGGTGCTGGAGTTCTTCTTCAAACGCATCGGCGGCGGTGGTGGGATTGAGGCGCGAGGCAGTGAAGCCCTTGAGCAACACGCGGCCCTCGACGATGCCGCTGGCGACAAGCGGACGGAGATCCGGGAGGAACGAGAGGACCTGCTCGCGGCGGAGGGAACCGGAGCTGACGATGACCTTGGCATCGCCGGGCTCGGCGGGTGGGAGGAGGGCGAAGCTGCCGCGGCCGTCTTCGATAAAGACCTGGGTGCCGGGCTCGACGGGATCGAGATCTTCGACGCGCCAACGGCCGAGGGACGACTCGAGAGTGAGCGGCGTGCGGGCGGAGACGGGCGTGCCGCGTTCGTCGACGAGGGCGACGGTGACGGTGACGGGCGTGACGCCGTCGGCGGACGGCTCGATGTTGGAGAAGCCGACGTTGATGGACGCGAGCTGGTCGGGGGCGATGACGGTGATTTCAACGCTGCCGCGGTCGTTGCCGAAGCCGTCTTTGGCGGCGAGCTTGAGGATGTTTTCGCCGGGGCGGAGGGAGATGCCGAGGTATTCGCGGGCTTCGAGCTGGGTGGTGACGTTGAGAGATTTTTTGCCGAGGCGATCGTCGGCAACGGGCTCGCCGTTGATGAGGAGCGTGAGCGGAGCGCCGAGGGGGCCCTTGATGCGGACGGTGGTCTGGCGGGACGGGAGCGTATCGCGATCGTTGAGACCGATGAAGCCGGGGGAATTGTCGCCGACGTTGGCGACGTAGAGTTCGAGGGGCGTCTTCGGGACGGCGGCGATGGACGTGGGCAGCGAGGAATTCGCGGCGGTGAGCGTGCCGGCGGGCAGGAGACGGTTGAAGCCGGGGCCGCGCGCGGGAGCGTCGACGGTGGTAGGGCCGGACGCGCCGCCGACTGTGCCGGCGGCGGCGAGGGCGCGGGGATCGCTGATCGGATCGGGGCGGGCCTCGGGCTTGAGGCGGTCGCGGAGCGCGGTCTCAATCTCGGCGACACGCACCGGTCCGGCCTCGCGGCGTTTTTTCAACTGCTCCAAGAAATCGGGAGTGGCGGCGCCGACGGCGAAGTTGGCTTTGTGCAGCTCGCCTTTCTTGAGATCGACGAAACGGGAGGCGGGATCGCCGGCGTGGCGGGAATCGAGATTGAGGAGGAAGGCACCGAGCGGGAGGGTGGTTTCGTCGATCTTGAGAGT
Source organism: Opitutus sp. GAS368 (assembly GCA_943372705.1). Lineage (GTDB taxonomy): Bacteria > Verrucomicrobiota > Verrucomicrobiia > Opitutales > Opitutaceae > GAS368. Next base: position 16,172 of record CALRZR010000068.1, on the reverse strand, counting down.
GTGGGTGACGGGGCGGACGCCGTAGAAGGAATATTTGCCCTCTTCGTCAGTGATCACGGAAGTGCCGTCTTCGAGGTAGAGGCGGACGCCGGGAATGCCGGGCTCGCCGGGGCCCTGGACGCGGTCGCGGTCGGTATCGACGAAGAACTTACCGACGATGACGCCCTTGTCGGTGAAGACGCCAGGCTCGAGGAGGACTTTGGCAGTGGCGAGATTGCTGATGATGCCGGTGCCGGGGACGTGGAATTGCGCGCGGTTAATCGCATCGCCGAAGGGCGCGCCGATCTCGGCACGGACACGGTAGGTAAGCGTGTGGCGGGAATCTTTTTCCATCGCGCCGAGCGAGAACCGGAGATCGGGACCGCGGCCGCCGGCGGGGTTGGCGAGCGGCTGGCCGTCGTAGCGGACGGAGCCGGGCTCGTAGGTGAAACCGGTGGGCAGCACGTCGTCGAGGAGGACGGAAGGCAGGCGGAGACTGAAATTGTTTTTCAGTTCCAAGGTGTAGAGCACGGAGTCGCCGACCTCGATGGTCGCGCGGGAGGCTTTTTTCTCGAGGCCGACCTGACCGCGTAGCGGGACGTCGAGGAGGATGTCGATGAAGACGGCGCCCGTGGTGAGGTTGACGGGGAAGTTTTCGCCGTTGGAGCCGGGCGCGATGGTGCGCGTGACTCCGAGGATGCCGCAGCCAGGCGTGAGCAATGCGGGGAAGGTGGAGCCAGCGGGGCCGACGGCCTGGATGCGGTAGACACTGGGGGCGACGAGAGGAAATTCGTAGCGACCGTCGGCCAGCGTGGTCACGGGGTTGGGCGAACGCGTGACGCCATCTTCGAGGAAGACGACCGCGGGCTCGCCGGGGCGGCCGCCGTTGCCGTTGCCGAGGACGTCGATGAGCGTGATGGTGACACCGGCGACGGGTTGGCAGGTGAGCGTATCGAAGACGACACCGCGGGGGTCGATCTGGATGTCGGCGATGGTGATCGCGGCGCCGCAGCCGGTGACCTGCGCGGAAATCTTGTCGCCCGAGACCGACTGGATCGTGCCATCGCCGCCGACGGTGGCGACGCGGCCGGCATCGGCGACGGGGACATCGGTGAGGACGAAGACGCCAGTGTTGGGGCCGGTCTCGACGGCCTGGTAGCTCTCGCGATCGCCGGTGAGGGCGGAGACGATGACGATGGTGATGCGTTCGACCGTGGTGGAACTGGTGTTACACGCGGAGGCGTCGACGGAGAGATTCAGCGGCTGGCCGAGCGGGAGGGAATTGGTGGTGTTGAGGCCGCCGGCATCGCGCGAAAACGTGACGGCGGGCGGCGTGATCGGCGCGGTGGAGACGACGGGGTTGGAATCGAAGGCGGCGGAGAGGGAACCGTTTTTGAATTCGAAATCGGCGGTATTGCGGATGGGGCCGGAGGCGTTGGCATTGACGAGGACCTGAAAGGCGGGGGCGACGCTGCGGCCGGGAGCAAAGTTTGGGTAGGCGAAGGCGATGGCGGCGATCTGGCGGGCATCGGCGGGGCGCGCGGTGACGAAGGCATCCTCGGGCGTGCCCTGCAAACGGTAGAGCACGAGGGCGCCGGCTTCGGCGGTGACGGTGACGAAGGTGGCGTTGGCCGGCATCGTGTCGCGGATGAACACGAGGGGACGCGTGGCGCCGTCGACACTGACGGCGAGCGGGAGCGGCTCGACGGCGCCAGTGTTGGAGAGGTTGAGCGTGTAGGTGATCGTGCCGCCGGGCTGGGTGACCGCGGTGGAGCCGGATTTGGTAAACGAGAAGGCGGGGAGGCGCGCGGTGAGGGTGTCGGTATTGGTCTGCGTGGAAACGCCATTGGTGGCGGCGGCGACAAGTTCGACCCGGGCGACGGCGCCTTCGGCGAACGAGGTGGGTGTGGTGCCGGTGAGCAGGAGGGACAACGCGGCGGCGGGCGCAAGGGTGACGGTGGAGCCGGTGACGAAGCGGGGTTCGTCGGTATCGAGGAGGCCGTTGGCGTTGCGGTCTTCGCCGAGGACGAGGCCAGCGAGATCGAAGGTATCGCCGGTGAGGTTCGCGAAGGTGAGGCGGATCGTGACGGAGCCGACGCCGGTGTTGGTCAACGTGTGCGGCAGGGCGACCGTCATCGCGGGCATGACTTCGAGGGTGCGGTCGGCGACGAGGGTGAAGCTGGTGAGCGGGGCGTTGAGCGTATCGGTATTGGCGAGACGCGCGTTGCTCGAGGTGGAGGTGGCGCTGATTTCGAGTTTCGCCTGCGCGGCGGACGCGAGGGTGGCGGGCGTGAGGCCGGTGAGGAGGAGGGAGAGCGAGCCGCCGCGCGGCAGCGTAACGGTCGAACCGGAGGAGAGGCGGGGCTCATCGGCATCGAGGATGCCGTTGCGGTTGCGATCTTCGCCGAGGACGAGGTCTTCGAGGTCGAAGTTGTCGCCGGCGAGGTTGGTGAAATCGAGGCGGATCGTGGCGGGCGCGGGGCCGAGATTGGTGAGAGTGTGCGGAAGCGCGACAGAGGAGCCGGAGAGGACGTTGACGGTGCGGTCGGCGGTGAGGCTGAAGCTGCTGACGGCGACGTCGAGGGTGTCGGTATTCACGACGCGCACGCTGGAGCGGACGGAGGTGGCGCTGAGATCGAGGCGGGCGACGGAGCCTTCGACGAGGGTGGCGGGCGTGGTGCCCGTGAGCAGGAGTGCGAGCGAGGCGCCGGGCTCGAGCTCGACGGTGGAGCCGGTGGCGAAGCGACGCTCGCCGGGATCGAGGAGGCCGTTGCCGTTCACATCTTCGCCGAGCACGAGGCCGGAGAGGTCGAAGGCATCGCCGCCGAGGTTGCGGAAATCGAGAGTGAGGGTGACGGGGAGCTCACCGGTGTTGGCGAGCGTGTGGGCGAGCGTGACGGGCGAGTTGGCGACGACGAGTTGCGTGCGGTCGGCCGTGAGAGTGAAGCGTTCGGCGCCGATCACGGCGCGGACGATGTTGGAATTGGCGACGATGGGGAGGCCCTGGGCGTCGACGTATTGGACGCGGGCTTGGTTGGTAATCGCGGTGCCGGGCGCAGGCGTCTGCGCGCCGATCCCGCCGGCCAGCAAGCCGGAAAGAAGCGCGAACGCAGAGCGGATAAATCGCGATGTGGTGAGCATTCGATTCAGCCCGAGCGCGACCCTGGCCACAGCGGGCCGGGGGAAGAAATTCTCAGGTGAAGACGAAGCGCGGGATCAAAAACTGAGGACGGAAAGGAACCCTCCCGGCCGCGCGCGGGGCGGGCCGGGAGGGTGACCAAGGACCGGTCAGTTACAGATTGATCTTAACGGTGAACGTCGCGGTGGCGGTGGCGCCGGACGCGAGATCACCGATGTTGAACTCGAAGTTACCGGCAGAACCGCTGGTGGGAGCGGTGACGGTGTTGACCGAGCCACCGGTAGCGGCAGCGGCGGGCGTCGAGAGGTAGGTCGTGAAGGCGGGCGTGGTATCGTAGACCTTGATGTTGGTGGCGGTCTGCGAGCCGACGTTCTTCACGGTGATCTTATACTTCACGCAGGCGCCGGGGGCGGCACCGGTGGTGATCTGCGACTGGGAGTAGCTGGTTTCGGTGCCGTCGCAGTTGGTGTCGAGGACCTGTTCCTTGACGAGGGTGAGGTCGCCGGTGACGACGCTGGTGGTGTCGGTCACGGTGACGGTGCCGGGGACGGTGGTGGTGTAGGTGCCGTTGGTCGTCGTCGCGGTGAGCGTCGTGCTGTTGATGGCGAGGTTGGGCGCGCCGGGGGGAGCGAAGACCTTGGTGAAGAGGCGGACGCTCTCACCGGGGCTGAGGCCGTTGGTGCCGGCGCTGCTGAAGTTCAGGTTGGTGACGACGGTATCGGCGGCATCGAGGGTGCCGTTGTTGTTGGTGTCGTAGTAGGTGATGCTCGTCCAGCCGGCGAGGGTGTCGGCGAGGGTGAGGGCAACGGTGCTGCCGGTGCTGTTACCTTCGAGGACGTTACCGTTGTTCTTCAGCGTGTGCTCATAAACGACGGAGCCGCCGGGATAGGTCTGGCCGGAGTTGTTGGGCGTGAGGCTGAGGTCGCGGACGGTGTTCACGGTGACGCGGTCTTCGATCTTGTCGCCCGTGGACGTGGTGGGCGAGAGGACGCGGAAGTAGAGATCGGTATCGCCCGGGGCCTGGCCGGCGGGGACGGTGACATCGGCGTAGAATTCCTTGTTGCCGCCGGCGAGGATGACGCCGGTGGAGGTGATCACGGCGCCGCTGCTATCGCGGAAGACCACGCTCCAGCCGGTGGGCAGAGTGAGGGCAGCGAAGCTGTCGTCGGTGCTGGCGGAAATGCCGTAGGAATCGGCCACGGTGTTCGGGTTGTAGGCGAACAGGGTGAAGCGGGTCGTGGTGCCGGGGTTGGTGGTGTTGGTGACCGAAGGAGCGGCATTGGCGTAGGCGCCTTCACCAGGAGGAGTGGCGGGGCCGGCACCGTCGGCGGTGGCGTTGTTGGTCAAGTCAACCGTGAGAGCGCCGGTGGTGGTGAGTTTGTCGTTGGCGAGATCGCTCTTGGTCGGGTCGTTGACCGAGGTGGCCTTGAGATTGATCGTGTAGGGAGCGGTGCCGCCGGTGATGACGTTGGGGAGAGTGGCCTTCACGGTGACATTGTAGGTGCCGTTGGAGGCGAGCGGGCCGGTGTCGGGGATGCCGTCGCCGTTGGTGTCGACGAGCGGGGTGTTACCATCGCTCTTGAAGAACGCGAACGTCGTCCCGGTGGGGAAGGTGTTCGAGTCGAAGGTCATGTTGAAGGTGTCGATGCCGTTACCGGTGTTGGTGACGAGATTGGCGGTGTAGGAAATCGTCGCGCCGGGGAGGGCGGTGGCGATGGTGGTGATCGTGTCGTTGGTGAGGTTGGCACCGAGTTGGACACCCGCGGCACCGGCGACGGTGAAGGGCACGGTGTTGGTGGGGACCGGGGTCGTGGCCGCCGTGGCGCCGCCGCCATCCGGGTCGTAGGAGTAGTTGGCGGTGTTGTTAATGGTCTGGGCGGCGAGCGGGGTGTTGACGTTGAACTGGAACGTCAGGGTGCCGGATTGGCCGGGGGAAACGGAAGCGATGACCGCGGTGACGCGACCGGCGGTGGTGATGCCAAAGTCGTAGATGATGCCGGATTGGTTATCACTGTTGCTGGCGTCGGTGAGGACGGTGGAACCGGTTACGCTCCAACGGGCGGAAGCCGCGGCGTAGGTGAGGCCCGTGGGAACGACGTCGGTGATGGTGAGGTCAGTGCCCGCCGTGTTACCAGTGTTGGTGTAGGTGAGGGTGTAGGTGTAGGGGCCGGAACCGGCGGCGCCGGAGTTGGCGCTGACGGCCTTGGTGACGGTGATGACGGCGTTCGAGGTCACAGTGGCGACGTCGGCGTTGGTCTGGGGCGTGGTGCCCGAGATGCCGGCTTGGCCAGTGGCCGAGACGGTAATGGCCGCGGTGTTGCCGCTGACAGCGGAACCGGGAGCGGAGCCGACGACGACGATGCCGAAGGTGGCACCGGAGGCGAGGACGCCCGTCGAGGTGATCGCGGTGGTGTTGTCGGGGATGCCGTTCTTGTCGGCGTCCGCGTAAACCGTGAGACCGGTGAGATCGAAGTTGTCACCGGAGGCGTTGTTGGTGGCGCCGAGGGTGTAGGTTTCGCTGCCGTTACCGGTGTTCGTGATCACGTGGGGGAAGAACACTTGGCCACCGGGCGAGACGGTCGCGGTGCGGTCGGCGGTGATCGTGAAGCTGCCGACCTGTTGAACGATCGTAGTGACCGTATTGGAGGTGGCGGTGCGCGCGGTGCCGGAGGCATCGGTGTAGGTCGCGGAGGCGGCGTTACCGATGGTGGTGCCGGCGATCGGCGCGACGGCGCGGGCGGTTTGGGCCGTGATCCCGAGGAGGGACAGGCAGACCAGGAGACCAAAAACGCGGCGCACATACGTGGCCACGGAGGCTAACAAGCAGGAGGCTGGAGCAGTTTTCATCTGAGAATTTAGGCGAGGAACAGTGGAACGAAGCAGTGAGAGGAGGCGGAGGACGGCGGAGGAAATTTGCGGTTAGGAGGGTTAGCGTTTGGCGGGCGGGTTCGCGGCGACCTTGGCGCGGGCTTCAACGGAGAAGGACGCCGACGGGGCGACGTCGCGCGGAGCCCAGCGGAGGGCCCGGATCGCGGCGGGCGCGACGCCGAGGCCGCCATCGCTCTTGGGCTTCAGGAGGCGGGCGAGCGGCACAAAGATTTTGCCATCCGTGCTGCCATCGGCGGCGGCGGGCTTCACCGAGGCGAGCGTCAGCTCGAGATTCTGCGGAATCGGCAGCGTGGCCGCGACTTCGCGCAGGGGCTTGGCCGTGGTGTTGGTGAACGTGGCGGTGTAGCGAATCGTATCGCCAGGTGCGGCCGTAGCCGCATCCGAGAACTTCTCGGCGTCACCGGAACCCGTGACCCGGGCGGCGGCGAGTTTCGTTTCCAAATCAGCAGCAACCATGAGGTTGCACACGGCAAGCGCCGACAAAAGCAGCGCGACAAGACGACTTCGCAGGAACGATTTAGGCATGGTTAGTCCAGATTTCGGGCATTAACTAGAGTTAAACCCCTAGGTTATAGTTCATCCGGACCCTACCTGCCTATAGAGCCTTGGTTTAATTCCGCGTGCATCAGTAGTTTCTGCAACTACCGAGCACCTGCGAAACGGGTAGAAACACGTAGCCCTAAACTACCGCGCGTTCTCTGCCGGGCTGAGATCGGCGCGTTCGACAGCCCTCACCAAATCGGCGACAGAAGCGAAGCCCATCTTCTCCATCATGCGCATCCGATGGATTTTGATCGTCTGCAAACTGACGCCGAGTTCCGCGGCGATCTGCTTGTTGAGCTTTCCGGCGACCACATGGTTCAAAACTTCGCGCTCGCGGGCGGTCAGCGAGCCGAGACGCACTTTCAGGTCGGCATTGGCCAGGCGATGCCGAGCGCGGTTCTGCGCGACTTCGAAGCCGGCGCGCACGGCATCAAGCAAGACGGTATCATCGACCGGTTTGATCAGGAAATCGACCGCACCGGACTTGATCGCGTGGACCGCCATCGGAACATCGCCGTGGCCGGTGAGGAAGATAATCGGGAGCGTATCGCCCTCATCGGCAAGGCGACGCTGGAGTGAAGGACCGTCCATCCCGGGCATGGCCACATCGAGCACGAGGCAGGCGCCTTCGCCGGAGCGATAGCCGGCCAGAAACTCGGCAGCAGAGCCAAAGGCCCGCACGGTAAAACCCTCGGTGTGGAGGAGGCGGGTGAGCGCCTTGAGCATGCCGGGTTCGTCGTCGACGAGGTAGACCGGGCTGTCGAACGGGGAGAGGGAGGAGGTCATGACGCGGAGGTCAAAGCGGGCAAAGTCAGTTGAAACGTGGCGCCACCATTGGCGTTGGCAAAAGCAACCAGGTCTCCCTGGTGGGAAGTCGCGATCGAGCGGCAAATAGCCAAGCCCATGCCAAGGCCCCGCGGTTTGGTGGTGTAGAACGGTTGAAAGATCTGGTCCACATTTGGCGGCAGGCCCGGCCCCGAATCGGCCACCGAGAGCAGAGCGTGCCCACCTTCCCGCCGGGTGTTGATGTGCAGTCGGCGAGTCGCGGCCGGCTGGGACGACATCGCCTCGCAGGCATTGAGCAGGAGATTCAGCAGAACCTGCTGGAGCTGGACGCGATCGGCCGAGACCAACACAGGGGCACCCGCGACCTCGTGGGTGACCGCGACACTGTGATCGCGGAGGGTGACCCGCATGATGGCGATCACTTGGACGGCGATTTCGTTGAGATCGATCGATTCGTGGTTCACCTCACTGCGACGCAAAAGCGCCCGCATGCGGGCAACGACTTCGCTGGTGCGCAGGTTCTCGCTCACGATATCGGCCAAAATGGCGCGCACCTCGGGCAGGTCGGGGGGATCTTTCGCGAGCAAGCGCTGCGCCGCCTGGGCATTGCTCAAGATGATGCCCAACGGCTGGTTCATCTCATGGGCCAGCGCGACGGAGATTTCGCCAAAGGTCGCGACCCGGCTGAGATGGGCGACCTGCTCACGGCTGCTAGCCTGGGTTTCGCGCAACTCGGCCGAGAGGGCCTTCACCCGCGTCGTCTCCATGCTGAGTTCAAGCGCGGTGACAAAAAGCAACGCGAGGAAGAAGAGGCTGCCACCCGGAGGAACCTTGGCGATCTGCCAGAAGCCAAGAATCGTCTGGAGTGCCGCCAAAAAGACGAAAAACACGATGCTGCCACCGACCAGCACGGCCCGCCGACGCTCGCCCCGGCGCCAGACAGTCAGCGCGGCGCCGGCGACAAAGACCAACAGGCAAACCAGCGAGGCGTGCGGCACCAACATCAACAAGCTGGGCGAACCGACCGGCAAAGTCACCTTCGCTCCCATGATCACCACGTGCTCCAGTCCGGTGATCTCGACAAAGTGCAACGACGGCACCACCAGGAAATTCAGCACGACGGAAAGTGTGCGCAGGCCCACGGCCAGGCCCGCGATCCACCAATTGCCCGCGCGGAGATGGGTCAGCACGTAGCCGATGAGGAAAGTCACCATGCACCACGTGGGCACCTGCAACCAGCGGAAGCCGGTGGCATAGTTTTCGGCGCTCTTCGCGTGGAGCGCGGTCCATTCGAAATAGGCAAACCACGCGGTGGATACGGCCAACAACGCGAAAAACAAACGGTCCAGCTTCTCGCGATTCTGCCACCACACGAGAGCGTGAACCAGCCCCAGCGTGAGGGACGCGGAGGCGATCATCGACCAAATGATGGTTACCCAATCCATCCGCCCTTCATCGCCAGCGTCGCGCCGCGGAGCAACGGCCAAATCGGCCGGACGCGGCACATCCCGGGATAAAATCCGCCGCGCTCCCCTGCCCCACCCTGCCCTCAGCCGCGCCGCGGTTTGAAGTAGCGCGTCACGGGATCGCGCACGGCATCGGGGCCGAGGTAGCCGTAGTGATGGGTGAGGAGTTCGGCCGGACGGGCGGGGACGAACGTCGGCTCACCGAGGAATTCCGCCGGTTGCAGCGGGTAGTAAAACTCCCGCGGATACGGCGCCATGTCGCCGGGGTTTTCGCTGCGCTCGGTCGAACGCAGCCGGCCGTTTTCTTCGCTCAAAAAATAGATGTCGGCCTCCCAGCCGCCGTGGTTCACGTAGAGTTTGGGTCCGTGGTGCCGGTGCGAGGTATCATACAATGTGAAACCGGCCGGCAGCGCCGCGCCCGAGGACGCGATCACCGGATACGCGGCGAGCGGCGCGGTGAAATCGACGTCGGAATCGTGCGGCAACAGGCGCCGCTCCCGGTGCCAGCCGAGCAACGTCCCGTAGCCGAGTGCGTAGTCGACGCCGAGCGCGCGCAGGTGGGTGTTGACGGTGCGAAAGAGCTCGGTGAGCACGCGGGCTTTGGCCGCGCTCGCGGCCCCCGCAAACGACGCGCGGCCGTAGCGCAGATGCCGGCCGAGCAAACGGAGTTGCCGGCGCCATTCCGCACTCCGCCCCGGAAAATGCGGAGGGGGAGACGGCGGTGGCGGCATCGCAGCGAGTTTTCCGGCAGCGCGAAGTCCCGCAAATCCATATTTGAAAGAGCGAGAAGCGGTTGTTCGAGTGTCGCGGCATGACTTACCTTCCCGCCTCCGGGCGTCTCGGTCTCTTCCACGTTGGCATCGGCGCCGTCGCGTCCACGCTGATGGCGGGCGTGGAATTGATCCGCCGCGGGCAACGCGCCGCCGTGGGGTCCACCACGCAGCTCGGCTGGATCGTGACACCGGACGGATCGCGGCGACGCGTCTCCGAAGCGCTCGGACTCACGCCGCTGCCGGAGATTTGTTTCGGCGGGGTCGACCTGATCGAGACCAACGCCCTCACCGCCGCCCGCACGGCCGGCGTGCTCAGCAAGGACGACGTGGCGCTCGTCACGGATTTTCTCGCGGGCATCACCGCCGGTCCCGGCATCCACGACGCGACCTACGTGCGCACGCTCGATGCGATGCGCGCCATTCCGGAGAAAAACAAATTTGCACAGGCGGAAGCGATGACGCGGACGTTTCGCGAATTTTTCGCCGCGCAGCAGTGTGCCCGCGGCGTGGTGCTGCTCACGCTCTCGACCGAGGCCTGGCGTCCGGCGGCACCCGTGCACGCGACACCGGAGACGTTTCTCGCGGGGCTCCGCGCGAACGATCCCGAAATCTCCCCGTCGCAAATCTACGCGTGGGCGGCGATCGAGGCCGGTTATCCGGTGGTGAACTGCACGCCGAATCTCGTCCTTGAAGTCCCGGCGCTGCAGGCGCAGGCGGCCAAACGCCGCGTGCCGCTCGCGGGCTCGGATCTCAAAAGCGGCCAGACGTTGATGAAGACGGTGATCGGCGCCGGTCTCGGCCGACGCCTCCTCGGCGTGCGCGGCTGGTATAGCACCAACATCCTCGGCAACCGCGATGGGCTCGTGCTCGACGCGCCGGAGAATTTCCGCGCGAAGGAAATCACGAAGGGCGGCGTGCTCGGCGACATCCTCGACGCCGAGGCGCAGCCCGAACTCTACCGCGACCTGGTGCATCAGGTGCACATCAACTATTTCCCGCCGAAGGGAGACAACAAGGAGGCGTGGGACGCGATCCAGCTCTTCGGTTGGCTCGGCTACGAGATGGAGCTGAAAATCAATTTCCAGTGCCGCGACTCGATCCTCGCCGCGCCGCTCGTGCTCGATCTGGGGCTCTTCATCGACCTCGCTGCGCGCCGCGGTGAACACGGCATCCAGTCGTGGCTCGGGGGCTACTTCAAAGGCCCCGCCGCCCGCCCCGGTGAGAAAATCATCAACGACCTCCACGGGCAGCTCGCGACGCTCGACCAAAAACTGAGCGGCTGGCTCTGAGCATTCGGCCGGGTGCTCCCCTAGCCGGACTTGGGTGTCAATCAATTGAAACGCGTGAAACACCTGCACCTGGCAGTGAACGGACAATTTTTCTGACCCCATTTTTTTGACTCCCCTCCGACGATGCCCATCAACGGTCCATCTTCACTGCGTCCGATCGACCAAGAGGAATTCGCGCAATTGGATTATAGTGTCATGCGGAGGGCGTTCGAGTGTCAGAATGAGTTGGGCCGACTTTGCGAGAAGAGCGTCTACCAACACGACTTGGCTGCGCGCCTTCCTGCGGAGGGGCTCGCGACAGCGACAGAGGTGCCGATCACCGTCGCGCACCGCACGTTCTCCAAAACCTATTTATTGGATCTCGTTGTAGCCGACGTGGGAATTTATGAGCTAAAAATTGCCGCCGGCTTGGTCGGCGCCCACGAGGCCCAATTGCTCAACTATCTTTTCCTGTGTGGCGTGAATCACGGTAAGCTCGTGAATTTTCGACCGGCTAAAGTGGAGTCCAGGTTCGTTAACGCAGCGATCACGCCGTCGGAGCGAGGTCAGTTCACCGTGGAGAGCGACGCGTGGCGGGAGCGGGATCAAACCGACCGCTCGTTCCGGCAAACCCTGCTGGGATTGCTGGCGGACTGGGGCTGTCGGCTCGACCTGGCGCTGTATACAGAGGCATTGGTGCATTTTGCCGGAGGCGAGGAACAGGTAGTGCAACGGGTGCCGTTGACCCGAGGCGAGGTGGGCTTGGGCACGCAGAGTTTTCAACTGATCAATGCGGAGACCGCCTTCCGGGTGACCGGACTCTCGGACGGTCTGGCGGACCACGAGCGGCAATTGCGCGCCCTGCTTCGTCTCAGCCCGTTGCGCACGCTGCATTGGATAAATTTGGCCCGGCAGCACGTGCAGTTGGTATCGCTGACGAGGTAAGATTATTTTTGTCTGAAAAATGGGGTCAGAAAAATAAACCCGCGAAACCCGATGGCGCAGTCAGCGCGTCGCGGCGACGAGGGCGCGGAGGCGGAGGGCGGCGGAGAGGTGGGCGAAGACGGCGATCACGGCGAGGGTGGCGAGCAGCGCGTAGTGCGACGGCCAGCCGACGAGGCGGCCGGCGGCGGCGAGCGCGGCGCCTCCGGCAAACCACACGAGGCGTTCGGGGCGCTTCATCCAGCCGCGCGGGGGCTTGATCGCGAGCGCTTCGGCTTTAGCGGTGGAATATGTCACCATGAATCCGCCGAAGAGCGCGACGAGCACCAGGAGTTGCCAGAGCGTGTGGCCGGCGAAATGCACGAGCAGGCCGGCGCAGAAGAAGAACTCCACGTAGCGGTCCAACGCGGAATCGAGCACGGCGCCGGCGGCGGACGCGGTGTGCGTGCGCCGCGCGATGGCGCCATCGAGGCCGTCGCCGAGGCCGCTCAACGCGAGCGCCCACGCCGCGCCGCCGAGCCAACCGCGCGCGGCGAGCACGCCGGCGACAAGGCCGGCAGTTAGCGACAACCACGTGACGGTATCGGCGCGCAGACCCAGCCGCACGCACGCGGCGGCGAGCGCATCGATCCACGTGTAGGCGCGCTGCATGAGGCGTTCGCCGAGGAAAACCGTGCCGCCCTCGCGCGTGACGCGCGCGTGCTCCGCGGGCGCACCGCGCGCGGCGGCCGCGGCCAACAGCGCGAGCACCACCACCGGCAACGCCGCACCGGACCACGCATCGACACGGCTCATGCGCCCTTCGCGCCGTCGCGCGCTTTGGCCCGCGCCTGCCGCGCGGTGCGGTCGAAACTCCAATACAACACGGGCGCCAAAATACTGTGGAGCCATGCGAGGGCCGTGACCTGCCAGCCGGGCGTAACCGCGAAACGGCGACGCGCCAGACCGGCGAGCGTGAGGCGCGCGACGGCGTCGGCCGTCCACAGGCCGCCGCCGGCCGTAATGGCCCGCGTCTCGACGGGCTTGGTGCGGTTCTCTTCGGCGAGCTGCGGCGTCTCCGTGTCCGGCGGATAGACGATCATCACGTGCACGCCGGTGCCGTTCATCTCCGCGCGCAGGGCCTCGGCGAGTCCACGCAGGGCAAACTTCGAGGGCGCATACGGCGTGTAACCGAAAAATCCATGCAGCCCCGCGCCCGACGAGACGAGCACGACGGAGCCGCGGCCGCGCGCACGCATCGCAGGCACGACGGCTTTCAGCGCGTAGAGTGTGCCGAAATAATTCACGGCCATCGTGCGCTCGAACACCGCGACCGGCACCTCCTCAAAATAGCCCGGCCGCGCCACGCCGGCGGACGCGATCAGCACATCCACGGGACCGTGCGCACGCTCGGCGGCGGCGAGCGCAGCGAGGAGCTCGGCCTCGACGGCGACATCGGCCGCCGCGGTAAACGTCGCGCCGCCGACGGCCGTGCGGGCGGCCGCGAGTTTGGCGGCATCGCGGGCCACGAGACTCACGCGCGCACCGGCCGCGGCGGCCTGCCGGGCCAGCGCCAGGCCGATGCCGCTGGAGCCGCCGGTGATGAGCACGTGTTGAGCGCGGAGTTCCATGAAGTGCGCCACAAGAGCCGCACGCGCCCCCGGGGTTTTCAACCGGTAAAATAATCCGCCGCGGCCCGGGAGCGCCGCGGTGCAAAATCAACTCGCGCCGTTTTTTCGCCGCAGTAGGTTGCCGCCACTTTGCGCGTCGGCCCGGGTGGCCGGCATTTTTTATCCATGGACTCAGCCTTCGCGATCATCGGCCAGGACGCCCGCTTGCCGGGGGCGCCGGGCTTCGTCGCGGATCGCCGCCGGCATCGCGGGCGGCACGTGTGCGGGGAGACCGAGACGTGAGCGCGGCGGTGCGGATCGAGCCCGTGCGCACCCGGCGCGAGCGGGAGCGGTTTCTGCGGCTGCCGTGGCAGTTCTACCGCGGAAACGCGGCGTGGGTGCCGCCGTTGCTCTTCGATCAGCGGCCGCAGCTCGATCCGGCGCGCGGTGATTTTTTCAAACACTCGGCGGGCGAGTTTTTCCTCGCGTATCGCGGTGCGGAGCCGGTGGGGCGCATCGCGGCGCTGCACAACACCCGCCATCTCGCGGCGCACGGAGACGGCGCGGGATTTTTTGGTTTCTTCGAGTGCGAAAACGATGCAGCGACGGCGGCGGCGCTGCTCGCGGCGGCCGAGGCGTGGTTGCGCGCGCGCGGGCTGACGGTGGCGCGCGGGCCGGCGAATTTCAGCATTCAGGACGAGGCCGGCGTGTTGCTTGACGGTTTCGAGCACGCGCCGATGGCGGGCATGGGCTATACGCCGCCGTATTATCGCGCGCTGGTGGAGGCGGCCGGCTACGCGAAAGCAAAGGATCTGCTCGTATGGCGCATCCACCGCGACACGTGGAAAGACACCGAGCTGAAGCGGATGTGCGCGCTGGTGGACCGGCTGGCCCCGGGCGTGACCGTGCGGGCGCTCAACATGCGCGACCTGCCGAACGAGGCGGCCAAAATGGCGGCCATCTTTGCGGAAGCCTGGAAAGAAAACTGGGGCGCGCAGCCGATCACGCAGGCGGAGTTTTTAAAATACGCGTCGCAATACCGCCTGTTTATCGACCCGGAGCTGATCCAGATCGCGGAGCGCGACGGCGAACCGCTGGCGATGGCCGTGGCGATTCCCAACGTGAACGAAATCATCCGGCGGATCGACGGCCGGATGTTTCCGTGGGGTTGGTGGCGGCTGCTGCGCGACCGCAAGCGGACGACGACGCTGCGGCTCTTTCTCCTCGGGGTGCGCACCTCCGCGCGGCGGCTCGGGCTGCCCGTGCTGTTTATGCGCCGCTACCACGCGCTGCTGCACGACTCGGTCGCGCTGCGGGAAATGGAGTTTTCGTGGATTCTGGAGGACAACCACGAGACGCTCGCGCTGATCGAGCGCCTCGGCGGGCGGCGCGTGCAAACGCTGCGCCTCTACGAAAAGGCTCTCGCATGAGCGCGGAATCCCAGGCCGGCGGAAAACGGCGCGGCGGCGCGTTGCTCGCGGCGGCGCGCGCGGTCGGACTTTTTTTTCTACCGCTGCTGCTGATGGTCACCGTCTACGATTCGCAACGCCACTGGGCGGCGGCGGTGCGGGCGCGCGTGCGGGTGGCGGAGCCGCACGCGTGGGAGCTGGCGTGGTTTGGGATCGCGGGCGCGAACGGCGCAACGGAAACGCCGGCGGCGTGGTGGCAACGGCACACGCACCCGGTGCTCGATGTGATCTGCGGCGCGGCCTATCTGGCGTTTGTGCCGGGCTTCCTCGCGGCGGCGGCGTGGTGGCGGTTTGGCCAAAAAATCCCGCGCGCGGGCGATGCGATGTGGGCGATGCTGTGGCTGAACCTGGCGGGCTACGCGACGTATCTGCTCTATCCGGCGGCGCCGCCGTGGTATGTTGACCACTACGGACTCGGTCCGGCGGTGCTGGGCGCGGCGCCGGAAGCGGCGGGCGCGGCGCGGTTCGACACGGCGCTCGGGGTGAACGTTTTCGCGACCTACTACGGGCGCAACGCAAACGTGTTCGGCGCGATTCCGTCGCTGCACGTGGGCCAGACTTTTCTCGCGGTGTTGTTTGCGTGGCGGTGGCGTTCGCTGCGGGGCGCGGTCACGACGCTCTGGGCCGTCGTGACGTTTGCGTCGGTCTACCTGAACCACCACTACCTCGTGGACGGGCTGGTGGGGATGCTGTTCGCCGCCGCGGTGTTTGCCGCGATGGAGTGGCGCGCGGCGCGGCGCGCTCAGACTTTGTAGGCGTAGCTGGCGCCGGGCGCGCGCTCAAAGTCCGGCGGAAAGGCGGCGCGTTTGTCGGCGAAGTAGCGCGCGCGGAAATCGCCCTGATCGGCGCGATTGAAAGTGAGGTAGAGATTGCGCCGGGCGCGGTCCGTGAGGTTCGGCGCGGATTGATGCGGCGTGAAGCAGTCGAAAAACACGACGTCGCCGGGAGCGGTGGGAAATTTTTCGAAGACGACACCGCGGAGCTGCTCGGGCGTGAGCGGTTTCAGGCGCTCGCCAATCCAGCCGCGTTTATGGTGGCCGGAGGCGAGTTCGAGGCAGCCGTTGGCGACCGTGCTGGGATCGATGGTGACGAGCACGGAAATGAAGTAGGGCGCATAATCATCCCAGCCAGGCTGGATGTCCTGATGCGGCGCGAAGCCCTGGCCGCCGGGGACTTTGAAGTTGATCTTTTCTTTGAAGAGGACGGCGGGCGCGCCGAGGAGCTGGCCGGTGAGTTCGCCGAGACCGCGCCGAAAAATGAGGTCGTGGAGCGGACCGGGCTCGTCGGCAAATTTTTCGATGCCCGAAAGCACGCGGCGGGTGGGTTGGG
>CALRZR010000067.1:0-29955 GCA_943372705.1 Opitutus sp. GAS368 | reverse complement strand
CTTGAGTGGCCCGCTACCGAATCCGCCGCGGGCCCGCGGGCCTCGCTCACGCTGAACCTCGCCAAAAACCGCGCCCTCTTCGAACGCCTCGCGTGGCAGACCGCTCCGTCCGCTCCGTCCGTCACCATCGCGGAAAACCTCACTCCCCTCACCGTCCTCACCGTCGGGCAACGCGATCTCACCCGCAATGGCTGGATGGTCTTCTTCGACAAGGTCCACACGCGTCCGTCGCAGCGGTTCCCCGCCAGTCTCGCCCCGGCCTCGGTCACGGTCACCTCCACCGCTACCCGCGCGCGCATCACCATCGCGGGTCTCACCGCCGGTTCGTTCGCCGGCCGTTTCGAACTCACGATCTTCTCCGGCAGCCCGCTCGTTCTCGCCGAGGCCGTGCTGTCCACCTCCGAAAACCACCGCGCGATTCTCTACGATGCCGGCCTCGTCGCGCCTTTCGGTCGCGCCAGCCGTTATGTTTGGGTCGATCCGCGCACCGGCGAACAATCCGCCCCGGCCGATACACCCGCCGGGGTCCGCGCTGCTCGTTTCCGCACCGCCGCCCTCGAATTTCCCGCCGGCAGCGTCGCGGTTTTTCCTCCGCCCCACCGCTACCTCTACCCGTTGGATTTCGCCGACAACTACGGTTTCAACTGGCTCGGCCGTCACTACGATTCATCCGCCCCTGGTGACGGCGTCGGCGTCCGCCAACCGCCCACCGGCGACAATCGCTACGTCCCGTGGGTGAATGCGCCCCCGGGCACCGAGCAGCGTCTCCCCGTCTTCTACCGTTTCGGGCCCGCGTCCGGCGCGGAGGAACTTGCATCCGTCGTCGCCTACACGCGCGGCGACCGCTTCGCGCCGCTTCCCGGTTACCGCACGTTTTCCAGTCACTACCATGTCGAGCACACGCTCGACCTTTTGGCCCGCCGTCGCGCCGACGGTGACAACGGCCTTCCCGAGAGCCTGCGTGTTCCCGGCTTCGTCCGCGCCTTCCGCTCCGCCGGCATCGACATCGTGCATCTCGCCGAATTCCACAACGGCCAGACCCCGCGCCTCGCGACCGAGCCCCGCCTCGCCCAACTCCGCCTCATGCACGCGGAGTGCGAGCGCTTGTCCGACGAAAAATTTCTCCTCCTGCCCGGCGAAGAGCCCAACGTCCACCTCGGCGGCCACTGGATCAGTTTCTTCCCCAAGCCCGTCCTGTGGGTGCTGAATCGCCCCGCCGAGAAACCGTTTGTGGAAACCACTCCGGCCGGCGAAACCGTCTACCATGTGGGCAGCCCCGCCGACGTCCTCACGCTCATGCAACGCGAGCGCGGCCTCATGTGGACCGCCCACGCACGCATCAAGGGCTCGATCCCATTTCCCGACGGCTATCGCGAAACCGAGTTTTTCAAGTCACCGCATTTTCTCGGCGCGGCCTGGAAAGCCATGCCCGCCGACTACTCCCGCGACACCCTCGGCTGGCGCGTGCTGGACCTCCTCGACGACATGAACAACTGGGGCGCCGACAAACGCGCCCTCGGCGAGGTCGACGTTTTCAAAATCGAGCCGCATTCCGAACTCTACGGCCACCTCAACGTCAACTACCTCAAACTCGACCGTCTCCCGCGCTTCGCCGACAGTTGGCAACCCGTCCTCGATGTCCTCCGTCGCGGCGAATATTTTGTCACCACCGGCGAGGTGCTCGCCGCCGACACCGCGCTCGTCCGCCGCCCCGGCACCGCTCCCCGCCTCACGGCGCAGCTCTCCTGGACGCTCCCGCTTGCCTTCGCCGAAATCGTCGCCGGCGACGGCCACACCACCCATCGCCGCCGTATTGATCTTTCCGACACGCGTGCCTTCGGACACCGCGCATTCGAGGCCACACTGCCCGACGCCCCTGGCCTGCGTTGGGCTCGTCTCGCCGTGTGGGACATCGCCGGCAACGGCGCCTTCTCCCAGCCGCTTTCGCTCCCGTAGCCGCTTACGGCCACCTCATTCCACTCCGCAATTTCCAACCACCCCTCCCATGAAAATCCTACTCCGCCTGCTGTTGCTCGGTGCCGTTCTCACCGCCCCCCGCTCTACCGCCGCCGCCGAACCAACCCCAAAAACGGTCGTCACGATCGAAGGCGAAAAATTTCACATCAATGGTCGCCCCACCTACGCCGGTCGCACGTGGAACGGCAAAAACATCGAGGGCCTGCTCATGAATTCACGCATGGTGCAGGGCATCTTCGACGACCAGAATCCCGAGACGATCTCCCGCTGGGCCTATCCCGACACCGGCAAGTGGGACGCCGAGCGCAACACCCGCGAGTTCCTCGCCGCGATGCCGGTCTGGCGCGCGCACGGTTTGCTCGCCTTCACGATCAATCTCCAGGGAGGCTCTCCCGAGGGCTACTCCGCCAAGCAGCCGTGGATCAATTCTGCCATCCGGCCCGATGGCACGCTGCAGCCCGCCTACCTCGCGCGCCTGGAACGCATCATCAACTTCGCCGACGACCTCGGCATGGTCGTCGTGCTCGGCTATTTTTATTTCGGCCAGGATGAACGTATCACCGACGAGACCGCCGTCACCCGCGCCGTCGACCACGCCACCCGCTGGGTCCTCGATCACGGTTGGCGGAACGTCCTCATCGAGGTGAACAACGAGTGCAATGTCCGCTACGATCACCCGATCCTCCAGCCCGCCCGCGTCCACGAGCTCATCGAGCGCGTGAAGGCCGCCCGTTCCCCCTCCGGCCACCGCCTCCTCGTCAGCACGTCTTACGGCGGCAACACCGTCCCCGCCGAAAACGTCGTGCGCTCCGCCGATTTTCTGCTCCTCCACGGCAACGGCGTCAGCGACCCGAAGCGCATCACCGAGCTGGTGCAGCTCACCCGCAAAGTCGCCGGCTACACCCCCAAGCCGATCTTTTTCAACGAAGACGACCACTTCAACTTCGAGGTGCCCGTCAACAATTTCACCGCGGCCGTCGGCGCCTACGCGGGCTGGGGTTACTTCGATTTCCGCATGAAGGGCGAAGGTTTTTCCGCCGGCTACCAGAGTATCCCCGCCGATTGGACGCTCAGCTCCCCGCGCAAAGCCGGCTTCTTCCGCCTCCTCTCCGAAATCACCGGACACACGCCCGCCGCACGCTAGGCCGCCCGCGCCGTCCTGCGTTTGCCTGCCGACATGCCGCCCGCCGAATCCCCCGACGTCCTTCTCATCGGCGGCGGCATCATGTCCGCGCATCTCGGCCCGATGCTCAAGCGGCTCGACCCGCGTCTCTCGATTCACGTCTACGAAGCGGCCGACGAACTCGCCGCCGAAAGCTCCGACGGCTGGAACAACGCCGGCACCGGCCACGCCGGTCTCTGCGAACTCAACTACACGCCACCGCCCGCCATCCCCGGCGCGCCCGTTGATGTCTCCAAAGCCGTCGAGATTTTCGCGCGCTTCGAGCAATCGCGCCAATTCTGGAGCTATGCCGTCGCCCACGGTCTCGCCCCACGCCCCGCCGAATTCATCCGCGCCGTGCCGCATCTCAGTTTTGTTCGCGGCGCCGCCCAGATCGCTTTTCTACGGGCCCGCCACGCCGCGCTCGCTGCGCATCCGTTCTTTCGCGCGATGGAGTTCAGCGCCGACCGCGATGTCATTCGCCGTTGGGCGCCGCTCCTCGTCGACGGCCGCACCGACGACGCACCCATCGCCGCCACCAAAATCGACGCCGGCACCGACGTGAATTTCGGCGAGCTCTCTCGCCAACTCCTCGCATGGCTCGGCGCTCAGGAAAACTGCCGCGTCGTCACCGGCCATCGCGTCACGCACCTGCGCCGCGCCGCCGCCGACTGGGAATTCACGGTGCGCGACTCCGCCTCGGGCGAATGCCGTCCCGCCCGCGCGCGCTTCGTTTTCATCGGCGCCGGCGGCGGCACACTTCCCCTCCTCCAATCGTCCGGCCTCCCCGTCGCGCACGGTCTCGGAGCCTTCCCCATCGCCGGCCAATGGCTCGTCTGCGAAAACCCCACCGTCGTCGTCCGCCACTTCGCCAAAGTCTACGGTCCGCCCCCGCCCGACTCCGGCGCCCTCGGCGGCCCGCACCTCGACGTCCGCCATCTCCACGGGAAACGCGTGCTCCTCTTCGGTCCTTTCGCCACGTGGACCACCAAATTCCTCCACCGCACCGGCCGCCTCACCGACCTGCCGGCCTCCCTGCGCCACGACAATCTCCCCACGCTTCTCCGCACCGGCCTGCACAACCGCGTCCTCGTCCGCTTCCTCGTGCGCGAAGCCACCCAGCGCATGGAGTCGCGCCTCCGCGCCCTCCGCGTCTTCTACCCCGAGGCCGATTCCGCCGATTGGCACCTCGTCGATGCCGGCATCCGCGTGCAGGCCCTGAAAAAATCCGACGCCGGCCGGCTCTCCTTCGGCACCGAAGTCGTCACCGCTCCCGACGGCTCCCTCGCCGCTCTCCTCGGTGCCTCGCCCGGCGCCTCCGTCTCGGCCAACATCGCGTTGCAAATCATCCAAACCTGTTTCCCGGAAAAACTCCGCACCCCCGAAGGTCACGCCCGCATGCAAGCGATGATCCCGACGTTCGACCTCGATCTCGCCTCGCCCGCCGCCACCGCCGACCACGCCCGCCGCTCCGCGCAAATCGACGCGCTGCTCCGCTTGCACCCCGCTTGACTGCGCCGGTCCCTTACGAGCGAATCTCACCGCCCCGCTTTCCCTGCGCGCCTTCCGTCGGCGCGCCCTCCCACCTATGAAACTCGCCCTTCCCTCGTCCCCTTCCGCGCTCCGCCTCACCACCCGCCTCGCCTTCGCGCTCATCGCCGTCGCCACGCTTACCGCCCTCCGCGCCGCCGAGCCCAAACCGCCCGCGGGTTTCCGCGCCCTCTTCAACGGCCAAGATCTCACCGGCTGGCACGGCCTCAACCCGCACGATGTCGCCAAACTCACCGGTGAAAAACGCGACGCCAAGCTCGCCCAGATGCGCGCCGAGTTCGCCCAACATTGGCGCGTCGAAAACGGCGAACTCGTCAATCCCGGCACCGGCCCCTACGCGACGACCGACGAATCGTTCGGCGACTACGAGCTGCTCATCGAATACAAGACCGTGCCGAAAGCCGACAGCGGCATCTACCTCCGTGGCCAGCCGCAGGTGCAGATCTGGGACAAAAACCAAATCTTCGATCCAAAGAAACCCGACCGCCGTCCGCACCTCGGCTCCGGCGGACTCTTCAACAACACGCCGAAAACCCTCGGCCGCGACCCCATCATGGCCGCCGACAAACCGTTCGGCCAGTGGAACACCCTCCGCATCCGCCAGATTGGCGCGCGCGTGTGGGTCACGCTCAACACCCGCCTCGTCGTCGAGGGTGCACCGATGGAAAACTACTGGGAAAAAGGAAAACCGTTTCCCGCGCGTGGGCCGTTCATGCTCCAGACTCACGGCGGCGAGATCCGCTGGCGCGCCCTCTACGTGCGCGACATCCCGCCCGACGAAGCGAAACGCGAACTCGCCACGCCACCGCTGCCCAACCCCACGCTCTACGATGTCGCCTACGGCCCGCATCCGAAGCAGCTCATCCATTTCTGGAAGGCCGAATCGGCCGCGCCCACCCCTCTCCTGCTCTTCATTCACGGCGGCGGTTGGCAAAACGGCGGACGCCTCAGCGGTCTCTCCGCGATGCTGCCGGAAATGCTGAAGCGCGGCATCTCCGTCGCGTCCGTCGAGTATCGTTTCATCGCCGAGGCCACCGCCGACAATGTCGTGCCACCCGTGAAGGGTCCGCTTCACGACGCCGCGCGCGCGCTCCAGTTCATCCGCAGCCAGGCCGCCGCTTGGAATCTCGACAAGACGCGCATCGCCGCGAGCGGCGGTTCCGCCGGCGCCTGCACCGCCCTCTGGCTCGCGTTCCACGACGACCTGGCCGATCCCGCCAGTGCCGATCCCGTCGCCCGCGAATCCACCCGCCTGCTCGCCGCCGCCGTCAACGGCGCGCAGACCACGCTCGACCCGCAGCAGATGAAGGACTGGACCCCCAACAGCACCTACGGCGGCCACGCCTTCGACCTCGGCAAATTCGACAACTTCCTCGCCCAGCGCGCCACGATTCTGCCGTGGATCGCCGAGTATTCGCCCTACGCGCTCGTCACGCGCGACGACCCGCCCGTCCACCTCTTCTACTCGGTCGCACCCGCCCTCGGCCAACCCGCCAAAGATCCGACGCACACCTCCAACTTCGGCGTAAGACTCCAAGAGCACTGCCTCGCCAATGGCGTCGCCTGCGAACTCGTCTACCCCGGCGCCCCCGGCGTGAAACACGCCACCACGCAGGACTACCTCATCGCGATCCTCACCGCGCCAAAACGCTAGGCCGCTCTCCACGTAACGCTGGGTTTGTGCCCCAGTCCGTTTCGTTCTCTTTCTTCGTTCTCTTTCTCGTTCGTCAGGACCCTGCCGACGAGCGAACGCTGATGAGAACGACCAACGAGACCGATCGCTTGGACCCCATTTTTGGGGAGTCACCTTGGTGCCCGTTCCCCTGCTTTCTCCTCGTCACGCTAGCCCACCGCCGCAATTTTCGCCCGCGCCCTTCCCACCACCCGTGTCCCACGAGTCATCGTCGCAACCTGTCCCCGGTGCCGTCTTCCTGAGCTACGCGTCGCAAGACGCGGAGGCGGCCCTGCGCCTCTGCGCGGCGCTGCGGGCTGCCGGTGTCGAGGTGTGGTTTGATCAAAACGAACTCGTCGGCGGCGATGCGTGGGATGCAAAGATCCGCAAACAAATCGCCGAGTGCGCGCTGTTCCTGCCCCTGATCTCAGCCAACACGCAGGCGCGCCTCGAAGGCTATTTCCGGATCGAGTGGAAACTCGCCGCCCGCCGCACGCACGCGATGGCGACCGCGAAGGCATTTCTCCTCCCGGTCGTGATCGACGCCACGCGTGACGCCGAGGCCCACGTGCCCGACGAATTCCGCGACGTGCAATGGACGCGCCTGCCCGGCGCCGAAGCCCCGGAAAAATTCTGCGCCCGCGTGCAAACGCTGCTCGGCAGCGCAGGTAGGGACGCCTCTCCGAGGCGTCCGTCGTCCGATGCGAGCGAAAATTCCGGACGTCTCGGAGAGACGTCCCGACCACCCAAGCCAGCACGTCCCTGGCTGCTTCCCGCGCTCATCGGCGGCGCGGCCATCGTGGCGCTTGCGATCTGGCAGCCGTGGAAGGCGCCGGGCCGTCCATCGCTTTCTGTCCAGCCTGCGGCTCCCGCGACTCCCGACTCCAAGGCCGCAGGCCTGGTGGCGCGGGCGCGGGCGATTTACGAGACCGGCCTGATCGCGAATGAAGAGGAGCTGAAGCTAGCCGAGCGATTCGCGCGGGAGGCCACCGAGTTGGAGCCGTTCAACGCCGAGGCGTGGGCCGCGCGGGCGCTGGCTTCGGCCCAGATCTTCGACAATGGTTTCGATCGCACCGATGCCCGCCGCGCTGATGTGCTCACGGCGGCGCAGCGCGCGGTGAAACTCGACCCCGCTTCCGCCACGGCGAAACTCGCGCTCGCCACCAGCCTGAGCCTGAGTCGCGACACGGAGCCGGAGGCGGGCCGCATCGCGCAGGAACTCGCCGCCCGACCTAACGCCAGCGGGATGGCCCTGTTGCTGCAAATCAAACTACTGGTGTTGGCAAAGGACACCGCTGGGGCCGCGCCCCTTTTTGAGCGGCTGCTGGCCATGCCCGGATTCGCCGCCCAAGCTCATTATTGGAAGGGGACGAGCCATCGATTTCCGGAGCAGCGCTTTCCGGAAGCGGCCGCCGAATATGCCCGCGCGATTGCGCTCGAGCCGCTTTTCGCCGTCGCGCAGGGCCGGCGGCTCGACGTCCTGTCGACGCTGGCGGATCGGGAGGAATTGCGCCGCGCTTTGGCGGCGTTGCCCGCACAATTGAAAACCGACAGCCGGCTCGCGGGGGAGCTGTTCATGGTCCATTGGAGTCTCCGCGACGGCGACCAGGCGGCGCGCGCGCTCGAGAACCTGCCGCAGGAGTATATTGAGGCCGGATTCATAAAGGGCCCGAAGGCCATGTATCTCGGCCTGGCCCATCGCGTCGCGGGTCGGCGCGAGGCGGCCGTGGTCGAATGGCAGGGCGCATTGCGGACGGTGGATAAACGCCTCGCCTCGGGTCAAACGGAACCGGGCGATGTGCTTGATCGCGCCTGGTTGCTGGCCGTGCTCGGACGTGAGGCCGAGGCGCTGGACAGTCTGCGCCTCTTCGAGCAGTTGATACGCAGACCGGTTGGGCGGCCCACCACAATTACGGTCTATCTCTACGCCGAATTGGGCCAGGAAGAACTGGTCTGGGCTTTTTTTGACAGAATCTTTTCCGCCAAGGACGCTGGGCCAGCCATGGCTTCGGCTTACCTACTCACGGACTGTTTCGACCGCTACCGCGAACTACCCAGGTTCCGGGAAATCAACCGGCGGGCTGAGGAGCTTGTCGCAAATGCGCGTTTGCCCGCGGGCGCAGCGAAAACGGTGCCCACGCCAGCAGCCGCAGTGGCGGCGCAGGCCGCCGAGAAATCCGTCGCCGTCCTCGCCTTCAAAAACCTCAGCGGCGATCCGGCGCGCGAGTTTTTCTCCGATGGGCTGAGCGAGGCGGTGACCGACGTGCTCGGGCGCGTCCCGGGCCTAAAGGTCGTCGGCAGCGCCTCGGCGTTTTCCTTCAAGGGCAAATCCGTCCCCATTCCCGAAATCGCGCGCCAGCTCGGCGTGACCCACCTCGTCGAGGGCACGGTGCTGCAGGATGGCGCGACCGTGCGCATCACCGCCAAGCTCATCAAAGCCGACGGATTTCAGGTGTGGGTCTCCGACAAACTCGACCGCGAGCTGAAGAACATCTTCGCCCTGCACGATGAAGTCGCCGGCCTCATCGCGAAAAATCTCTCGCTAAAACTCGGCGTCGCGACCGGACGGTCACAGCGGGAGATAAATCCGGAGGCTTATCAACTCTACATGCAGGCCCGGCAGGCTTGGAATCTGCGTAATACGGAAGGGCTCGCCAGGGCCGAGGGCCTGCTGGATCGCGCTCTCAAGCTCGAGCCTGACTACGCTCAAGCTCACGCAGCGTTGGCCGATGTCTGGATTTCTCGCAGTGGGCAGGCCGGTGCCTTTGGCACCTTCGAACATCGTCGATCGCCGGAGAAAGCGCGCGTCATGGCGAAGATCGAGCACGCGCTGCGGCTCGATCCCTATTCAGCCGAGGCGCGGGCCTCATTGGGGGCTGTTGCTTGGTATGATTGGGACTTCACCACCGCCGAGCGCGAACTGCGGAGTGCCGTGGCGCTCAACCCCAATTACGCCACGGCCCACTCCTGGCTGGGCCGCGTCATGCAGTCACAGGGGCGGACGGATGAGGCCTTGGCCGAGTTGCGCCTCGCCACGGAAATCGATCCCCTGTCTCCGGTCGTGCTCGCGAACTACTGCGGTCGCCTCGTCGAGGTCGGACGCGAGACCGAGGCGCTCGCGTTGGCCGAACGGGCCCTCGCCCTCCAGCCGGACGCGCGCTCGGTGCTCATGCACAAGGCGCAAGCGTTGCTCAACCGCGGTCTATTGCCGGAGGCGGCGGCGGTGGCGCGCCAGTTGGTGGCGACCGGTCCCACGGATCCCAACAACCTGTTTCCCGCCGTATTTATTCTCGCCGGCGCCGGAGCGACGGCCGAAGCGACGACCATGATGGCGCAGCTTCCGGCCTGGGGCAGGCTCCCTCGCAGCGCCTTGCTTTTGGCCTTTGGTAAGCGCGACGAGGCGATCGCCGCCTTGGACGCACCGGGGCAGAACGTGAATTTCCTTGGCTATGTGCTCTATGACCGGCGCTACGACCCGATTCGCAGCGAGCCACGCTTCGCTCGATTCCTCGCCGATCTTGGTCTGACCGAAGCCCACGCCCGCGCGCAGGCGTGGCGCGCGGCCCATCCGCCGGAGAAAGGGGTGGCCAAGCCATGAGTGAACCGGGCAAAGCCGTTTTCCTCAGCTACGCGTCGCAAGACGCGGCGGCGGCCCTGCGCCTCTGCGCGGCGCTGCGCGCGGCCGGTGTCGAGGTGTGGTTTGATCAAAACGAACTCGTCGGCGGCGACGCGTGGGACGCGAAGATCCGCAAGCAAATCGCCGAGTGCGCGCTGTTCGTGCCGGTCATTTCCGCGGCCACGCAGGCGCGCACGGAGGGATATTTCCGGTTGGAGTGGAAACTCGCGGCGCAGCGCACGCACACGATCGCGGACGACGCGGCTTTCCTGCTCCCCGTCGTGATCGACGAGACGCGCGACGCCGACGCTCGCGTGCCCGCCGAATTCAAGTCCGTGCAATGGACGCGCCTGCCCGGCGCCGAAGCCCCGGAGAAATTCTGCGCGCGGGTGCAATCACTGCTCGGCAGCGCAGGTAGGGACGCCTCTCCGAGGCGTCCGTCGTCCGCTGCGAGCGATAATCCCGGACGTCCCGCGGGGACGTCCCTACCCATGAATCAGCCCCGTCGCTTCCCCGCGGCGGCATGGATCTCCGCAGCCGCGCTCGTTGCCATCGGCGCACTCTACATTGCGTTACGACCCGAAAAAAATGCCAGCACTGAACCATACCGGCCCACGCCGCAAAACCCCGCTGCACCGCCGACCGAGGTGCAAAAGATGATCAGCCAGATTTGGGCGATCTACGCGAAACAGAACGAGGCAACGAGGGAGGACTGGGCGTTGGCTGCGGAGCTCGGCGCCCAGGCCACAAAGCTCGAACCGGCAAACGCGGACGCTTGGGCGGCATCTGCGCAAGCGATACTTGGCATGGCAATTTTCGGATTTGAGCCGATGGCCGCTCGCGCAAGCGAGTCCCTGAAACTAGCCCAGCGAGCGATCAGCCTTACGCCACAGGGGATAGAAGCCCGATTCGCGCTCGCGAACTGTTATCGGCGCAGACCGGACAACGTCGCTGAGGCCGAACGTATGCTGCGGGATCTCCTGCAGGAAGTCCCAAACGACCAGCGCATCTTACTTACCTTGGCCTCGACCTATCGCGCCAAGCGTCGGTTCGACGACGCCCTCGCGCTCGTGGAACGCGCGGCCAAAGTGCCTGGCGCGCAGCTGGCAGCCAGCTACGGTCGACTTTCGGTCTATCGAGCCGCCGGACGGATGAATGATTGGGCCGATGCCCTCGACCAGATGCTCGACGCTTTTCCGCAAGCGTATGCTTCCGTCTACAAACTCTACGTCCAAGCCGTCGTGCGCGATGATCTCAAGGGCGCCGCCCAGACTCTGGAACGTATGCCGAGGGCCTTCCTGCTGCGCGAGGAGGGCGCCTACATAGCTAGCCGCGTGTCCCTCTGGCTTGGAAACTACGAGCGATGTCTCGCGACGCTTGATGGCGTCGCGCCTGATTTCTTCGACACACTGCTTTCATTGGGAGAACCGGTGGCGTGGGTGGCAGGCGAGGCACTCGCGGCCGCTGGCCGCAACGAGGCCGCGCGGACCAAATGGCAAATGGCCTTGGTGAAACTCAACGAGCAGTTGCGAGCAAAGCCCGACGATACCCGGGCCCTCTGGTGGAAAGCCCGGGTGCAAGCCGCCTTGGGAGAACGCGCCTCCGCGGAGGAAACACTCGCACTCTATGTGCAGTTTTCCGCCGACGATGCGGGGCAGCGATTCCGGCGTGCGGCAGTGGCGGTGACCCTCGGGAAGCCGAGTGAAGCGATGGTTCAGTTGCAGGCAGCGCTGCGTTCGCCATCGATTTCGAAGTCAGAGGATTCGGATCGCGCCGATTTCGATCCGCTCAACTGGCTCGCGATGCTACGGCGCGATTCTCTGTTCACCTCGGTCCGCAACGAACCCGGCTTCGCCAACCTACTTGACCAGCTCGCCAAGCGCGGCCCGGTCTCGATCGCAATCCGCTCCGAGTCTCCCGCCAAATCCGTCGCCGTGCTCGCCTTCAAAAACCTTAGCGGCGATCCGGCGCGCGAGTTCTTTTCTGATGGCCTGAGCGAGGCGGTGACGGATGTGCTCGGGCGCGTGCCGGGCCTGAAGGTCGTCGGCAGCGCCTCGGCGTTTTCCTTCAAGGGCAAATCCGTCCCCATTCCCGAAATCGCGCGGCAGCTCGGAGTGACCCACCTCGTCGACGGCACCGTGATCCAAGACGGCCCGACAGTGCGCATCACCGCCAAGCTCATCCAAGCCGACGGATTCCAAGTGTGGGTCTCGGACAAACTCGACCGCGAGCTGAAGAACATCTTCGCCCTTCACGACGAAGTCGCCGGGCTCATTGCAAAAAATCTTTCGCTCAAACTGGGGGCGAGTTCCGCGGCCTCGAAGACTGCCGTGGATCCCGAGGCCTTCGAACTCTACGTTCAGGCGCGCCGGGCCTGGAACCTGCGGACAGCCGCTGAGTATGCGCGCGCGGAGCAATTGCTCACTCGCAGCCTACAGCTCGAACCTCGTTTTGCCCGGGCTCACGCCGCCTTGGCCGACGTCTGGCAGTATCAGGCCTACAACGCGGGAAAGGTAGGGCGTTTCGATCAACGCTCATCTCCGCTCTTCGCGGTGAACGAAGAAAAGGTCCGGGAGGCCTTGCTCATTGATCCCACCTTGGGTGAGGCCCACGCGTCGCTGGGCAACATGCGGATGGATCAGTGGAAGTTCGCCGAATCGGCGGAGGCGTTGCGTGCGGCCATCGCACTGAACCCCAATTATGCTTCGGCGCATCACTGGCTGTCGCGCACTCACCTCTACGAAGGGCGCATGGATGAAGCTTTGCGCGAGATCCAGATCGCCGCGGACCTCGACCCGTATTCGGCCCGAATCCTGAGCAACCACGCGGAAACCCTGCGCTACGCTGGGCGGGTGGCCGATGCGTTGACGATTTACCAGCGTGCGCTCGGCGTGAACGGCAACGAGCGCGAAGCGCTGCAGGGCAAGGTGCGCACCCTCGCCGATCTCGGTCAGTTCGAACAGGCGATTACCCTGGCGGACGACCCGGCCAACGCCGGAGCCAGCCGAGACGGCGTGCGCATGTATGCGCTTTTGGCCGGAGGGAGGATTGCCGAGGCGGAAAGAGTCCTGGCCCAGTCACCGACCCTGGCTAGAAGTCTGGCGGATCGGGCGCCCTACCTGCTCAAATTGGGGCGAACCGAAGAAGTCCTTTCCGCGCTGGAAACAAGCGAAGTGAAGACCGGCCATGCCGCGATTACCTTCTTCTCGCCGGAGTATGACGCGATCCGCGACGATCCGCGTTTCGTGAAGTTTCTGGCCACCCTCGGCCGCACCGAAGCCCACGCCCGCGCGCAGGCGTGGCGCGCAGCGCACCCGCCGGAGAAGCCGGCCAAGTGAACCTCAAGCCTCCTATTCCGATGAAAGCTCCACTCACCACCAGCCTGCTCGTGACTGCGTTCCTCGCCGTCGCCGCGCCCGCCTCCGAAAACGCCGCCCTCGCCCGCGCGCTCACGTTTCACGCCTCGTTCGACACCAGCCTCGCTGCCGATTTCTCGCGCGGCGAAAAAACCTGCTACGTCCGCACCAAGACCGGCCTCGTGCCCGCCACACTCAACGACGACGTGACGCTCGCCCCCGGCGCCGGCCGCTTCGGCGGCGCGCTGCATTTTCCGAAAAAGGGCAACACGCGCCCGCTCTTCAAAGACGGCGGCGTGCTCGGCTACAACGCCACGAGCTGGTCCGCCACCGTCTCCGTTTGGCTCCGTCTCGACCCCGACAAGGACCTCGAACCCGGCTACTGCGACCCCGTGCAGATCGTCGGCGACGACGGTAAGAAGGGCTTTATTTTCCTCGAATGGTCGAAGGACGAAACGCCGCGCTTCTTCCGCTTCGCCATCCGCCCGCTCCAGCACATCTGGGATCCGAAGAACGTCGGCTGGGGCGCGCTGCCCTTCGAGCAGCGCCCGATGGT
This sequence comes from Opitutus sp. GAS368, assembly GCA_943372705.1. Lineage (GTDB taxonomy): Bacteria > Verrucomicrobiota > Verrucomicrobiia > Opitutales > Opitutaceae > GAS368. Next base: position 16,065 of record CALRZR010000067.1, on the reverse strand, counting down.
GCAGGTCGCGCGCGCGCCGTTCTCGAGCGAGACGTGGACGCACGTCGTCTTCACGCTCGAAAACATCAACGACAAGTCAGCCAAGCCCTCCGGCCGCCTCTGGCTAAACGGCCAACTCCAAGGCGCGATTGCGAACTGGGACCTCACCTTCGACTGGAAATCCGACGCCGCGCAGCTCGTCCTCGGCGCCGCCTACGTCGGCCACCTCGACGACCTCGCCGTGTTTGACCGCGCGCTCACCGACACCGAGGTGCGCCAACTCATGGCTCTGAAAAACGGCGTCCGCGATTTGCGGCCGTAACACGCGGCCGTAGCACGGTGCTTGCCTCGCCCCGCAGGCGAGCGATGCTGCGCGCACCCCGCCCCATGCATTCGATCCTCCGCGCCCGCTTCGCGGCGTTGCTGTGTAGCGTCGCGCTGTTCGCCGCCACCGCCCACGCCGCCACCATCACCGGCACCGTGCTCCACACCGCCCGGGGCGAATACCTCGCCAACGCCGAAGTCCGCATCGCCGGCACCGACCTCACTGCGATCACCGAGCGCGACGGTTTCTTCCGCCTCGCCGGCGTCCCGGCCGGCACGCACACGCTCGTCGTCACTTACACCGGCCTGCGCTCCGAGCGTGCCGCGATCACCGTGACCGCCGACGCCAACGCGCGCCGCGACTTCGAACTCGCCCCGCTGATCGCCGAGTCCGCCGCCGGCACCGGGCCGCAGAAACTCGATGCATTCGTCGTGCGCTCGGAACGCGAGGGCAACGCCAAGGCCCTCATGGAGCAGCGCCGCTCGATGAACCTCACCAACAGCCTTTCGTCGGATGTCTTCGGCGACGTCGCCGAGGGCAGCGTCGGCGAATTCCTCAAAAACGTCCCCGGCGTCGACGTCGACTATGTTGGCCCCGATGCCCGCGGCCCTCGCCTCCGCGGGCTCGATCCGCAATACGTGGGCGTGAGTGTCGACGGCATGACCCTCGCCAGCGCCGATGGTTCGCAGGCGCTCGGTGGCGGCGCGCGCTCGTTCAGTTTCGACCAAGTCTCCGTCAACAGCCTCGACCGCATCGAGGTCAACTACACCACTGGCGCGGACCAAGACGCCGATTCGCCCGCCGGCACAATCAACCTTAAAACGAAGCGCGCCTTTGAGCGCAAAGGCCGCCGTCTCTCGTGGCAGGTCAACGTCATGGCCAACGGCGACCGCTTCGACTGGCGCCGCAGCTACGGCCCGAGCGATGTGCGCACCCACAAATTCCGCCCCGGCGCCATCCTCGAATACTCCGACGTGTTTTTCGGCAACCGCCTCGGTCTCGTGTTCAACCTCAGCGAGTCCAATCAATACGTCGTCCAGAGCCGCGTGGACATGACCTACAACGCCGCGCCCACCGCCGCTGATCCGCGCCCGCGCGTCCTTACCAACGTCAGCCCGCTCACCAACCCGCGCTTCACCGAGCGCTTCACGCCGTCCCTCACCCTCGACTGGAAAGTCACGCCCTCCCTCGTCCTCTCCCTCGGTGCGATGTATAACTACTTCGACGCCTTCATCGACAACCGCACCGCTGCCTTCAGCGTGCCCGGCGGGCGCGCGTCGGTCACCGGCGATGGGTTGAACAACTTCACGTTTAACAACGCCCAGCTCGCGCTCTCCACCAACCACGAGCACAAATACGCGCAGACGCGCACGGTCACGCCCAAGTTCGAATTCCGCCGGGGCGCTTGGCTCGTCGACGGCGGCCTGCACTACACCGTATCGACCAATCAATACGTCGCCCTCCCGCGCGTTGGCCCGCAGACGATCACGACCGCCGCACTCACCGGACTAACGCTCCAGCTCCGCCGCTCGGCCCTCGACGAGGTCGATTGGCAGATCACCCAGACCGCCGGCCGCGACTTCGCCAATCTCGCGAATTTCACCAATCCACGCATCGGCGACGATATGCGTTTCGCCGAGCAGGAGGTCTATCAGGCCCAGGCCAACGTCCGCTGGACCACGCCGTGGCGCCTGCCCACGTGGCTCAAGTTCGGCACCAAAATCACCGAAGAATACCATCGCTTCCGCAATCCCAACGCCGCGCTCACGTGGCGCTACGACGGCCCCGGCGGCGGCACCACCGGCAGTTTCGCCAACCTCGCCTTTCCCGCCAACCGCTGGGAACTGGAGAACGGCGTCAACGTGACCTCCCTCTCCGGCTCGCCGCCCGTCTTCGCCAATCGCCCCGGCATCGCGACACTCTTCCGCGAGCAACCCGCGCTCTTCACCAACCTCGCGACTCCCGCGAATTTTTACACCGCCTACATCGACAACGCCAGTTACATCAAGGAGACGCGCCTCGCCGGCTTCGGCCTCGCCAACGTCCGCCTCGGCCGCGTGCAACTCCAAGGCGGTCTGCGTTGGGAAGAAAACGAAATCGCGCTCCGCGAGTTTCAGGCGCGCACCGCCGCCGCCGTGCGCGCCGCGGGCTACACCGTCACACCCGCCACCGGCCGCGCTACGACAGTCGATGGACTCTCCTACCAGTTTATGAGTTTGCCGAAGGTCGTGCGCACCTCGGTCTACGACAATTTTTTCCCGTCCGTGAGCGCCAAGCTGCACCTCAACGAAAACCTCCAGGCCCATCTCGGCTACAGCTCCACGCTCTCGCGCCCCTCGCTCGGCAACCTCGGCGGCGCGCTTGAATTCAACGAGACCACACTCACCGCCACCGTGCCGAACCCCGCCCTTCAGCCCGAGCGCTCGAAAAACTTCTCCGGCCGCCTCGCGTATTATTTCGAACCCGTCGGCAACCTCGCGCTCACGCTGTTCCAGAACGATATTTCCAACAGCGTCACGACGCAGGAATTTCCCGCCTCGGCCTTCGGCTTCGAAGACGATCCGCTCTACGCCAACTATCGTTTCATCTCGACCGGCAACCGCGCCGGCAGTCTCCGCGTGCGCGGCGGCACGATCGAATACAGCCAGGCGCTCTCGTTTCTCCCCGGCGTGCTCCGCGGCCTCAACGCCTCCGCCAGCTACACGCGCACCTACGCCAGCGCACCGCGCGCTGCGATGGTCCCGCACATGATCAGCGGCACGCTCAGCTACCGGCACCGCGGCCTCACCTTCGGCGTCGCCGGCAAGTGGACCGACCACACGCCGTTCTCCACCACCGGTGTCATCAGCTACCGCAAAGCCCGCACGATGATCGACCTCAACGGCGGCTACCAACTCACCGCGCGCACCGGCGTCTTCTTCCAAGTGAGAAACCTCTTCAACATCGGCGAATACCGCTATCAGATCGATCCCAGCTACCCGACGTCCGACACCCGCGTCGGGACGTTCTGGACCTTCGGCGTCAAGGGCGTGTTCTGATCCGCGCGAAACCGCTCGTCATCGTTGGCAACACCCCGGCCAAACTCCCTTTTGCTTCAGTCGTCACCCCAAGCGCGACATCGCTCTGAAACCCCACCCGACCCATGCCCCGACTCTTCGCCTCAGTCCTCCACGCCGCCTACCTGCTCCTGGCTTTGGCGGCGCTCCCATTCGTCGCCAGTGCCGCAGAGGTCGGCTCGATCACCGGCCGCGTGCAAAACACCGACACCGGCCAATACGTGAACAACGCCCGCGTCACCGTCCGCGGCACCAACCTCGTCGCCCCCACTGACGAGACGGGCACCTTCCGGCTTTCCTCCGTGCCCGCCGGCGAAGTCATCCTCGAAATCTTCTTCACCGGCCTGGATCCGCTACTCGCTCCGCTGACGCTCGCTCCCGGTCAGACACTCGAGCGCGACTTCGAACTCAGCCGCGCCTCCCGCCGCAGCAGCACCGGGGAGGTGGTCAAGCTCCAGTCCTTCGTCACCTCCGCCTCGCGCGAGATGGACGGTGCCGCCATCGCCATTAACGAGCAGCGCTTCGCCGCCAACATCGTCAACGTCGTCTCCGCCGACGAATTCGGCGTCGTGCCCGATGGCAACATCGGCGAGTTCCTGAAAATGCTTCCGGGCATCACGATGGACTACCGCGGCGGCGACCCCCGAGAAATCTCGATGAACGGCGTTCCGTCCTCCTATGTGCCCGTCACCATCGGTGGCTTCAGTCTCGCCACCTCGGAAACCTCCGGCACGGGCCGCAACGTCGAGCTCAACGCCGTTTCCATCAACAACGTCTCGCGCATCGAGGCCGTTTACTCGCCGACGCCCGAGTCCCCCGGCTCCGCTCTCGCCGGCTCCGTCAATCTTGTGCCGCGCTCCGCGTTCGAACGTTCTCGTCCAATCTTCAATGGCAGCGTCTACCTCGCCGCGCGCGACAGCACCATCGAGGGCCGCACGGAAGGTCCGAGCCGACACACTACGCCCACGTGGAAGATCCGCCCCGGCTTCGAGTTTTCCTGGGTGGTGCCCGTCAACAAACGCTTCGGCTTCACCGTCTCCGCCGGCGCTTCCACTCAATACGTCGAGGGCCCGCTGTTGCAGAACACGTGGCGCGGCGCCGGCGCCGCCACCAACGGCACCACGCTCCCCGACACCACGCCCGACCGCCCCTACCTCTCCGACTTTCTTGTGCGCATTGAGTCCAAGATCGCCGACCGCACCTCCTTCGCCACCAGCGCCGATTACAAGCTCACGCCCAACGACCGCCTCTCGTTTTCGTTTCAATACGGAACCTTTCACACCGACTTCAACCAGCGCGCGCTCACGTTCACCGTCGGCAGCACGCGCGCCGGCGATTTCTCGCCGACGTTTACGCGCGGCGTGGCCGGCGCCGGCGAGATCCGCATCTCTAACGGCGGTAACCACCGCTACTCCCGCACCTATATGCCGAGCCTCAGCTGGCGGCACGACGGCCCGATCTGGAAAGCCGAAGCCGGCCTCGGCTCGTCTCACGCCGAGAACAAATTCCGCAGCGTGGACAAGGGCCGCTTCGCGGGCACGCTCGCGCGGCGCACCGGCGTCACGGTTTCCTTCGCCGATAATTTTTATCTGCGCCCCGGCTCGATCACCGTCACCGACGCCGCCGGCACCTCCGTCGATCCTTACAACATCGCGAGCTACGCTCTCAGCACCGCCTCCGCCAGCCCGCAGCGCTCGCGCAACGTCCATCGCACCGCCTTCGCCAACGTCCGCCGCGATCTCGACCTGCGCTTCCCGCTCACGCTGAAGGCGGGTCTCGATTTCCGCCAGTCGCGCACCGACAACCGCACCGAGAACATCTCGCTCAACTTCGTCGGTCCCGACGGCCGCGCCTCCCTCTCCCCTCTCGCCGGCGACGACGGTGCGGCCGGCGTCTACGACAACTTTTACTACCAGCGCGCCGGCCTGTTCGGCATCCCGCGTGTCCAGTGGGTGAGCAATGAAACCGTGCTCGACGTCTCTCGCACGCAACCCGCCTGGTTCACCTCCGACGCCAACGCCAAATACCGCGCCGAGGTCAACGCCTCCAAACTCTCCGAGGAACTCATCTCCTCCGCCTTCCTTCGCGGTGACGCCGCCTTCTTCCATCGCCGCCTAAAAATCGTCGGCGGCCTCCGTGCCGAGCAGACCAACATTGAAGCTCGCGGCCCGCTCAACGACCCCACGCGCAACTTCCAACGCGACTCCACCGGCCGCGTTATCACCGTCGCCAGCCCGACGCCCGCCGATCCCAACCGTCGCACGCCCGCGCTCATTTTCCCGACGACCAATGCGCTCGCCGTCTCGCAACTCACCCTCCTCGACCGCGCCGCCAGTGCCGAGAAGGAATACCTGCGCCTCTTCCCCAGTTTGAACGCGAGCTTCAACCTCCGCGAAAATCTTATCGTCCGCGCCGCCTACTACGAGTCGGTAGGCCGCCCCAATTTCAACCAATACTCCGGCGGCGTCACATTGCCCGATGTCGAATCGCCCCCGAGCACGACCAACCGCATCGTCGTCAACAACGCCGCCATCAAAGCGTGGAGCGCCCGCACGGAAAAACTCTCCCTCGAATACTATTTCGAACGCGTCGGCTTGTTCTCCGTCGGTGCGTTTCGCCGCGATTTCAAAAATTTCTTCGGTGCCACCACCTTCGACGCCACCCCCGAGTTTCTCTCGCTCTACGGTTTGGACCAGACGCTCTACGATCCCTATCAAGTCGCCACGCAGCAAAATTTATCTTCCACCGTGCGCATGGAAGGCATCGACATTAACTACAAGCAAGCGCTCACCTTCCTCCCGCGTTGGGCTCGCGGCCTGCAGCTCTTCGCCAACGGCAGCGCCCAACGCGCCACGGGTGAGGCCGTCGCCAACTTCACCGGCTACATCCCGCGCACCGGTAGTTGGGGAATCAGTCTCTCGCGCGAAAAATATAACGTGCGCCTCAACTGGAATTATATCGGCCGCCAACGCCGCGGCCTCGTCACCGGTCGCAGCATCGAGGCCGGCACCTACAATTGGGGATCGAAGCGCTCCTACATCGATGTCACCGGCGAATATTCGCTCACCCGCCGCCTCGCGCTCTTCGCCAATCTCCGCAACGTCAACGATCCCACCGACGACGTGGAAATCCACGGCCCCACGACGCCCGCCGCCGCCCAATTCCGTCAACGCGCCGAATTCGGCTCCCTCTGGACCCTCGGCCTCAAAGGCACATTCTGATTTCCCCATGCTCCCCCGCCGCTCACTTCCTTCCCTCCTCTTCTTCCTCTCCGCCGCGACAACCGTATTTGCCGCCGCGGCACCCGCTCCGAAACCCAACATCGTTTACATTCTCGCCGACGACATGGGTTACGCCGACGCCGGCTTCAACGGCGGCACCGACATCAAGACTCCGCATCTCGACCAACTCGCCCGCGACGGCGCGAACCTGAAATCCTTCTACGCGCAACCCGTCTGCTCGCCCACGCGCGCCGCACTCCTCACGGGCCGCTACCCGTCGCACACCGGCGTCTACAGCGTCGTCCGCCCCAACGCCCCCTGGGGCCTCCCCCTCGAGGAACGCACGCTCCCGCAGGCCCTCCGCTCCGTCGGCTACGAAACCGCGCTCGTCGGCAAGTGGCACCTCGGCGAGGCCTCGCCTGCCTACCGACCCACCCGCCGCGGCTTCGATCACCAATACGGACTCTGGTTCGGCAACATCGACTACTTCACTCACCTGCGCGACGGCGTCCTCGATTGGCATCGCAACGACGAACCCTCCCACGACGATGGCTACACCACCCACCTGATCGCGCGCGAAGCCGTCCAACGCATCCGCGCGAAAAAGTCCGGCCAGCCGCTTTTCCTCTACGTCGCGTTCAACGCCGTGCACGACCCGCACCAAGTCCCCGACAGCTACCTCGCGCCCTACGCGCACCTCGCGGGCGTCCGCCGCACCTATGCTGGCATGCTCGCCGCCATGGACGAAGCCATCGGCCAAATTCTCGGCGCCCTCGACCAGGCGGGTCTCCGCGACAACACGCTCGTAATATTCTCCAGCGACAACGGCGGCGCCAGCCCCGGCAAAGTCACCTCCAACGGCCCGCTCCGCGCCGGCAAGGGCACGATCTACGAGGGCGGCGTCCGCGTGTGCGCCAGCGCCCGTTGGCCCGGCCGCATCACCGCCGGCAGCGTCATTCACGAGCCACTCCACATCGTCGACTGGTTCCCCACGCTCCTGAAACTCGCCGGCGCCCCCTCCGCGCAAAAGCTCCCGGTCGACGGCCGCGATCTCTGGCCCGTGCTCACACAGGGCGCCAAATCCCCGCACGAGGCGCTCGTGCTCGGCGGCACCCAGCCCGGCGTCGCCGCGATCCGTTCGGGCGACTGGAAATTGCTCGTCGGTGCTGCCGGCAAAAAAAACTCCGGCCAGATCGAGCTCTACAATCTCGTCAACGATCTCGGCGAAACCACCAACCTCGCCGCCACCCATCCCGAAAAAGTCCGCGAGCTCCGCGCCCACTACGACCGCGCCCAATCCACCGCCGTCCCGTCCGGAGAAAAGCCCGTCGCCGCCACCAAGAAAAAATAGCCCACTCCTCTCGCCGGCCTTTCCTTCCCACCCGACACACTCTCACCATGAAAATCCTCGTCGCGCTATTCCCCTGCTCCCTCGTTCTCCTTCTCGCCCTCTCGGCCGCAACCGCAGCGGCCGCTGCGAAGCCCAACATCGTTTACATCTTGTGCGACGACCTCGGCTACGGCGACGTCCGCGCCTTCAACGCCAAGGGCAAAATCGCGACGCCACACATGGATCGGCTCGCCGCCGAGGGCATGATTTTCACCGACGCCCACAGCAGTTCTTCCGTGTGCACGCCCACGCGCTACGGCGTCCTCACCGGTCGCTACAACTGGCGCTCGCGTCTCCAGAGCGGCGTGCTCGGCGGTCTCAGCCCGCGCCTCATCGAGCCCGGCCGTGCCACGGTCGCCACGTTCTTGAAACAACAGGGCTACTTCACCGCCTGCGTCGGCAAGTGGCATCTCGGGATGGACTGGGCGAAGCACCCCGGGAAAAACGTCAGCGACCTCAGCATCGAAACGGCCGACCAAGTCACCAGCGTTGATTTTGCAAAGCCCATCGCCAACGGCCCGCTCAGCGTCGGCTTCGACTACTTTTTCGGCATCGCCGCGTCCCTCGACATGGTGCCCTACACCTTCATCGAAAACGACCGCGTCGCCGCGCTGCCCGACGTCGCCGACATGAAGTTCCCCATGACCGCCGGTCGCACGGGCGGCTTCACCCGCACCGGGCCCGGCGCCAAAGATTTCACCGCCGTGGATGTCCTCCCGTCTCTCACGAAAAAGACCGTCGCGCTCATCGGCCAGCGCGCCGCCGATGCCAAGCAGGGCCGCCCGTTCTTCCTCTACGTGCCCCTCAACTCCCCGCACACCCCCATCAATCCTTCGCCCGCGTGGGTCGGCAAAAGCGGTCTGAGTCCCTATGCGGATTTCGTGATGGAGACCGATTGGGCCATCGGTGAGGTCATGCGCGCGCTCGCCGCTGCCGGTCTCGAGAAAGACACCCTCCTCATTGTCACCAGCGACAACGGCTGCTCGCCGCAGGCGAACTTCCCCGAACTCCTCCCGCTCGGCCACAACCCGAACCACACGTTCCGCGGCAACAAAGCCGATATCTACGAGGGCGGCCACCACGTGCCCTTCATCGCGCGTTGGACCGGCGTCACCCCGCCCGGCAGCCGCTACTCTTCCTACGTGTGCCTCACCGACCTGCTGGCGACCGCCGCCGACATTGTTTCGGTCAAACTTCCCGCCGATGCCGGCGAAGACAGCGTCAGCCTCCTGCCCGCGCTCCGTGGCGGCACCGCTCCCGTGCGCGACACCATCGTGCATCACTCGATCACCGGCGCGTTCTCGATCCGCCAGGGAAACTGGAAACTCGAGTTGTGCCCCGGTTCCGGTGGCTGGAGTGATCCCCGTCCCGGTCAGGAGTCCGCCCAGGCGCCGCGTATCCAACTCTTCGATCTGTCCGCCGATCCCGGTGAAACCAAGAACCTCCAGGGCGAACACCCCGCCATCGTCGCCCGCCTCACCGACCTTTTGAAACAACAGGTCGCCAACGGCCGCAGCACCCCCGGCGCCCGCCAGGCCAACACCGTCGAGCCCGACATCCTGCGTGGCACCGTCGTGACCGCTCCGAAAAAAGCCAAGCGCGTCCCGGCCCCCAAACTCTGATCGCCCGTTCGCCGCTGGCGCCACGCCTCCGCCCTGCTTGCCAGCCGCGGGCGGGGTCACATTGTAGACGTCCCCTCGCCCGCGCATGAAAACCGAGAAAACATTCTTCGAGGTCCTCGTCGGCCTGCTCATCGTTTCGGCGATTTTTTTCGTCATCGAGCGCATCGTCGCCCGCGGCCGCAACCGCCCCCAACCCGTCTTCCGCGCCGGCTGGGTCACCGATGTCATTTACTGGTTCACGACGATTCTTTTCACGAAACCGCTCATTCGGCTCATGCTGATTTTGCCCGTGAGCCTGTTGATCATCGCCAACGTTACCTCGCTCGATCTCGTGAAACTCGGGCGCTACACCGGCTACGGGCCGTTGAGTCGCCAGCCGCTGTGGCTGCAGGCCGTGCAAATCTATCTGCTCGTCGACTTTTGCGCCTACTGGACGCACCGCCTCTTTCACCGGGGCCGTTGGTGGCCTTTCCACGCCGTGCATCACAGCTCGGAGGAGCTCGATTGGCTCGGCAGTCTCCGCGTCCATCCCGTCAACGACCTCGTCAACAAGCTCGCTCAAGTCACCCCGGTGCTCCTGCTCGGTTACAATCCGTTGGTCACACTCAGCACCGCCCCCATCCTGACCTTTTACGCGCTCTTCCTCCACGCCAACGTCAACTGGGACTTCGGTCCGCTCCGCAGCGTGATCGCCACGCCCGTTTTTCATCGGTGGCATCATTCGCGGGAGCGCGAGGCGTGGGACAAAAATTTCGCCGGCCTTTTTCCGTTCTGGGATTTGCTGTTCGGCACCTACTACATGCCGAAGGGCCGCTACCCGGAAAATTTCGGCATCTGTGAACCGATGCCCTCCGGATACCTCGGCCAGCTCTGGGAGCCGTTCGCGTGGCTCCGCCGCCACGGCAAAAAGATCGATCCAAAGTAACTCCGCCCGCCCGCGCTTTTTTCCGGATCATGTTGGGAACGCGCCGCCCTCGTCGAGTGGCTCGCTCCCACCGGCCCACAAGTCGTCTTGCGCCAACCGGACCGCCCCGCCTCACTCCGCCTTCGCCGGTTCCACACCCGCCGGCGCCACTCCCACCGTTTTTCCGATGGCGGATGACGTCCGACCGCGTCGACCTCAAGCACAGCCAGTGACTCGCTTTCAGCAGTCGCATAGTTCGTGCGCACATTCGCACTTTCCCGGACTTGTTTGCCCATCCCTCATTCCTCAACGTTCTCCCCTCACCCCATGTTTACCTCCCTCCGCCCCCTCACGGTCCTGCTGCTGCTGACCGCACTCTCACTGCCCCAAGCTGCCTCCGCCGCGACGCCTGACGCTCCGCGCAAAAACGTCCTCTTTCTCATCGCCGACGATTTGAACAATCTCCTCGGCTGCTACGGCGATCCGCGCGCCAAAACACCCCATATCGACCGACTGGCCGCTCGCGGCGTGCGCTTCGACCGCGCGTATTGCGCTTTCCCGCTATGCGGTCCGAGCCGCAACTCCATCCTCACCGGTCTCTACCCGAACAGCACCGGCATCCTCGCGAACTCGCAGATCTTCCGCCAAACCATTCCCACCCAGCTTTCCCTCCCACAGGCTTTCCGCCAACAGGGCTATTTCGCCGCGCGCCTCGGCAAGCTCTACCACTACAACGTCCCCAATTCCATAGGCACCGACGGCCACGACGACCCCGCTTCGTGGGAACTCGAACTCAACCCCGCCGGCGTCGATCGCCTGCGCGAACATCCCAAAATCTTCAGCCTCATTCCCGGCTCCTACGGCGGCACCTTGAGCTGGCTCGCCTCCGAGCACGGCGACGCCGAACACACCGACGGCATTTTGGCCGACCAAGCCGAATGGGTGCTCGAACGCTGTGCGCAGCGTCGCGACCGGCCGTTCTTTGTCGCCGTCGGATTTTTTCGCCCGCACACGCCCTACGTCGCGCCCAAGCGCCCCTACTTCGATCAGTATGATCCGGATGCGATGCCCGTCGTTACCGGCGTGAAGGAAGACCAGGCCGATCTCCCCGCCGCCGCCCTCGGCAGCTACAAGAAAGAGCAGGACAAACTCACCGACCCGCTGCGCCGCCAGGCGCTCCAAGCCTACTATGCGAGCATCAGTTTTATGGATGCGCAGGTCGGTCGCGTCGTCGCCACGCTCGACCGCCTCGGCCTCGCCGAGAGCACCGTCATCGTGTTCACCAGTGATCACGGCTACCACACCGGCGAACACGGCCTTTGGCAGAAACAGAGCCTCTTCGAGGAAAGCGCGCGCGTCCCCCTCCTTATCGTCGCACCGGGCGTCGCGCCCCGCGGCGCGGTGGCCGCGACCCCCGTCGCGCACGTCGACCTTTTTCCCACCCTCGCCGAACTCGCCGGCGTCACCGCGCCGGCCAATCTCCAAGGCCAGTCTCTCGTCCCGATTCTCCGCCAGCCCGCTGCTACCAAGGGTCGCGGCTGGGCGCTCACCCAAGTCGTGCGCGGTGGCGGCTTCAACCGCATGGGCGCCAGCGCCGCCGCCGGCGACGATGGTAAGCGCTTCTTCGGCTACAGCCTTCGCACCGCTCGGTGGCGCTACACCGAATGGGGCGAGGGCGCGCAGGGCCGCGAACTCTACGACCACGACACCGATCCGAAGGAACTCACCAACCTCGCCAACTTGCCCGCCCACGCCGCCACCGTAGCCGACCTCGGGGCGCAACTTCGCGCGGCCGTAAAAACGTCGTTCCCTCCCGACGGCGTTACTCCCGCCCTCGCCCCGGGTCTCTGGGCTCCACTGCTCGCCGCGCCATAATACACGCTGCACGCCTTCAACTCCCATTGCTCCGCCACTCGCCGCGCGGCCACTTTCTCGCGCCGCCGCGCAAACACCAATTATCCCCACCGCGGCCGTGCCGTTAAAATACCTGTCTGCCGGTTCAATCAGGAAATCAATCCCCCTACGTGCGTCCGCCACCACAACCCAGTAGTCCCGCTCCCTAGCGCGGATATTTCACACTTTTCCTGACGATTTTTTTGCCACCGAGGCCACCGAGCCCAGCCACAGAGCGCACGGAGGCAAACACTCTGCCTTGCTCGGTGACCTCTGTGTCTTGGCTCCGTGTCCTCTGTGACTCATGCCTTGGTCGATTCTGGTATGAATTTTCCAGGCGAGGGATTGGCCACCGAATTGGTCAACCAGCCTGAAAGAACCGGCGTTTTTTCGCGCTCAATCGCGACCACCGCACGAGCACCGCGATCTCCGCAAAAATTCAAGGCGAACACAGCTTGCCTGTGCCTCGCCCTCCGGCCTGAGTGGCAACGCCCCGGCTTCCCCTGAACCCCGCTTCGTTACCCCACGACCATGCCTTCGCTCTACCGTTTTGCCCCGCCCCTATTCTTTTTCGTCGCCGGCAGTCTCGCGGCCCAAACGGCCTCTGCACCTGCCGCCGCGCCGTCTACCGCCCACAAAGACGAAGCCGTCGTCCTTTCGCCATTCGAGGTCAACTCCGACGACGACAAGGGCTACGCCGCCTCCTCCGCGCTCGCCGGCACCCGCACCAACGAGAAGCTCGCCAATCTCCCCAACTCCATCTCGGTCTTCACCGCCGACCTCATGAGCGATCTCGCGCTGAACGATTTTTTCGGCGCCGTGGAATTCGCGGCGGGCGCCGAAAATATTTTCAACGACACCGGCACCGTCGGCGCCCCCGTCGGCTCGCGCTCCGGCAACCAGATCAGTTTCCGCGGCATCCCGTCGATCCGCCAGCTGCGCGACGGCTTTCCGTGGTTTCTCCCCGCCGATAACTACAACACCGAGCGCATCGAGTTTTCCCGCGGCCCCGGCGGTCTGGCCTACGGCGATGTCGACCCCACCGGCATCATCAACGTGTCGACCAAGCGCGCTACGTTTCGCCGTTCCGCCAGCGCCACCGTGCGCTACGATTCCTACGGCACGCAGCGCTACTCGGTGGACTTCAACCAACCGCTCCTCAAGCGCCTCGGCGTTCGCTTCAATGCCCTGAACTCCGAGGTCGAGCAGTTCCGCCAGCGCGCTTCCCGCGACTTCCGCGGCTTCGCCGGCGCGCTGCGGTGGGAGCCGTTCAAGGATCGCCGCACCCGCCTCGATCTCAACTACGAGGGCGGCCACACCCGCAACAACCAGAGCACCCTCCATCTCAACGACGGCCTCAAAGCCTACGTCCGCGGCACCGGCACCAACGCCGCCGACGCTGATCCGCTCGCAGCCGGCGTGCAGGTCAACGGCGTCGGCATGCGCCGCATCGCCGCGCCGGGCAACACTCACGTCTACCTCGATCTCGGCGGCACGCTCTACGACATGCAGTCGACTGCCACGACCACCTACCGCAATTCGGCCGTGCTCACCGGCGCCACCGTCGCGACCGGCACCGATCCTCAAAATCCCCGGCGCTACCCGCTCACCACCATCCCCTACAGCGTGTATCCGGATGGCGAAGACTGGTCCGGCCCCGACAACCGCCACGACACCGATTTCCACGCCTACAATATCGAGCTCTCCCACCAACTCGGCGATCAACTCCGCCTCCTCTTCGCGCACAACGGCCAGGTCGACGACACCACGCGCGTCCAGACTTACTCGTCCGCTGGCGCCCTCGGCATGAACTCCCGCGCCGTCTTCATCGATGTGAACCGCGTCCTCCCTCATCCCACGATCCCCAACGCCACGATTCCCAATCCGCGTTTCGAACAACTCTTCCTCGCCTACGCCCCCACCTTTACCGCCGATGGCAACAAAGCCACCGGCTGGCGCACGTCCGTCGTCTACGATACGAAGCTGCCCTTCTGGAACTCCACGTTCCGCGCCGTCGCCGGCGCCAACTACCGCCACGAGCAAAACTACCTCGATACCTACTCGTTCGCGATGGACCAAAAGGAGATCGCCCGCCGCGGCCTCACCGGCGCCGCTACCTCCTACGCCAACAATCTCGTCCATCCCGTCCACTACCTCGCCGACGGCAATAGCGACGACGCCCTCCGCCTCCGTGTCGTCCCCGGCGTGACGACGTTTTACCGCAGCGGCACCGCGCAGACCCGTTTCGATCAGACGCTCGGCTCCGGCAATCTCACGACGCTCGGCTCGTTTTTCAGCGGTCGCCTGCACACCAGCACCGGTATCAGCCGCGACTATTTCCGGCAGAACCGCAATCGCGCGCCGATCACCGTCCCCGTCATCGGCGGCACCCAACTCGTCGACCTGCAAAACCGTCCCATCCTCGACGCCACCGGCTACAACGTTCCCTACGAACCGTTCAACCGCACCTACGCCACCAATCAAACCTACGGCGGCGTCTTCCGCGTCCTACCCTGGCTCGCCCTCGGCGGCGGCTATTTCGAGTCGTCCCTCTTTACTGACAGCGTGAGCTTCGAACTTTCCGGCCGCCCGCGCCTCCCGCGCACCGGTGAGGGCCACGAATTCAGTCTGCGTTTCAATTTCCTCCAAGACCGTATCAACGCCACCATCACCCGCTTTAACACCACCTCGGAGAACAACGCCCTCGGCCTCAGCGCCGGTTCGCAAACCGAACTCAACGCCCTCCTCCCCGCGGACAACCGCCTCCTCGGCACCGGTGATTACCGCGACCAGCAAACCGCCGGCTGGGAGGTCGAGGTGCAGACCAATCTCACGCGCCAGTGGACCGTGCGCGCCACCTACTCGATGAACCGCGTCCAATTCGGGCGCTTCTTCCCGCTCGTCCGCCCCTATCTCGCCGCCGCCCAGGCTGCCGCCAGGGCCCAAGGCCTCGATCCCGAGGACGCCACCGCCGTCACGCAGCAACTCATCGACGATACCGAAGGTGCCGTCCGCGCCGTCCGCCGCGAAACGGCCAATTTCACCACGCGCTACAGTTTCACCGAGGGAAAACTGAAGGGCTTCGCGCTCGGCACTTCCGCCCGCTACGCCATGGGCAAGCCCCGCGCCGCACTCTCCTCCGGCGGTGTCGTCGTCCTCCCTGCGACCAAGACGAGCAGCTACATTCTCGTGAATCCCTTCGCCAGTTACCGCCGAAAATTCTTCGGACACAACGTCACCGCCCAGCTCAACGTGAACAACGTCCTCGGCCTCAATTCCGACCAGGGCAACAGCTACACGTGGCCGCGCAAAACCGAGCCCCGTCAATACGTCACCACGGTCACCGTGGCATGGTGACACGCGATTTTTCCCAACCCGCCGCCACCATTCCCTCCACAACCGCACTCCCTCGCGGCCAACACTCCCCCACAACAAAAAACGTATGCTCCGCCGCGTCCCGCCTTTCCTTGCCCTCGCTCTCGTCGCACTCGTTGTGTCCGCTCCCGCGCGCGCTTCCGAGGCCCGCCCCAACATTCTGCTCATCGTTGCCGATGATCTCGGCTATCGGGATGTCGGCTTCCAGGGTGCGCGCGATATTCCCACGCCCCACCTCGACCGACTCGCCGCCTCCGGCCTCCGCTGCACCGACGGCTACGTGTCCTATCCTGTTTGCAG
>CALRZR010000066.1:0-30312 GCA_943372705.1 Opitutus sp. GAS368 | reverse complement strand
GGATCATGGTGCGGCTGCCGATGGGGCAGACTTCGCCTTCGAGGAATTTGCGGAGTTCCTCGTTGGCGCGCACGACCACGGCGCGGTTTTCCATCGCGCCGCTCTGACCGCGGACGGTGATCTTGGTCTTGGGCTTCGCCTCGGCGGTGTCGCGCGGGGAGTTGTGGTCGAGGCACTGATACAGGTTGGCCGAGGTGGCGAGAAGGCGCTGACGTTTCTTCGCGAGGGACTTCGTCTCGGGGTCGTCGGCCTCGGGGGCGCGGTAGATCTCGACGGAGACGACCGGGTTAACGACCGGTTGGTCGCCGGTGTTGTAGATCTCCAACATGACATTGGTGCCGAACGTCTTGATGGGATCGAGCAGGACGGCGCTGGTGTGGATGCCGAAATTGCCGGGGCCCGGATTGAGGACGACGAAGTGCTCTTTCAGATACATCGAGCAACTCGTGAGGATGCCGGAGCGCGGCACGATGGTGAGCGGAGAGGCGTCGTGGCGGACCTGGACTTTGTCGAGGAACCCGCGGCCGGCGTGGCCGCTGACGATGCGCTCGAAGCTGAGACGCTGCAGCTTAGGGTTGAGCGTGTAGCTGACCTGGTGCGGCGTGAGAAACACGCTGCCGCGGCTATCGATGGAAATGGTGTTCGGGAGTTTGAGGCGGTTGGCCTTGATGGCGTCCCAGATCTCCATGCTCGTGAGCTTGGCAGCGGCGGGGGCGTAGAAGAGGCGGCCCACGGGAGACCCGACACGGAGCAGTTTTTTCCAATAGGGGGCGTTGGGGAAACTGGTGTCGTAGATAAAGGCGTCGGCCTCGAGCTCGATGCGGTTGCCGGAAACGTGGGGTGCGCCCGTGACCAACATCTCGATACCGATGCGGGCGAGGGAGCTGCGCTCGGTAAAGCGGAGCGCGGCGAGGTGGGTTTGGAGGGCTTCAAACTCGGCCGGGTGGCGTGGCCAAAAGGCGAGTGTGAGCGTGACCGTGCGGTCGTCCTTGTTTTTTACGGTCAGGATTTGGCCGTCCTGGCTGGTCCAGAATTGATCGGAGTGCATTTTTAGAGCGCAGAGAAATGACGGTGGCGGCGGGGCGACACAAGCCCTGCGACAGGCTCACGGCAGGCGGGGAGTAATTGGTTGCTTTCCCCGGGGCGCGCTGGCACATCCGACAACTTTTACGGCACAAAACACCCTGCGCCGTGACTCTACGCCGTCCCAAAATCAACGCATGAAACTGAAATACACAGCCACCATTTCTTTGCTCGCACTCGGCCTCGCCGCAGCCCGCGCCGAAGACAAAAAGATCACGGTTCCGGGCATCGCTCCGGCCGCCGCCGCCCCGGCCGCAGCGCCGGCGAAACCCGCGTTCACGGAAGCGCAAATCGTCGAGGAGTTCGGTTGGTTCGTCGGCAAGCGCGTCGGGCTCACCGAGCTCGAGTTCACCCCGGCCGAAGTGGCGGCCTTTGTGAAGGGCATTTCCACGGCGGCGGCCGGCAAGGATTCGCCGTTCGAACTCGAGAAAATCGGGCCCCTCATGGACGAGTTCATGCAGAAGAAGCAGGCCACTTTCATGGGCAAGGCGAAGGCGAAGAGCCTCGCTACGAGCACCGCGTTCTTCACCAAGCTGAAAGAAAATAAGAACGTCGTCGAACTCCCGAGCGGTCTCCGCTACGAGATCACCAAGCCGGGCGCGGGCGCTTTCCCGAAGGCGTCGGACACGGTGAAAGTTCACTATGTCGGCACGCTGATTGACGGCACGGAATTCGACAGCTCGGTGAAGCGCGGTGAGCCGGCCGAATTTCCGCTGGAAGGCGTGATCCCCGGTTGGACCGAGGGACTCCAGAAGATCAACAAGGGCGGCAAACTTAAGCTCTACGTTCCGCCGCACCTGGCTTATGGCGACGAAGGCAAGGGCAGCATTCCGCCGAGCTCGACACTGATTTTCGAAGTCGAACTGCTCGAAATCAAAGCCCCTGCGGCGGCTCCGGCGGCGCCCGCTCCGGCGGCGGCTCCGGGCACCAAATAAGCGCTTCGGCGAATAGTTTTTTTGCAGGGCGGATCTTTGGATCCGCCCTTTTTTGTGCCGGGATGGTCGGAGCGCGGCGGTGCTGCGGATCAAAGACCCACTTTGGAGGTCGCGGCGTCCGCGAGAAAAGCGGCGATATCGACGTCTTGGGTGTCCCAAGAACACATGAGGCGGTAGCCGTGTTCGCCGACAAATCTATAGAAATGCCAGCCACGGGCTTCGAGGGCGGCGACGGCGGCGGGGGCAAGTTCGACAAAGACGCCGTTGGCCTCGGTGGGGACGACGAGCTTGGCGCCGAGGGCGACGAGTCCCGCGGAGAGTTTTGCGGCTTGGGCGTTGGCGTGGGCGGCGTGGCGGAGCCAGGCTCCGTCGGCGAGCACGGCAGACCACTGGGCTGAGGCGAAACGCATCTTCGAGGCGAGCTGACCCGATTGTTTGACGCGGTAGTCGAATTCGCGGGCGAGGTCGCGGTTGAAGAAAACGACGGCCTCGGTGGTGAGGAGGCCGTTTTTGGTGCCGCCGAAGGAG
The DNA here is from genome assembly GCA_943372705.1 of Opitutus sp. GAS368. Taxonomy (GTDB): domain Bacteria; phylum Verrucomicrobiota; class Verrucomicrobiia; order Opitutales; family Opitutaceae; genus GAS368. The sequence continues at coordinate 27,766 of CALRZR010000066.1, read as the reverse complement.
AGCACGTCGATGCCTGCGCGCCAGGTGAGATCGGCGGGAGTGCAATGGCCGCGGGATTCGAGGGCGGCGGCGGCGTTGGCAAAGCGGGCGCCGTCGAGATGGACCGAAATTGCGTGGGTGTGAGCCCAGTCGGTGAGTGCGCGGAGTTCCGCGGGCGTGTAGACCGTGCCGAGTTCAGTGGATTGCGTTAAGGAGAGCGCGCGGAGTTTTGGGAAGTGCACACCGTGTCCGCGATGGAGAGCGGGCGCGAGGTCCGCGGAGCGCAGTTTGGCGTCGGGCGTCGAAATCGGGAGAAGTTTGCTGCCACCGGTGAAAAATTCCGGGGCGCTGCACTCGTCGGTTTCGACGTGGGCGAGGGCGTGGCAGAGGATGCCGTGGTGACGTTGGCAGATTGCGGAGAGCGCGAGGGCATTGGCGGCGGTTCCGTTGAAAACGAAGAAGACGTCGCAATCGGTTTCGAAAATGTCGGCGAACAGTTTTTTCGCGCGGGCCGTGTGAGCGTCGTCGCCGTAGCTGGGGACACGGTCGGCGTTGGCGGCGGCAAGAGCCGTGAAGGCCTCGGGGCAGACGCCGGCGGTGTTGTCGCTGGCGAAGGCGAAATTTGGGCGGGGGCCTGTCATAGGAATTTTGGTGTTTGGCAAGGCGGCGGGCGGCGCGTGTGGTGGTAACGCACGGGATGAACGCAGCGGACGTCAACCTCTACCTCGTCGGATTCATGGGCACGGGCAAAAGCACCGTCGGACGGGCGGTCGCGCACAAGTTGGGTTTCGCGATGATCGACAGCGACCATGAGATTGAGCGGCTACAACGGAAGACGATCCCGGAGATTTTTGCGCAGGACGGGGAGCCGGCGTTCCGCGCGATGGAGCGTGCGTTTATCGACGGCGGTCATCCGACCGAGCGCACGGTGGTCTCGTGCGGTGGCGGCCTCGTGGTGCAGCCGGGAATGCTCGAGATGCTGAAAACGAAGGGCGTGATCGTGTGCCTGCATGCTTCGGTGGAGACGATCTTGGCGCGCACCTCGCGTCAGCAGAACCGGCCGCTCCTCGTCGCGGAAAATCCGGAGGAGCGCATCCGCACGCTATTCGCGGCGCGGGAGCCGATCTACAAGCGGTCGGGCACGGTGATCCTCACGGACTCGCGGCCGCTCGCGGACATCGCGGGGCACGTGATGCGCGCATGGCGACGTGACGCGATGGATTTTGTGCGCGCGCGGGGCCAACGCTGATGGACGCGGCGACGCAGACTCGAAAACAGGAGGAGTTGCGGCGGCGGTTGCGCGAACTCGGTTTCGACGATGTTCGTTTCGTAACGCTCGCGAGCGGGCATGACGATGGTCTGCGGGCGTGGCTTGCGGCGGGCATGCACGGCGAGATGGGCTGGATGGAGCGCTCAGCCGACAAGCGGACCGATCCGCAACTCGTGCTGCCGGGGGCGCGCTCGGCGATCATGTTGGGCGTGAGTTACTGGAAAGGTGAGTCGGCAGTGTTGCGACAGGGGTCCGGAGATTCGCTGCGGCCGACGTGGGCGCGGTATGCGTTGCACGAAGACTACCACGATACGATGAAGCCGGGTTTGGTGGCGGCGGGGCGCCTGATCGAGGAGATGTTCGGGGCGGGAGAACGCGACTATCGTTATTATGTGGATACAGGGCCGGTGCTCGAACGGGGCTGGGCGGCGCGGGCCGGGATCGGGTTTGTGGGGAAAAACGCGATGCTCATTTCGCGGCGGCACGGCAACTGGCTGTTCCTCGCGGCGATTCTGACGAAGGTGGTGTTTGCCGCCGACGAACCGATTCGGAAGCGGGTGGAGAATCTCGACACGAAGCGGGCGGGAGAGGTGGGGCTCCTTTGCGGCAAGTGCACGCGGTGCGTCGACGCGTGCCCGACGAACGCGTTTGCGGCGCCAGGGGTGGTCGATGCGCGGCGGTGCGTCTCGTATCAGACAATCGAGAACAAGGGAGTGATCCCGCGCGAGCTGCGGGCGGGGATCGGGACGCGGATTTACGGATGCGATGTTTGCCTCGAAGTGTGCCCGTGGAACCGATTCGCGCAGGAGGGGCGCAAGCTGTTGCTCGCGGCGCGCGGGGAAATCGCGGAGATCGCTTTGAAGGAGATTTTGGAGCTCACACCGGTGCGGTTCGCGGAGGTGTTTCGGCGGACGGCGATCAAGCGGGTGAAACTCGGCGGGTTGTTGCGGAATGCGTGTGTGGTGGCGGGGAATTCGGGTGACGTGACGCTGCTGGCGCCGTTGGTGCGATTGGCGGCGGCGCATGAACTTCCCCTGGTGCGCGCGCATGCCGTCTGGGCGGTGTATCGGCTGGGCGGCGGAGCGCAGTTGACGGAAGCGCGCGGCGCCGAGACTGACGCGATCGTGCGGGCGGAATACGCCGCGGAGGCCGGGAGCGTTAGGTGAAGACCTCGTTCATCCGCGTTACGAATGCGGCGGGTGGACGGGTAGGGCGGCCGTGGAGATCGCAGAAGGCGTGGGTGCTTTCGCCGGTCGCGAGTAACTCTTCACCACGGAGAACTTCGTAGGCGATGCGGATGCGCAGAAGCGGTTTTTCGCGGATGGTCGCGACGATGGTGACGGTGTCGTCGTATAAAGCGGGGCGGCGATATTTGGCGGAAACTTCGAGCACTGGGAGGCGGTAGCCGTCGGCCTCGAGTTGGCGGTAAGGAAAGTTTTGCTCCCGGAGCAGCTGGGTGCGCGCCACCTCGAACCACGGGAGGTAGTTGGCGTGGTAGACGACGCCCATCATATCGGTCTCGGCGTAACGAACGGTGATTTGGGCGCGAGTGGAAATCATGATTCCGCGTCGACGGCACTGGCCGGGTCGAAGAGGGCGGCGGCGGATTCTTTCCAGCAATTCCGCGTCGCCCACGAGCGACCGGCTGCGCCGAGTTTGCGCCGAAGCGGCGCGTCGTGGATGAGTTTCTCGAACGCAGCGGCGAGTTGGGCGGGGCGGTGGGGCGGCACGAGCAGCCCCGTGACACCCTCCATCACTGCCTCGGAAACCCCGCCGACGTCGTGGGCGACCACGGGAAGGCCGTGCGCGGCGGCTTCGAGATAGACGAGACCGAAGCCTTCGACGCTGTGGTCGAGGTTAACGCTGGTCATCGCGAAGATGTCGGAGCGGTCGTAGAGGTCGGAGAGCTCTTCGTCGGGCATGTTGCCGAAGAAGCGCACGGTGAGGTCGGGTTTCTCAGCGGCGGCGGCGCGCAGATGGGCCTCGTAGTTGCCTTTGCTCTGACCGCCGACGATCCAGTATTCGATACGGCTGCGCACATCTGGAGCGAGCAGCTGCAAGGCTTGGAGGGTCAGAAGTTGCCCCTTGCGCGGATGCAGGCGGCCGACGGTCAGAACGACAATTTTCTTGCGGGGCGTATCGGGACGGGGAGGGACGACGGCGAAGTCGGAACGTAGGGCGCCCGGTGTGAGAAAGATCTTTTCCGCAGCGCCCGGGAAATGGGAAATGAGGAGCTCCTGCGTATAGTTCGTGAGGGTGCTGACGCGGGTGGCGTGGCGAATAAGCCGACCGGCCAACCAGCGGCGCAGGGGACTGCGGGCAAACTTGAGAATCTCGGAACCGTGAAAGGTCAAAATGAGGCGGCGCGGACGGAAGGCGTGAAAGAACTGCAACAGCATCATGGTCATCATCGGCCCGGGCTCAGGCAGATAGACCGTGGCGTCGCGGAGATCGCGGCGGTGGCGGATCAGTTCGCAGGCCAGACGGCCTTGGCACCATAGGTCATGAGAGCCCTTGAGCGGCATACGGCGCAGGCGGAACGGCCAGTCGTCGCGTTCCACGGCCGGCGGGGCGGATTGGGCCCAGACCTCAATGTTGTAGCCGAGGCTCGCACTGGCGCGGGCGATCTCCTCGGTGAACGTCGCGATGCCTCCCCGCACCGGGTAGAACTCATGGGTGATCAGGAAAACCGGCCGAGCGGTCGGGGCGGTTGTGGAGGCTGACATGCTTTGTTGGTGAGGAGAGCGGGAGCCGCAAACGTGTGCTCTACGCAAGAATGGAGTTAGGTTGTGCCGGACGATCTGGCAAGCGTGGGGAATGGTCGCTGCCGGTGCAAAGTTCATGAAAACCGGGAACTTGTCGCAGTGCTCCGACGCGGGTCTGCCGATGGCTGCGGCCAAAAAATGGGTTTACATTCCGAGTCTCCGTAACATACAAGAAACGAATAATGCCAGACGCAGTCCTATCAAATCCGGGCACGAACAAAACGCTTCCGCCAACGCCGAAGCCTTTTGCGCCCGAAGACGAAACCGCCCTGCGTGAAGCTTTGAAGCGCTGCTCGCCGTCCGCCTTTGAGGCTGCGGTTCAATTTCGCAAGACAGGTAACCCCGAGCATGTTCCGGCAGTTGTGATCGGTGTAATCGAGCGTTTTGTGGAGCCCGATTTGCGGGTAAAGTTGAAGGATGCGGACGATGATCTTCGGCTGATTGAAGACCTCGGAATCGACTCTTTGACGATGATGGAAATCGTCATTTTGGTGGAGGACGTCCTGCAGATGACGATCAACAACGACGAGTTGCGGAATCTACGCACAGTCGGCGATGTGAAGACTTTTATTGACTGCAAAATTCGGGGGCTGCCGTTGCCGAAACCGACGAAGTTCATCCCCATCGAGCATATCGGCTCGGTGATGCCGATTCAGCCGCCGTTTCTATTCCTGAATGAAGCCTCGGTGAGTTCGACGGCCGCCAACGGCAAATACAAGATCTCCGGCCAGGAGTTTTTCCTCCAAGGGCACTTCAAAGACAATCCGGTGATGCCGGCTTCGATCATGTTGGAGGCGTTGGGCCAACTCGCGGTGCTCTATCTGCTTGAGGGGGCGCCGACCGAGCCGGGCAAGGTCGTGAGTTCGCAGACGATTTTCTTCACGGGCTGCGAGGGCGTCCGCGCTCACCGCATCTGCAAGCCGGGCGATATTCTTTCGCTCTCGATCAAGCCGAAGCGCATGAAAATGCCGTTGGCGACGTTTGAGGGTGCGATTCGCGTCGGGCAGGAAAAGGCCGTGATTGTCGAAGAAATCACACTCACCTTCGGCATGATCGATGCCGTGGATGCTCCGGTGCCGATCAATGGCACGGGTGCCCACGCGAGTGCGGCCAACACTGCGCCGACGGCGCCATCCGCGGTGGAACCGCCTCTCCGGGTCGCGATAAACGCCTGAGGCGAAACGCGTCGCTTCCCGGGAAAACGGAGCGGTGATTAAATATTTTCGGCGACCGGTAAGGTCGCCGTTTTTGTTTTCACGTCCGGACCTCCCGCGTTGACCGGCGCCCGTGAACAACCTTCACTGATTCTCCCGGTCGGAGCAGGCCCGCTAGTTGGGTCTGCCCAACCTCGCTTTTTCACGCATGTCCCGAGTTTTTATCACCGGTCTAGGATTTGTAACCAGTATCGGCAATGATGCCGCTACGGTGACGCGCAATCTCCGCGAGTTGCGTCACGGCTTTGAGGTCTACGCACCGTTTCAGAAACCGGAAATTCCGGTCAAGGTGGTCGGCACGATCAAAGACTTTTCGACCGATTCGACCGACCCTGAGGACTGGACGTTTCCGTCGGCCTACAAAATCAAACGCGAATTGCTCCGAACGATGGCGCCCAATGGGCTGTTTGCTCACTGTGCGATGCTGCAGGCGGTCGCGGATGCGAAACTGGCAGAGTCTGATATTTCCAATCCCCACACGGGCCTCTACGCGGCCTCGGCCGGCTCGCCCTACCTGTTGCACTATCACAACGACCGCCTCAACAAGCTCGGGGTAATGCGCTGTTCTCCGCTTGGAATCGTGGCGTCGATTGCGGGCACGTTGAACTTCAACCTTATCGCGGCCTTCAAAATCCAAGGCTCTTCGTGTGGGTTTTCGTCTGCGTGTGCGTCGTCGGCCCACGCTTTGGGATTTGCCTTGGATGACCTCAAGTTGGGGAGGCAGAAACGGATGTTCGTGGTCGGGGCCGAGGACGGCAATGTGGACGCGATCCTTCCCTTTGCCGGGATGCGGACGCTCTCGTTGCAGACCGATCCGAATCTGGCATCGCGCCCGTTCGATGCGGCGCGCGACGGCTTCGTCGGCACGGGCGGCGGGGTCGCGCTCGTGCTCGAAACCGAGGAAGAGGTGGTGCGGCGCGGAGTGACGCCCTACGCGGAAGTCATGGGCTGGGGGCAAGCGTCCGACGGTTGGAACGTGGCGATATCGCACCCCGAGGGCAGTGGTTCCGCGGCGGCGATGACGCTTGCCTTGCGGGCCAGCGGTGTGGCTCCGGAGAATGTCGACTACGTCAATGCCCATGCCACCTCGACGCTGATCGGGGACATTTCAGAGGCGCGTGCGCTGCGGTCGGTGTTCAAAGATTCGGCAACGCGTCCGGCCGTCAGCAGCACGAAAGCCCTCACCGGCCACGGCCTCTCGCTGGCAGGAGCGATGGAAAGCGCGTTTTGCGCGCTCGCGTTGCGTGAGGGATTTATGCCCGGCAATGCCCACCTGACGAAGGTCGATCCCGAGTGCGAGGGCATCCATATTCTTCGCGCCACCGAAAACACGCCGCCGAACATTGTGATCAAGAACAGCAGCGGCTTTGGCGGCGCCAATGTCGCGTTGGTCTTCAAACGAGCGGTTTAACATCGTGGTCTTCGTAAATTCGCCACGGTCTCTCCGAGGTGCGTCCGACGCGCGAACCTCGCCGGGCTTCGCCATCAGAGCCAAATCTTCGACGGTGCCGATAGCGGCTTTTTCGACGGCGGCTGTCTTCCGCACTGTGTGCATCGGCGACAGTCCATTTCGTGGGAGCAGGCTCGCGTTGGCCGGCCGATACTCGTCGGACAAATGTGCGCCCGGCGGTGCGCCGGCGGGCGGCAGCGTATTTTGAACGAATGTCCAAGCTGCGTATCCTCGTTCTCACGTCCAGCACCGGCGGCGGCCACGATGCCCGTGCGGAGGCGTTCGCCGAATGGTGCTTTCAACTTTACCGGCACGATGTCGACGTGCGCATTGAGCAGATGCTCGAGAAATCTTCGGTCGTAAATCGCACCGGGGTGAATCTCTACAACCGCATCCAACGGCTCGCCCCGTGGATGCACAAAGTCTTCTACGCCTTCGTCGAGTTGCTCAGTTGGCTTAACCGTCGCGATGTCACCTTTGGTGCGGGATACTATCTCAAGGTCCTCGCCGACTACAAACCGCACCTTGTTTTCAGTGTGCACGATTGCTTGAACCGCGGATATTTTCAGCTGGCGCGGGAGACGCTCGGCGCTGATCGCGTGCGCTGTGCGACATATTGTGGCGAATTTTCGGGAGGGTGGGGCTATTCGCGCAATTGGATCGAGCCCTCGGTGGACCGGTATTTTTCGCGCACGCCGACGGCGGCGGACTACGCGGTGAAGCAGGGAATTGCGCCGGAAAAATCGCGGGTGCGCGGATATCTGATGCTGCCGCGTTCGCATCTGGAGGTGTTGAGTCCGGTGGATCGCCGCGTATTTCAATCGAAGCGCCTCGGGTTGAATCCGGATAAGTTTACGGTGTTTTTGGCGACGGGCGGCAATGGGGCTAACAACCATTTCGACCTGCTGCCGGCGCTGGTGAAGTATGCCGACCGAGTGCAGGCCATCGTCATCTGCGGCAAAAACAAGGAGAGCTACAACGACCTCGTGCACTGGCGCGCGACCCATCCGGAATTCGACTGCCACATCGAAGGTTACTCGGAGATCGTGCATCTCCATATGCAGGCGAGCGACGCGATCGTAACTCGTGGCGGCACCACCACGTGTGCAAAGGCCCTGCATTTCAAGTGTCCGATTGTCTTCAATGCGTTCGGCGGGATCATGCCCCAGGAAGAACTGACGTGGAAATTCTTCCGCAACGGTGCGGCCTCGGAGAAGATCGAGTCGTCGGCCGACTTTGCGCGCGTGATTGATCGCTGGATGGCTGAACCGGCGGCGTATGAACGGGTGCGCGAGAATTTCCTGATGCTGCGTTACGAAGAAGACCCCACGCTGCTGATCGACGAATTGGTCGAGCTCGCCAATGAAGTGGCCGGAGCAAAATTGAAGCGTCGGCCGTTTCCGCCGCAGAATGGAAACGGCCACGGACCCAAGGTCGGCGGCGTGGCCTGAGCGTGGCGCGACGAATTATTGGTCTGCATGCAATCCGCTTGGCCGCAGTGCGGCCGGCACTCTAGCTTCCCCCCACTTTGCCGACCGAAGCGCCTGTCATCGCCTACCTTTTCACCACGTTTCCGAAAGCCACGGAGACCTTTTTGCAGCGCGAGATTATCGCGATGCGGGCGCACGGCGTAAATCTGCGGGTGTATTCGTTGTGGGGCGGCGGGGGCTCGTTTCGGGGCATGCCGGTGGCGAGTTTCAACAAGTGGCGCCTGCTGACGCTGTTTTGGATGATTCCGTATGAATCGTGGCGCCGACCCGAGGTGTTGAAACAGGTGCTGCACGGACTCTTCACGCGGCGCGCGCCCTCGTGGATTAATTTTTGGGAGAACATGCTCGGCGCGGGATTTGCGTGCCTGTTTGCCGGCGAGTTTCGGCGGAACCGACCGGCGCTTGTGCACGCCGCGTGGGGCGGGGCTCCGGCGACGGCGGCTTGGCTGCTGTGGCGACTCGACGGTCATCGTTTCAGTGCGGCCGCCCACGCCTACGACATCTATGAGCACGGCGGCGACTGGTGGTTGAACGACAAATTGGAACACGCCGCTTTCATCCACACCTCGACTGAAATGGGGCGGAAGGCGCTGATCGAACGCGGACTCGCGGCCGATCGAATTTTTTGCATCCGCCGCGGGCTGGATCGGCTGCCTGCGTTCAAACGCCTTCGCTCGACGCGCACGCCGCTTCACTTGGTGTGCGTGGCGCGGCTCGTGGAGAAAAAGGGTCTCGACCACCAACTGAAAATTTACTCGGCGCTGAAGGCGGCGGGCGTGGCGTTTCAGGCGCGCATTGTTGGCGAAGGACCGCTGTTGCCCGAGTTGGAAAGGCTGGCGGGGCGTCTGGGGGTTGCGGCGGATGTGACCTTCACCGGGCATTTGCCGCAGCATGAAGTATGGACCCAACTCGAGTGGGCGGACGTGTTGTTGCACACGGGGGTGATTGCACCGAGTGGCGATCGCGACGGATTGCCGAATGTGATTCCGGAGGCGATGTCGGTGGGCGTGTTGGTGGTGACGTCGCCGGCGGCGGCGACCACCGAGGCGATCACGCAGGGGGTCACCGGATTGGTGGCGCAAGTGGACGCGATCGACGATTGGGTGAGCGCGCTGCGGCGATTGTCGACCGATGACCCGTTCGCGGAGAAACTGCGTTCCGAGGCGCGCGCATGGGTGGAGGAGAATTTCAACGCCCACCGGAATGCCGAGCGGGTGCTCGCGCAGTTCAATCGCGTGATCGGGCCATGATTTTCTTCGATGTCACGAAGGCGGGCGGTTCCGGGCATCGCTCCGGGTTGATGCGGGTCAGTGCGCGTTTGGCCGACGGGTTGCGCGATGTGGCGACCCACGTGCGTTGGCCGGCGTGGGATGTTTCGGGGGCCTCGCGGGATGATTGGTTTTTGACGGCCGAGCTTTTTTCGGAAGAAGAGCGGCCCGGTTTTTCCGCGTTTGTGGAGAATCCGCCGTGCCGGTTGGCGGCGATTTTTCACGATGCGATTCCGTTGAAGTATCCGCACATCACGTGGCCCCAGAGTGTGGCGCGACATCCGGGTTACCTGAAGTTACTCGCGAAGTTTGACCGCGTGTGGGCAGTGTCCGAGGCGAGTCGGGATGAGCTGATCGGGTTTTGGCGTTGGCAGGGCGTGGAGAAGATTCCGCCGGTCGAGGTGCTTGCGCTCGGTGCGGATTTCAACGCGGCGCCGCGGGTGACGGCGCGGCCTACAGCCGGCACGGCGAAGGGCAGTTTGTTGTGCGTGGGCATTTTGGAGCCTCGCAAGAATCAGGCATTTCTCCTTGATGTGTGCGAGGAGCTGTGGAGTGAAGGGGACGATTTTGACCTCCACTTGGTCGGACGGGTTAACCCGCATTTCGGCAAAAGCATCGCGGCGCGGGTGAAAAAGCTGGAGCGAAAATTTGCCGGCCTCCGGTTTCACGAAGCTGCGAGTGACGAGGCGGTGGCAGCGCTCTATGCGACGGCTCGGGCGACCGTTTTCCCCACGATCGCGGAGGGGTGCGGGTTGCCGTTGCTGGAATCGCTTTGGCAGGGGGTGCCGTGTGTTTGTAGCGATTTGCCGGCCTTGCGGGAAAATAGCGCCGGAGGCGGTTGTTTGCCGGTGACTGTGAACGACCGGGCGAAATGGAAAGCGACTTTACGACGCGTGCTGAAGGAGAGGGCGATGTATGCGATTCTCACTTCGGAGGCCACGTCGCGGGCACTGCCGACGTGGGCCGAAGCGGCGCTGACGTTGCGTCGGGTCTTGCAGGCCTGAGGCCGCAGCGGACTCAGAGTTTTTTCACCGCATACGCCATTGCGTCGGCGATTTTTTCGAGCTGCTCGTCGGTGTGCATCGCGGAGATCGCGGTGCGGATGAGGTCTTTGCCGGCGGGAACGGCGGGGGCGATCGACATGACGGTGAAGACGCCTTTGTCGAGGAGCGCTTTCCAGAACGGGTAAACACGCTCCTTGGAACCGAGCACGATCGGGATGGCCGGCGTCTCGCTTTCCCACGTATCGAGGCCGAGCGACTTCAAGATAGCGCGGTATTTTCGGGTGTTGGACCAGAGTTTTTCGAGGTGTTGCGGCTCCGTTTGCATCAGATCGAGCGAGGCCTGCGCGATCGCGGCTTGGGCGGGACTGACGGCGGCGGAAAACACGGTCTGCTTGGAATTGGTGCGGAGATACTCGATGACCTCGCGCGAAGCGGCGACGAAACCGCCGGTGCTGGCGAGGGATTTCGACATGCTGCCGCAGATCACATCGACTTTGTCGTTGAGGCCAAAGTGATCGACGGTGCCGCGGCCCTGGCGGCCGAGCACGCCAAAGCCGTGCGCATCGTCGAGCACGGTGAAGCAGCCGTTTTCCTCGGCGATTTCGGCAATCTCGGGGAGGCGGGCGATGTGACCCTCCATCGAATAGACGCCTTCGAGCACGACCATTTTGGTGGCGTCGGGATTCGTGGCGGCGATGACGTCGCGGAGATCGTCGGGACTGTTGTGGGAAAACCGCTCGACGGTGGCCATGGAGAGGCGAATGCCGTCCCAGAGGCAGGAGTGGATGTTTTTGTCGGCGAGGATGACGTCGCCCTTTTGGGCGAACGAGGCGACGCTGGAGAGGCAGGAAATGTAGCCGGCGACGCTGACGTGACAGGCTTCACGGCCGAGGAAGGCGGCGAGCTTTTCTTCGAGTTCGATATGGAAGGCGCGCGAACCGTTGGAGATGCGGGCTCCGGTGGTGCTGGTGCCCCACTTGAGGAGGGCGGCGCGGCCGGCTTCGATGACCTTGGGGTGAAAGGACAGGCCGAGGTAATCGTTGCTCGACAGCATGATCATCTCGCGGCCGTCGAGGCGGACGGTGGTGCCCTTTTGGGCCTCCATGGCGTGATAGTAGGGCGCGTATTTGAGGCGCATCTTGGTCGCGTAGTCGTCGCGGCAACGCGCCAGCAGGGCCTTTTTATTTTTGCTGAAGAATGAGAGCGCCATGTCGGGTGGGAGGTTGCGCGCCGGGAGGGGCTTGGCAAACGGAAAGGCAGGCGATCACGCGCGGCGGCGCAGTGTCTGCAGCCACATCGTGAGGTCGGCGGCGTAGTCGGACCACGTGCGGAATTTTCGCGCGCGCGCAGCAGTGGCGAGTGCGGTGAGTTCGTGAGGGTCGGTGAGCAGGCGGGAAATGGCGGCGGCCAAGGACGTGGCATCGACCCGATCGAGGGCGAGGCAACCACCGCCACGGGCAGATTCGCCGAGGGCGCCGCGGGCGGAGCAGACGCACGGTTTGCCGTGAGCGAGACTTTCAATGACGGGAAGTCCGAAGCCCTCCATTAACGACGGGTAAACGGTGAACGCGGACGCCGCGTAAGCGGCGGCGAGCGCGGCGTCGGTGGCGGGGCCATCGTAGTGAAGCGGGCGGCCGGCGGCTTGGAGGCGATGGACACGGTCGAGCGCGGCGCGGCCGGTTTGCGGATGAGCGAGGCCGATGAGGAGGAGTTCGAATTGGGCGCCGGCGACCCAGAGATTTTCGCAGGCGTCGAGTAGGGCGACGTGGTTCTTGCGGCCTTCGAGCGAGCCGACGGAGAGGACGGTGGGCGGAAGTTGAGAGTTGAGATTTGAAATTTGAGAACCGGAACCGGCGGCGGAGACGGGGTTGACGCCGAGGGGGATGGCTTGGATGGGGGGCGGGGTGGGGACGCCGAGCCAGCGCCAGTAGTCGCGGAGCGAGTCGCGCGAATCTTCGGAGACGGCGGCGATGCCGTCGAAGGCGAGTAGCTCTCGCAGGTAAGCGGGAAATCGGGCGACGGTTTTGGCGGGCGTGAGTTCGGGAAATTTCAGCGCGATGGCGTCGTGGAAAACGGCGATGCGCGGACCGGTGGTCGCGGCGAAAAGCGCGGGCAGGGCGGCGGCGGTGGGGGCGGAGAAAACTTCGGGGACGACGACGGGCGATGAGGAGTTGAGATCTGGGATTTGAGATTTGAGAGATGGAGAAGCGGAAGGGCGGACGATGCGCCGGGCCAGGCCGCGAAGTTTGACGGAGAGCGGCCAATTAGCGCCGCGTTTGTCGGAGGAGGCGTCGGCGGCGAGGTTGGCGTTTTCCCACGGCTCGAGCGGGCGCCAGGTGTGGGCGTGCGGATCGTGGGTGATGGCGACGGCATTGCGGCCGAGGGCGGTGTGAAGTGAGCGGGTGACGCGTTGAATGCCGGTGCGCGCACGGGTGTGACTCGTGTGCGTGAGATCGAGTAGAAGCGGTGCGGGCATAGCGGCGGCTCAGGGTTTTGGCAGCGTCAGGCGCAGATCATAAAGCGCAAACGATAAGGCGCGGGCGTCGGGGGCTGGGCCTTCACGCTGAGGAGGCGCGTCGCACGAAAACTCGATCATGGCGCGACCTTGCTCGATGCGGAGCGGGACCGAATGGGTCGAAAGCGTCGTGCCGACGGCGAAGCGGGCGAGCTCGCGGCCGTCTTGGCGGATCACGACGGTGCGCGGAGTGACGGCCCGCAGGGAAAAATCGAGTTGCACGGGCGCGGAGGTGCGTGGCCACGCGGTGAGTGTGAGGGTGCCGCGACCGCTGCACCAGGACCAGTGGTGGCGGCGGGTTTCCTCGCGACCGGACCAACCTTCGCCGGTGTGCGCGAGACAGGCGGTGTCGGCAGAGCGGACGGCGGCGAGTTCGCGATAGTCGGCGGGCACATCGCGCAAGGCGACGAAGCCGGCGAAGACGGTGAGATTGCCGATGAAGAGCCAGGCGAGCGCGGCGCGCGTGCGGTGGGCGAGGACGTTGAAGGCAAGCGTGAGCGGCAGGAGCACGCGCATGGCTGCGCCAGGAAAATCTTCCCAGACGGCGGTGCCGAGGAAGAGCATCATCACGGTGTAGGCCGCGCCGACGCGCCACCAACGGTCGTCAGGGCGCCAGCGGGAGGCGATGAAGGCCGCCTGCGCGGTGATGCCGATGGTCGCGAGGAAGGTCGTGATCGCGAGCGAGTGGTCGGCGACGGTAAAAACGGCGGAGGTGGCGGCGGCCCATTTTTCGACGAGACCGGAACCGGGCAGGGTGAAGTTGGCCCAACCGGCGTCGGCGGGACCGACTCGCCAACGCAGATACGCGAGCCACGCGGCGAGGGGCACGGCGACCGCGATGGCGCGGAAAATGTGGCGGAGCGCGGGGCGGAGCGTAAACCACGGGCGCTCGGCGAGGCCGGCGAAGGCAAGCAGAGATGTTTCGCGTGCGAGTGCGGCGGCGGCGAGCAAGGCGGTGGCGGTGCGGTGGCGGGACTGTTCGGCGGCGAGCAGGGCGCCGGCGAGAATGGTGACCGCGATGAGATCCGTGAGGGCGAGGCGCACGCTGGCGAGGGCGCCGGCGGAAAAAAGCACACCGAACCACGCGAGCAGACCGCGCGCGTCGGCGACGGCAAGGAGCCGCCAGAGAATCGCGGCGAGGGTGAACCACGCGAGGAAGTTGAGGAGCGGATAGGTGTGGATGATCCACGCGGGCTGGCCGGCGCCGAGCACCCAGGCGAGAGCGGGCGGGAGGATGCGGCGGGCGCGGTAGGCGAAGTTGTCCATCGCGCGCGGGAGTTCGGGATCGCGGAGCGTAGGATCGTGGGCGATTTGCGCGTAGTAGAGGCCGTCGTAGCCGCCGTTGTCGCGGTGGACGTAGACGGGGAGTTCGCGGAAGGCGGCGATTTTCAGGTCGTCGTTGGGCGCGTCGAGTTGGATGAGCGAAGTGAAGCCGTAGACGGGGTGCCAATAGCGCGCGAAGAGACCGACAAATAGCGCGAAGGCGGCAAAGGCGGCGGCGCGCAAGAGCCAACGGCGACGCGGGGAAAGGGGCGGCGGGGTCATTTGGCGGCGGGCGCGGATGTGGTGGGTGTGAGGCGCCAGAGGCCGACGCTTTTCACGGTGGCGAGGCGTGTCCAGTTGCCGAGGCAACGCTCGCGGAGCGCGGCGGGTTCCTCGGATTCGTGGAGGACGGCGCAGACCGGGCGGCCGGCTTTTTCGGCGAGGGCGGCGTAGCGGGAGAAGTCGGTGGCGTTGAGGTGATCCCAGCGCAGCACGGAAAAATCGGTATAGAAATACAGGGCGCCGCTCAGGAAGGATGAGACCACGAGGGCGTCGCGCGGGAGTTGGGTGCGCGCGGCGAGGTTGGCGTCTTCGTAAACCTGCTCGTAGCCTTTGGTGTAAAGAATGCCGAGTTGGCGGGTCCAGTGATGCGAGGCGGCGAGCGACCAAACGACGAGCAGGCCGGCGGTGATTGCGCGAAGAGCAGGGAAACGCGGAGCCGGAGCCAGGCGGAGGAGTGTTTCGAGCCCGAGCAGGGCGGAGAAAATCAGGGCAGGGAGTGCCGGGAGCAGAAACCGGAGACACGACCAGCTCTCGTGGGAAATTGCGTAGAAAACATAGAGCAACGCGAGGGCAACGAACCAGAGACCAAGGGCGACGCGGTTGCGCGCTGGGATGTCTTTGCGGAAAAGCGCGGCGAGCGGGAGCACGAGCAGGACGCTCGGGAGGAAGACGGCCAGCCAGTGGGCGAAATGAAGCGTAGTCGACGGGCCGTAGCTGACCGCGAAGGCGCTGACGAGATCGGGGTAACCGGATCGCAGTGGGCCGCCGAACAGCACTTGGTTGGAGAACGCGAACCAGGCGGCGCCGGGCAGCCCGCCCGCGATGACGAGGGCGAGGCGGCGCCAGTCGAATCTGAGGAATGCGATCAAGGCGGGGAGCACTAGCAGATTGGACGGGCGGACGAGGACGGCGAGGGCGAGAGCGAAGCCGCAGGCGAGTGCCCATGGCGTTTGGCGACGGGCGCGGAGGGCGGCGTAGACGGCGGCGAGGGTCCACGCGGTGGCGAGGGTGTCGCTGAGCGGTTGCGTGGAGGTGAAAATAAAAACGGGGCACGCGCCGAGGACGAAGGTGCCGGCGGCGGCGAGCACGGGGGCGATGGTAAGTTCGCGGGCGACTGCGTAGCAGAGAGCGAGGGCGGCGAGGGCGCCGGCCACGCCGACGACCAGCGGGCCGACGTGCCAACCAAAGAGTTTGCCGGCGAGGGCGAGGTGTAGCGGTAGCCCGGTCGGATAGGTGGGAGAAAGCGTCAGGTCGTCGGCAAACGGGAAAAATCCCTGGGGAAAAAAGTGGAGCCGGTCGACTTGTCCGGGCCCGCCGAATTCGGGTGGGATACGGAGCGCGGTGTGCAGTTCACCCGCGGCGAGGAGGCGGGCGGTGTTCAAATAGCCGGAGGAATCGGCGCCGCCGGCGACGGTGGTCGAGTGGCGACCGAGAAAAAGTGCGTAACCGAAAAGTGCGAGGAACGAGAGGACAAGGAGCCAGCGAGGAGTGGGCGCGTCGAGGGCAGGGGGATTCGGATTTGACATGTCTCGCTCGCGTTCTGTGATGCGGCAAACTGCACGTGAGAAAATTGGAAGACAAGCGCCCGCATCGGTCGCGTCCGCAACCCCTGCCGCGAGGAGTGCGGAACGCGGAATGAGCGCGCTCGGAGCACCCAAAAACGGCGGTTGGTTGAAAACAGCGCTGGCCTCACCGGTGAAGGTGATGTGCTTGGTGAGCGCGGTGTTTTTCCTGGCGGCGGTGCAGAAGTTCTACGATCCGAACACGGGTTTCTCGAGTTTGATCTCGATTGGCGACCGGCTCGGCGAGAACAAGGTTTCCCAGATCAAGGGCGTGCAGCACTACATTTACGAAGATTCGTCGGGCTACGACGGAGCTTACTATGTGCAGCTGGCGCTCAATCCGACGTTGGACAATCCCGAGCTGAAAAAGTCGATCGACAACCTGCCGTATCGCGCGAAACGCATCCTGTTTTGCTGGGCGGCATGGGTGCTCGGGTTGGGGCAGGCGGCTTGGGTGGTGCAGGCGCACGCGTTGCTCAATGTGTTGTGCTGGCTGGCGCTCGCGTGGGTGCTGCTGCGCTGGTTTCCGCCCACGAATTGGGAAAATTTTGCGCGGTGGGCGGCGGTGATGTTTTCGCACGGCGTGTGTATGAGTGTGCGGCATTCCCTCGTGGATGCGCCGAGTCTGTTGCTCGTGGCGCTGGCAATGCGCTGGGTGGAGGAAGGCCATCGTAAGCGGGGCGCGGCGGTGCTGGCGCTCGCGGGACTCGGCAAGGAAACGAGTCTGCTCGCGGTGGCGGGGGTGGCGGATTTTGACTGGCGTGCGCCACGCACGTGGTGGCGGCCCGCACTGACGACGGCGGCGGTGGCCGTGCCCTTGTTTGCGTGGATGGGGTATGTGCGGTGGAAATTCGGTCCGGCGGACGATCCGGGCTTGGGCAATTTCACGCTGCCGCTGGCGGGACTGGCGGAAAAGTGGGGCGATGCGTTGGGGCACTTGGCATCACGCGGTGATTCGCCGCTGAAGTGGGCGACCGTGGCGGTGACGCTGGCGTTGACCGTGCAGTGGATGTTTTTCGCGCTGCGCTGGCGGCCGGCGGACGCGTGGTGGCGGATCGGCGCGGCGTTTGCGGGCATGATGGTGTTTCTCTCGACGCCGGTGTGGGAGGGTTTTCCGGGTGCTTCGACGCGCGTGCTGCTGCCGATGACGCTCGCGTTTAATATCGTGGTGCCGCGCGGGCGGAAGTGGCTCGCGGTCCTGATCGCGGGAAACCTGACGGTGATTGCGGCCTACAAGGAATTCACGCCGCCGGCGCGGGAGTTCTATCACGTCGCGGGTGAGAGCGCGGTCGTGGGGGCAGTGCGCGTGGAATTGGGCGGCGGCTGGTCGGGGCCGGAAAATTTCAACGGCGACCACTGGCGCTGGAGTGAAGGGAAATCCGAGGTGCGTATCCGCAACGCGGCCGGCGGACCGATCAAGCTGGCGGTGACGGGCAATGCGGCAGCGCTGGATGCGCGGACGTTGCGGATTTTTTCCGGTGAAGGGAAAGACGGACGCATGAATGAGGCGATGGTGTGGTCGGGCGACGTCGCGGAGAAAAAGATTCCGTTCCGTTTCGGGATGATCGTGCCGGAAGGTGAGTCGACGTTGCGGTTTGTCAGCGACAAGGCGCCACGCACCGTGGGCACGGACCCGCGCAAGTTGTCGTTCAATGTTTTCAATTTGGAGTTCGTCGTGACGCCGTCCGACGGGACACGCTGACGCGCTATGGGAATCAGTTTGAGAGATATTTTGTGGTGGGTGCCCGGCTTTCGCGCGCGGGAAAAGGAGCATCGCCGGTTGGTGGCGCAGGTGGCGGAGTTGACGGCGGCGCTGGAGAAGGAGCGTGCGGCGCAGGCGGAGTGGGCGCGGTTTTTTCCGCCCGGGCACTTTTACTCGCCGTTGCCCTCGCGCGAGGAAATTGCGGAGGCGTGGGGGCGCGGTGGATTCGGGCCGCCGTTTCCCGCGGTGGATTTGAACGAAGCGGGGCAGTTTGCGCGGCTCGAGCGGTTTGCGGGTTGGTATGCGGAGCAGCCTTTTCCGGAGAAGGCGACGGCGGGGGCGCGGTTCTATTTGGATAATCCGTCTTACGGGCATTACGACGCGTTTATGCTCTACGGCATGCTGCGTGAGGCGCGGCCGAAGCGCATCATCGAGGTGGGCTCGGGCTTCAGCTCGGCGGCGATGCTGGATTTGAACGAGCGGGTGCTCGGCGGTGCGGTGAAGTTTACGTTTATCGATCCGGATATGGCGCGGCTGCGGCCGCTGCTGCGGGCGGAGGACGCGGGCCGCGTGACGTTGATCGAAAAGAAAGTGCAGGACGTGCCGATCGAGGCGTTTGCGGAGCTCGGCGAAAACGACGTGCTGTTCATCGACTCCTCGCACGTTAGCAAAATCGGGAGCGATGTGAACCGGCTGTTTTTCGATGTGCTGCCGTCGCTCGCGCCGGGCGTGCTAATCCACGTCCACGATGTGGCTGGAAATCTGGACTATCCGCGCGACTGGCTGGAAGAGGGCCGGGCGTGGAATGAGCAATATTTGCTGCGGGCGTTTCTCATGAACAATGCGGCGTATCGCATAGAGTTGTTCTCGGCATGGCTCTGGAACCAACGCCACGAGTTGATCCGCGAACGGATGCCGATGTGCGGACGTGGCGGCGGCGGACAGATGTGGCTGAGGAAGCTGACGCAGTAGGTGTGGGCGAGGACGGCGCGGAGGAGATGTTTTTTCCGCCGAGGTGATGGAGTTGGCGCGGATTTCGCTCTGGAGGACGGGACGATGAATACCACGACAACCCCTATTGAGCGTGTGCCGGGTAAGCCCATTTGCGTGGGTTTGACCTGTTGGTTTTGGGAACGACGCGAGCGGACGATTGCGCAGATCGCTCAGCGCTGGGGTGTGACGCTGCAAATCACGCGTCACATCCACGGGCTGCGTCGCGAGATCGAATGCCAGGTATCGGGCGCAAACGTCGACCGGTTCATCGGAGAGTTTGTGCGGCGGTGCTGACGCGGTGCGGCGGAATGCCGTGAGCCTCGTTAGGAGAGTGTTGGGCCGCGTGGATACCGAGGTGGGCGCGGTTATTCCTGCAGCACAAAGACCGGGCGACCGTCCAGAATGCGACGGAACTTGCCGGTGTTCACATTGCCGTCGTCGATCATCGCGTCGATTTTGGCGAGGCGTTCGTCGCTGAAATTGCAGCCGAAAAGAGAAATGCCGGCTTGGATGCCGATGCCGCCGTTTTCCCAATCGTAGCGACCGGCGCCCGGAGTGCCGCGGGTCCAGGCGGCAGCGTTGATTCGGCCGGCCATCTCGACGGGCACAACCCCGGATGCGGCATCGGCGGGCCAACTGCCGATTTCGAGGGCGTATTGGTCAAATGCCGCGGAAAACGTGCGGAGGTCATTGGCCACCGTCGTGTTTTCGGTGCGCTCGCGGACGCGACCAAAGGCCGGAATCGCCATCGCCGCCATCAATCCGATGATCACCACAACGATCATGATTTCGACCAGCGTGAAACCGGCGGAGTTAGCGTGGTGCCGAGGCGGGGAGGTGGGAGCGGGAGCGAACATGGGGGATGGGAGGGGCATGCGAGATATTTTCCCCCGGCAGTTTTCCCGGCAAACAAGGGTAACGCGTAGGAGCGGATTAGGTAGTTCTTGCGAAGGGTGAGTTTAAAAATCGGTGCGTGGCAGGAGAACGCGGACGTATTCGCGAAAGCCGGGGCGTTTGGGAGCACGGGCGGGTGGGACGGCGGAACAGATCGTGACAGGGAACGGGTAGCGCGATTGGGTGTTCGTTCGCACCATGCACGGTCACACGCTGCTCGAAACCATCCGTTCGCTCCCCGCCCACACGCATGCCGCCGCGTTTTTGCGCCACGCGGAACGTTTTCCGATTCTGGCGGCGACCGATCACACGTTGGCGGAGCTCACGCCCGACGGGCACGCGGCGGCCGAGGCGTTTGGGACGAAGATTTCCGGCTTCGATCGCGTGCGGCTGTTTCACAGTCCGGTGAAACGTTGTCGGCAGACAGCGGAGGCGATCGCGCGGGGATTTGGCTCGAACGGCGGCTGCGTGGAGATCGTGGGGGAGGCCGCGGCGCTCGGGGTGGACTATATTGTCGACCCCGCGGAAACGGCGCGGCTCGCGACGCAGCACGGTGACCATTTCATCCGTTTGTGGTTTTCCGGGCAGGTCGGCCCGGCGGTGATCCGGGCGGCGGAGCAGGTCGCCGCGCGCAAGGTCGCCCATCTGACTGCGCGCCTGCACGAGCCCTGTGCGCATGGGCGGCGACTCGATCTGCACGTCTCGCACGACTGGAATATTCTTACGCTGCGCGAGTTGCTTTGCGGCGTGCGCCACGAAGAGGCCGGCTGGCTAAATTTCCTCGATGGTGTCGCGTTTGCACCGGACGTCGGTGGCTTGCGGGCGGTCTATCGCGAACGCGCCGTGACGCGGCCGTTGCCGTGGAGTTTTCCGACGGGCGCGGCGTAGGGTGGGGTCGGCTGCTGCACGCAGCATTCGCTGGTCGGAGCGGGGTGTTTGAGGAAGTCTCCGAAACCGATTGCGCGGACCACAATTGTTTCGCGCTGATCCACTCGGTGGGCTTTCGCGGCAGCAGAGGAGAACCGCGGACGCGTGACACACCGGCGGAGCTTGCGGCGGAGGGCTGGCACACGACGTGCCGCCCGCCCGCGTTGCGTGGTGGGGCGACATAGGTGGGGCGAGCGGGCCGGCCGCCAAAAGAAGATGCGTGCGTATTGCCCCAAACCCCAACGCCTGACCCGGTTCGGCTCCTTCGGACGAGTTTGCTATCTCTGTCGCGCCTTGCCTTCGCGGTTGGGGCGGGCATTGCCATGCGGGATGCTAAGGAAGGTTCTTTTCTGGATGCACCTCGGCGTCGGGCTCGTGGCCGGGCTGGCGATCGGCATCATGTCGTTTACGGGAGCAGCCCTGACCTTCGAGAAGGACATTCTGGCTTGGGCCGAACGTGATGCGCGGCGCATCCCAATGCCCGCGCCGGAGGCGGAGCGGATCGGCCTCGATGAACTGATGGGACGGGTGCTCGCGGCGCGTCCGGATCTGCGTCTCTTCAATGTGACGGTCTCCGCCGATCCGCGCGACGCAGTCATCGTTGGTATCCCGGGCAATGCCGCGGTGGCCGTGAATCCGTATTCCGGTGAAATCCGGGACGTGGCCGCGCCCCGCACCCAGGCATTCATGCAGGCGATGCGGGCGTGGCACTTCCGACTAAATTTCAAGGCAGGTCCGGGCAACGCGGGCGCGATGCTTAACTCGGCCGCGAACCTGATGTTTGTTTTTCTCGGACTGAGTGGACTGGTGCTTTGGTGGCCGCGGGTGTGGCAGTGGCGCGCCGTGCGGGCGTCGGTTTGGTTTTTGTCCGGTCGCGGCAAGGCGCGGGACTGGAATTGGCACAACGTGATCGGCCTCTGGTGCCTCCCCTTGATTCTGGTGCTGGCCGGGACGGGCGTGGTGCTTTCCTACAAATGGGCGAACGCGCTCGTCTTCCGGCTCGCGGGTGAAACGCCGCCGCCCAACCTCGCGCCGCCGCCGCTACCGCCGCTCAAGTTGCCTGCGCCGCCGACGGGGGCGGCCGCGCTGTCCTCCGATGCTTTGGTCGCCGCGGCACAACGGGCGTTTCCCGAGTGGTCGCAGGTCACGCTGCGCTTCAACCCGCCACGCACGGCCGCAGCGTCACCGGCGCCGAACCCGCCGCGCACCTTTGCGCTGGTCGTGAAAGAGCAGGCGCCGTGGCCGCGCTTTGACCGGCCGACTGTCACGATCGACGCCTTTTCTGGGGCCGTTGTCCGCACCGAAGGTTATGCCACGCTCTCACCAGGCATGCGCGCCCGGCGCTGGATCCGCCTGCTGCACAGTGGCGAGGCGCTGGGCACCTTCGTGCAATTCCTCTCGGGCGTCGCCTGCTTGGGCGGCTGCGTGCTCGTCTACACCGGGTTTGCGCTCGCGTGGCGGCGATTCGTGCCGGCCCGTAAGACGACATAGGTCTGCGTGTGGGTGAACGGTGGTTGCACGCTCGTTCAGTCAAGAGTTCAGACGCTACCCGTTTTCACACCCTCGGGCTCCTCTGCGGCAGCCTCAGTCGAACCAGAAATACCTCCAGTGCGCATGACCGGTCTCACCGAACGCATACCAGCCCTGACTAGGCTCCGCCACGTCTGGTGAAGGAAGGAGCCACGCCGTGTGGCTGTAAACGCGATGCTCGTCGCGCGGATTGTAAACAACCCACTCCCGTGTGCCGAAGCGGTCGAGCAGGAATCTCGGTTGCTCGAAGGAGAGGTTATACGAGTCTCCCCGGGGCACATAGAGGAACTGTTCGATCCCAACAACGTCAGGGTGGTAGTCCCTGTTCTGCGCTTGTAGCGAGACGGGATACCGGCCGTGTCTAGTGTGGAACTGCTCAATGTCGGCAATGAACTCACCAGCGTTCGCAATCGCGCGATTCCTGCTCCAACGTGTTACTGGAGCAGCAAGCGCCAATTGGCACGCGAGGGCGAGTGTAGGAAGGAGCACCAGATAGAGTGGCGCCGGATGAAGGCGTCTGGCTTCGGCGTCACGTAGATGTTTCAATCGCGGTATCAGTCGAACGAGGACATACACCCAGACGGCGAGCGTCAGCACGCCAAACGTGTTGCCGACGCTGAGGGTCGCGAATAGGGCAAGGATGAGCGCGATGCCGGTGCCGACGGCTGTGGCGAGCGCGGCAAGCGCGAAACCGAGCCGCGGCATGATGAGCCACAACACACCTCCAGGAACCAGTGCCAGCCCGACCACTCCGAACACCTGCACCATTGTCGAGAGGGGCACTGCCAGCCTGTCGTATCTGCCAGGAAGAAACGGATAGACCGTCGAGAACGCGAGGAGCGCGGCAATGCCAACAATGAGGGTGACGTGCCTGGCGACGTTGCGTGTTGCTGTCTTCATAGGCAGGAGGCGCAGTCGAAACGGGGTTGGGCTTTGGGGTCTGAGGTTGGCGACGTGCTGGAGGATGCCGGTCAGCGTGAAGGAGCGATCTTTGGGCGCGTCATTTCACAAATTCCAGATGAGCTGCTGGAGGAGATTTCGATCAACGGTGTCCTTTTGGGCGATGGGAGGTATGGGAAGGAGAAGAATGATGGGGGCGGCGTATGACGAGTAGAGCGTCATTTGGGCTGGTTGCGGTGATGGAGGCTGACGCGGGTCATGCGTTCGCGGAGGCCGCCTTGTTCGATGAAATCTTTTTCGAGGCGGAGGAGTTGGCGGTCGATGAGGTAGTTGGTTTGGTGGATCAGGCAGATCGCGATATTCGCGATCACTTGCGGTGGGCGGGTTTCGACAAACTCGCGGTAGTCCTCGAAGGTCTGCGGGGTCTTACGGCCGAGTTCGCGGACGTAGCGTGCCTCTTTCGATTCTTTGTCCCAGATCGGGAAGTCGCGGGCGCGGAGAAAATCACGGTAGTCGTCGAGGAGTTCCTCAAGGCTGGCGCGCGCGACATTGTTGAGCTTGAGTTCGGTCTCCTTCGAGGTGAGGGCGGCTTTGCTGCCTTCGAGGATGTTCTTTTTGCCGGAGCGGGCCGACTGAATCATCTGGTCGATGGTGCGGTCGCTTTGGCGAGAAACTTGTGGGCGAAGCGGAAGGTGAGGTCGTAGACGATCTCGGCTTTCTGAAAAGAGAGGAGGGTTTGATAGTCGCCGCGCGGAGAGAGGAGGCGGGAGGTGTCGGAGGCGGCGGGCGTGGGCGCTGGCGATGACGTGGGAGGGGAAGTATGGGAAGGAGGAGAAGAATGGGAGCTGGGCTTGGGCGCGGGATGAGAGGAATGGGAAGGAAGGGAAGAATGGGACTCGGATTTCCCATTCTTCATATTCTACTCCTCTTTCCCATTCGAGGGCATGGTGAGCAGCTATAAATTCTTATCGGTCACTGCCCCCTCCGAAGCCGTGCTCACGAGCTTCGCGTATTTGGCGAGGACGCCGCGGGTTTCTTTCGGGGGGAGCGGTTTGTAGGCGGCTAGGCGGGCGGCGTAGTCGGCTTCGGAGATGAGGAGGCTGATCGTGTTTTTGACGGCATCGATTTCGATCACATCGCCGTTCTTCACGATGCCGATGGGGCCGCCTTTGGCGGCTTCGGGGGTGATGTGGCCGACGTCGAAGCCGTGGCTGCCACCGGAGAAGCGGCCATCGGTGATGAGCGCCACATCCTTGATGAGGCCGCGACCGGCGATGGCGCTCGTGGGCGAAAGCATTTCGCGCATGCCGGGGCCGCCGACGGGGCCTTCGTTGCGGATGACGACGACGTCGCCTTTGACGACATCCCCGCGGAGGACGCCTTTGAGCGCGTCTTCCTCGCTCTCGTAGACCTTGGCGGGACCCTTGAAGTAGAGGCCTTCCTTGCCGGTGATTTTGCCGACGGCGCCGCCCGGGGCGAGGTTGCCGTGGAGGACGCGGAGGTGGGTGTCTTTCTTGATCGGTTGATCCCAGGGGCGGATGACGTCCTGCTGGTCGGGGTAGGACGGATACGGCTGCACATCCTTGAGGGACTCGGCGACGGTTTCGCCGGAGACAGTGAGGCACTCGCCGTGGAGGAGGCCGCGGTCGAGGAGGATCTTCATCATCGGGCGGATGCCGCCGATGCGAATGAGGTGGGCCATGCCGTATTTGCCGAAGGGCTTCACGTCGGCGAGGAGTGGGACACGGTCGCCGATGGTCTTGAAATCTTCGAGGGTGAGCGGGACCTCGGCGCAGTGGGCGATGGCGAGGAGGTGGAGGATGAGATTGGTGGAGCCGCCGAGCGCGAGGCAGACGGTGATGGCATTCTCGAAGGCGTGGCGCGTGAGGATGTCGCGGGGCTTGGTGCCTTTTTTCAGCATGGCCATGACGGCGGCGCCGGCGCGTTCGCAGTCTTCGCGTTTCTCTTTGCCGACGGCGAGCTGGGCGCTGCTGTTGGGGAGGCTCATGCCGAGAGCCTCGATGCAGGTGGCCATGGTGTTGGCGGTATACATGCCGCCGCAGGAGCCGGGGCCGGGGATGGCGCTGGCCTCGACGTCGCGGAGTCCGGCGTCGTCGATTTCGCCCTTGGCATGTTTACCAACGGCTTCGAAGACGGAGACGATATCGAGGGGCTTCTTGTGGTCGCAGTCGCCGGGGGTGAAGCCGGGGAGAATGCTGCCGCCGTAGATGAAGACGGCGGGGCGGTTGAGGCGGGCGATGGCCATCATGCAGCCGGGCATGTTTTTGTCGCAGCCACCGATGGCGACGAGGCCATCGAAACCCTCGGCGGCGACGGCGGTCTCGATGGAGTCGGCGATGACATCGCGGGAGACGAGGGAGTAGCGCATGCCCTGCGTGCCCATGCTAATGCCGTCGGTGACGGTGATGGTGTTGAAATAAACGGCCTTCCCGCCGGCGGCGTTGATGCCCTTCTGCGCGTGCTCGCTGAGGTCGCCGAGGTGGACGTTGCAGGGCGTCATGTTGCTGGCGGACGCGGCGACGGCGATCTGGGGCTTCTTGAAATCTTCGTCGGTGAAACCGACGGCGCGCAGCATGGAGCGGGCGGGGGCGCGGTCATTGCCGTCGACGACGACGGAGGAGTGCGGGCGGAGGGAGTTGGCGGTTTGGCACATGGGAAGAAAGGGGGGAAGTTGAGAGGTGAGAGCTGAGAGTTAGGCGGCGCAGGGGCAAGGCTGATTCCGGCGACGAAGGGCACAGTGGCGGATGCAAACGGACGGCCGCTAGCGGAGGGGCATGGAACCGCGTCTTAACCGACGCGGCTACCGAAGGGCGGCTGAAGGGCGTGGTTTTCGTGGTTGCGTGAGGGAATACGCGCCGCATTCACTGGCGGCGACTTTACCCGCATGGCGTTCAATCTGAAAAAAGTGCTGAAGGCATTGCTGCTTTCGACCAACCAACCGCTTTCGATCAAGGATGTGCAGGCTGCGTTTACGCGGTTTCACGACCAGGCGGGGGCTGCGTCGACGACGGCGGACGCGGAGGCGAGCGTGGATGGTCCGGCTGCATCTGCTGAGGCTCCGTCCGCGGCGGATGCCGCGGTGACGACGACCGGGGAAACGTCGGCCGAGGGCGCCATTCCGCAGCCGGGGGCGCCGGCCGAGGAGGTCGCCGAAGTGGTGGTGGAGACGCCGTTGGAAAAAGATCCGGAGCTCTACTCGGACGTGCCGTCGCTCGTCACGGCGACGCAGATTCGCGAGGCGATGGACGCGATTGCGGCGGACTTGCGCGCGTCCGACGAAGGGCTCGTGCTGATCGAAGGAAATGCGGGCTACCGGCTCATGACGCATCCGCGATTTGGGCGCTGGGTGCGGATTTTGCGGCAGGAGCCGCCACCAGTTAAATTGAGTCAATCGGCGATCGAAACGCTGGCGGTAATCGCGTATCGCCAGCCGGTCACGCGCACCGAGATCGAGACGATCCGTGGCGTATCGGCGGAAGCGGGACTGAACAAATTGATGGAACGCGAACTGGTCTACATCACCGGGCGAGCGGATTCGCCGGGACGGCCGTTGCAGTATGGAACGACGGATCAGTTTCTCGAGTTTATCGGAGTCAAGTCGCTCGACGAGATGCCGGCCTCGGATGTGTTGTCGTCGCGGCAGATCGACGAGTGGTTGAAAAATTCGTCGAGTGCGCACAAGCCGAACGATCACGACATGGGCTTGGACGAGGAAGAGCAGTTGCCGTTGGGCGGTGCGGCTCCGGCGATGGTCATCGAGGACAGCGACGCGGCGCCGGTCGCTGCGTTGGAGCCGGCGGTCACCACGACCGAGACTCCGGAAGCGACGGAGCCTTCTGCGGCACCGTCCGATCCGGTCGTTCCTTCTGATCCGCAACCGCCCGCACAAAGCTGACATGGACCTCGAGCCGATTCGCAAACAGATCGATCAGATCGATTTTCAGTTGGTGGAGCTGATCAACCAGCGCCTGGGGCTCGCGGCCGAGATCGGCAAGCTGAAGCGCAGCAAGGGCGGCCAGATCTACGTCGCAGAACGTGAAGATGCGGTGATGCGCAAGGTGACCGGCCAGAATGACGGACCGATCAAAAACGAGGCGTTGCGGGCGATCTACCGTGAGATAATGTCGGCGGCCATCGCATTGGAGAAGGCGCTGATGATCGCTTATCTCGGGCCGGAGGCCAGCAACACGCACGCGGCCGCGATGAAGAAATTCGGCGCGAGTGTGGACTACCATCCGATGGCGACGGTCAGCGATATTTTCACCGCGGTGGAGAAGAACGAGACCGACTATGCGGTGATTCCGATCGAGAACTCGACCGAAGGTTCGGTGCGCGAGGCGCTCGACAGCTTTGTGGAGAGCGACCTGAAAATCGTGGCGCAGATCTACCTCGAGATTAACCACGCGCTGATTTCGAACTCGCGTTTGGAGGACATCGAGCGCGTCTACTCGAAGGATCAGGCGTTGGCGCAGTGCCGGCATTGGTTGCAACGGCATCTGCCGCATGCGCAGCTCGTCGATGCGCCGAGCACGTCGCGCGCGGTGCAGATCGCGAAGGCGGAGCCGGGTTCGGCGGCCGTGGCGGGCGAGTTGGCGGCGGAGTTTCACGGCGTGCCAGTCGTGGAGCGCAATATCCAGGACAAGGCAGACAATACCACGCGGTTTTTCGTGATTGGGAAAAAGGCGTCGGGTCCGGTGGGCGGCGGCAAAGATATCACGAGCCTGTTGGTGTCGCTCG
>CALRZR010000065.1:0-30321 GCA_943372705.1 Opitutus sp. GAS368 | reverse complement strand
GGTCGGAAAATTCCCAGCTTGGCTCGGTGGGGCAATCGGCCGCCGCGCTGCGCAACGAATTGGCCGGCGTGAAAACGAAACTGACCGAAGTCACCAAGGCGGCCGAGGCCCACGGCACGAGTGTCGCGGAGCTCACCGGGCAGAACGAAAAAATCGCCGCTGAGAAAGCCGCGTTACTACAGCAGTTCGAGCAGTCGCGGGCCGCCGCGGATCAGATGCGCAGCGAACTCGCCGATCTGCGCAGCCGCGTCACGACGGGCAACCGCACGCTGGAGCAGCAAGTGGCGGCGTTTAACGAGGCGGCGGCGGCCAGCGAGAAATTGTCGGCGCAGGTGAAGGATTTGACCGCCCAGCTCACGGCGGTGCGCGGCGAGAACTCGCGGCTGAGTTTTGTTGGCGAGGCGGCCAACGCGGTCCGGGCCGAGCTGGCCGACGTGAAGGCCAAGCTTGTCGATGCGCAGAAGGCCGCCGAGCAACAGGGCGCGACGGTGGCCGAGCTGACCGGAGCCAACGAAAAAGTGAGCGGCAGCCTGAAGGATATGCAGGTCCAGCTGGCGACGCTGCGGGCGGACAACGCGCGCCTTGCGCAAGAGAGCGAGCAGGCGAAGCAGGAGGCCGAGCAGAAGGCGGCGGGAATTTCGTCGACGGCAGCGGCGCAGTTGGCGGCGATGCAGCGTGACCTCGCCGAGCAGCGGAAGGAAAACGCCCGGCTTGCGGATTCATTGCAGGCGGTGGAGCGTGACCGTGTTTCGCGGCTCTCTCAGCTCCAACAGGAAAACGCGGCGATCACGGCGCGCTTGCGGCAGGCCCAAGGCACGCTGGACCAAATCGCCTCGGCGGCGCGGCAGATCAACGGTGGCGGCGGCGCTTCGGTGGCGGCGCCGGTGTCTTCGACGCCGACGATCTCGAGTCAACCGGCGCCGGTCGCTCAGGCGCGGACCCACACGGTGCAGGAGGGCGACTCGCTGACCCGCATCAGCAACCGCTACTACGGCACCACGCAGCGTTGGCAGGAAATTTACGAGGCTAACCGCGAGATCTTAAAAGGCGAAAACGCCCTGCGCCCGGGTCAGCGGTTGAAAATCCCGTGAGTCGCAAGGGCGATGGCGGGCACGTTGCCCGCGGTGGTGTAGCCCGGGCACGTGGCGTGCCCGGCAACTGACGACGAAAAACTCAGGCGGCGACGGCTTTGCGGACTGGCGTGGCTGCGGCGTTTTTCGCGGCTTCGCTGGCGAGCTGGGCAAAGAAGGTGTCGCGGCGTTCACGGGCCACGTTGACATCCTTCGTGCCGAGCGAACGGCGGATGCGCTCCTTGGTGAAAGGCGTGGGATGGACCGTGTAGTGCAGGAACCAGGTGCCGTGGTTGTTCCACAGGTGATGGTTCTCGTTTTCCGAGCGGACGCGGATGCCGGGGAGGGTGGTGAGCTGATTCATGATGCGTGATGTTCTTTGTGGGAGTTATCGCGCAGCAGGGATTGAAAACAAAAAACCGACCTGGGCATCAGGTCGGTCTCGTCTTCGGGAGCGTTCTTGGTTCGCTTCCCTTGCGGGTTGCGCACATCCGAGGCCGTCCTCGATCCACCGTGGCCGCTCCCGGCCCGGTTGGCGGAACCGACTTTTGAGGGTCGGCTCGTTCCTGATGCGTCGGCGAACGTGACGATTCGGAGACTCCCGTCCAGATTAATTTTCCTAAAACCGCCTATTCATTGGTCAGACGGCTCGTCGCGGCAGGGGGATGCCAGTTTATCCGTCGATGAACGATGGAGTTCCGCGCCCGACTGTCCGGCTCACGCGAAACGCGGGCTACGGTTTGTGCTCTTTGGCGTAGTGCTCGGCGAGGAGGTCGTGGCCAAAGTCGCCCTTGAAGGCGCGCACGGTGGTGTGGATGTGGTTCCAGTTGTTCTGGGTGTTGTCGAATTCGATGAGATAATCGGGGCTCTGGATACGATAGTAGGTCGCACCGGCGCCGCGCGTGATCGGGCCGGCCCAAGCAAACGTGAGCTTATCGAGGCCTGGCGCGGTGAGCTGCGCGAAGGTCTCGGCGGCGAGTTCGGGGCGCCAACGATCGGTAAATACTTTGACGAGGGCGAAAAAGCGTTCGCGCTGCGCGGGGGTGAGTTGTGCGGCCGTGATGCCCGCCGGGGCGAGCGCTTCGACGCGCTTCTTGTTAGTGGTGATGATCTCCTTCGGCGCCTGGGCTGCGAAGATGGCGATCTTCTGCTGCGCGGCGTCGAGCGACTGGATGAACGCGTGGGCGAGATCCTCTTCCTCGGCGAGGACGCGTTCGCCCTTGCGCGGGCCGGCGCGGACTTCGGCGGGATTGCTACCGAGGAAGGATGGCGTGAAGAACACGTGTTTCCCTCCGACGACCGTGAAGTTGAACGCGGTGTGGTGGCCTTCGAAACGCCAGCCCCACGATTTGTCGGCGCTGGGTTCGCCGAAGACGGTAATGAAGTAGTTCGATGGGTCGCGACGTCCGGCCGGGGTGTCTTTCTCCAATTCCTTGAGGACGAACTCGAGCTGCATGATCGCCTGCACGCGGGCGAGGCCGGTGTGGCTGACGCCGGAGCGGAGCAGGGCGATGCCGAGCGCGTATTGCTCGTTCGTCATTTTCTTAAACGTGAGCCCGTTGCGCGCGAGCGGCACGAAGTTCCAGTTTTCGCGCTCGGCATCGGTGAGCGGGTAGACGGCGAGTTTCTTCTGCTCGGCACTGAGTGTGCCAAGGAAGGTCTTGGCGGCGGCGAACATTTCGGCGGGCACTTCGTGGGCGAACGTGCGGGCGATGCCGGCGAGCGTGCCGACGATAACGAGGAGGAGGCGGCGAGGGGTGAGGCGCATGCAGGAGGTGATGGGCATCGGGGCGGACGAGGCAAGCGCGCGGAAGAGCGATGGCGCAAAAACCGTTTTCAAGTTTGCGGCGGCGGCCCGGCTGCGGCTTCTCTTGGCGCACCCTCACCCCGCTATGCGCATCATATTTTTTGTTTTGGGAATTTTGGCCGCCAGTCTTGGGTCGTTGGCGCGAGGGGCGACGCCGCCGGGGCAGGCGACAATCTTTCGCGCGGGCGCCGCGCGCGGCGACATCACCCCGGAGCTCGGCATCATGATTGTGGGCGGCTTCAGCCCGTATCCGGCGAAGCACATCCACGACCCGCTCTTCGTGCGTGCGCTCGTGCTCGACGACGGGAAGCAGCGCATCGCGTTCGCGATTTGCGACAACCTCGGGATGCCGCGGGAAGTGTGCGACGAGGCGCGCCGGCTCACGGCGCAGCGCACGGGCATTCCGGTGTCGCACGTCTTGGTGGCCGGCACGCACACGCACTCGGCGGGCTCGGCCCGCGCGACCACGCCGAACGCCAACCGACCCGGCGGCGCGCTCATCACATCCACCGAGCTCAGCCCGTATCAACTCACGATCGTGCGGCGAGTCGCGGACACGGTGCAGTGTGCGGTCAATAATCTCACACCGGCGCGGATCGGGTGGGGCGCCGGCAACTTGCCGACGCAGGTGTTCAACCGCCGCTGGTTCGTCGAGTCCGAGAAGAACCGCCGCAATCCCTTCGGGGGTATCGACCTGGTGCGCATGAACCCGCCCGTCGCGTCACCCGATCTGATCAAACCGGCCGGGCCGATTGACCCCGAGATTTCGTTTTTGTCCGTGCAGACGACGGCGGGGCGACCGCTCGCGTTGCTGGCGAACTACTCGTTGCACTACGTGGGCGGAGTGGGGGCGGCGGATATCTCGGCCGACTACTTCGGCTGTTTCTCGTCACGCATCGAAGAACTCCTCGGCGCGGAAAAACAGGATCCGGCGTTCGTAGGCATCCTCACCAATGGCACGAGCGGCGACATCAACAACATCGACTTCCGCAACAAGCGCACGCCGCGCGCGCCCTACGAAGCGATGCGGATCGTGGCGAACGAAGTTGCCGCCGAAGTGAATCGCGCGCTCGGCGCCGTAAACTACCGCAGCGATCTCACCCTAGATGCACGCGCCGTGGAATTGCCGTTGGCCTCGCGCCGGGCGAGTCCGGAGATGATTGCGCGGGCGCGGGAGATATTGGCGCGCCCGGCCAAGGCACCTCTTTGGCATCCCAACGAAAAGATTTATGCGGAGCGCGTGCTGCAAGTCGCGGAACTGCCGGCCGAGCTGACGATTCCGCTGCAGGCGTTTCGGATCGGCGACCTCGGCATCGCGGCGGTGCCCGGCGAAGTTTTTGCGGAGACCGGCCTTGAGTTGAAGGCCACGACGCCGTTTGCGAAGGCGTTTACCATCGAGATCGCCAACGGCTACTTCGGATATCTGCCTACGCCGACGCAGCACAAACTGGGCGGCTATGAAACGTGGATCGGCACGAACCGGCTGGAGATCGATGCCACCGTGAAGATCGTCGCCGCGCTGCAAAAAATGTGGGCCGAAATGAAAGGCGCCCAATGAACACCATGGTCAAGATTTCGGTGGCGGGATTAGTTGCGCTGTCCGCGGGCGTGTTGTGGGCGGCGGCGCCGAAGTCGCAGCGCACCGAACCGCTGGCGGCGGCGGAGGCACTGGCGAGTTTTCAGCTCGATCCCGGATTGCGGATCGAACTCGTCGCGATCGAGCCGCTCGTCGTGGGGCCGGTGGCGATGGCCTTCGACGAACGCGGCCGCCTTTTCGTGGTCGAAGGGCGTGGTTACCCCGACCCGATCGATAACAAGGCGCTGCCCACGAGCGAAGGTCGGGTGGCCATCCTTGAAGACACGGACGGCGACGGGCGCTTCGACAAGCGCACCGATTTCGCGACCGGGTTGAGTTATCCCAATGGCATCGCGTTGTGGCGCGGCGGGGCGTTTGTCACGTGTGCGCCGGACATCCTGTATCTCAAAGACAACGACGGTGACGGCATAGCGGACGAGCGGCGTGTGGTGTTGACGGGATTCGATACGACGCGGACGGCGCAACTGCGCGTGAGCAGCCCGACGCTCGGCTTGGACGGACGCATCTACGTCGCGTCGGGACTCAACGGCGGCAAGGTGACCTCGCCGCTCTATCCCGAGCGCGCGGTGGTGAGTTTCGCGCCAGCAGACGGGCGGTTTGATCCTGATAGTCTTCTCTACGAGACGACGGGCGGGCGCGGGCAATTTGGGCTGAGCTTCGACGGCTTCGGTCGACGCTTCGTGAGCTCGAATCGCCATCCCGTGCTGCAAGTGGTGCTCGAACCGTGGCAACTCCGGCGCAATCCGGGGCTCACGATCACGCAGGTGATGCAGGAAGTCTCGAAGGTGGAGGCGGAGGCCAAGGTGTGGCCGATCAGCCGTGCGAGTGTGTCGGCGGATTTTATTCCGAGCCTGATGAACGCGCCCCACACCGGAACGTTTACGGCGGCTTGCGGTGTGCTCATGTATGGCGGCACGGCGCTGCCGACGAATTACTCGGGAAATCTTTTCATCTGCGAACCGGCGCAAAACCTCGTGCAGCGGCAGGTCGTGCGGAGCGAAGGGGCCTCGTTCCGGTCGATGCCCGCGACGAGTGGGCGGGAGTTTCTGGCGTCGACGGACACGTGGTTTCGTCCGGTGTTTTTGGCGAACGGACCCGACGGCGCGCTTTACGTCGCCGATATGCACCGACGGGAGATCGATCACCCGGCTTACGTGCCGGAAGAGTCCCGCGGGGGATTAGATTTTGTCGGCGGGAAAAATTGCGGGCGAATTTATCGCATCGTGGCGCGCGCGCCGCAGCGGGTGGCTCCACTCGACGTTTCTTCAGCGGCATTAATCCGGGCGCTCGATGCGCCGGATGTTTGGCGGCGGGATTCGGCTTTTCGGCTCTTGCGTGAGGCGCGCGCCGGAAAAGATGCCGCGGCCCTCGAGACGGTCGCGCTTTCTGCGCAGCGTCCGGAAGCGCGGGTGCGGGCGCGGGCTTTGCTGCGTGGCCTCGGCGCGCTGAGCGAGAAAAGTGTGATCGCGGGATTGCGCGATGAGGCGGCGGGTGTGCGCGAGCACGCGGCCGGGCTGGCGGCGGAGATGTTGACGGGCTCGCCGGGGCTATTGGTGCCGCTACTTGCGTTGGCGAACGACGGCGATGCGCGCGTGCGGTTTGCCAGTGCGCTGGCGCTGGCGGGAAGCAACGATCCACGCGTAGTCGGCGCGCTCGCAGCGATTGCCGTGCGGGACGGCGAAGACCGCTGGACGCGTGCGGCGGTGTTGAGTGGCGTGCACGGGCGCATCGAAGAATTTTATACCGGGCTGAGCGCGTCGTCGAAGGGCAAATCGGCCGGCGTGGCCGCGATCATGCAGGATCTCGGGAAGCTCTACGGCGTCGGTGCGACGACGGAGGCTTGCCGCGGCTTTCTGGCCGCGTTGGTGCGCGAGGAGGGCGATTACGGCGTGAGCCTTGCGGCCGTGCTCGGGTTGGCCGACGGCTGGCGGGGGCGCAGCGAAGCGAAGGGCGTGAGCCGCGATGTGTTCGTCGCGCTCGGCGGGACGGAGCGCGCGGCGCTGGAGACGTTCGTCGGGCGGGCGGCGGCGCTCGCGGCTGATGGGACGGCGCCGGTGGCGATCCGGGTGAAAGCCGCGACGTTGCTTGGGATGGTCGATGTGCCGAAGCGGTTGGCGATGTTTGGCGAACTGCTCGATGTGCGACACCCGGCGGAGCTTCAGGTGGAAGTGGTGCGAGCGCTGGAACGGATCGGAGATGCGGCGAGCGGGGCCGTGTTGTTGGAGAAGAAAAACTGGGCGCGCTATTCGCCGCAGGTGCGTTCGGCGGTCATCGCGGCGCTCACTGCGAAGGTGCCGCTGCTGACGGCGCTCTTTGATGCGATCGAGCGCGGCGACGTAAAGGCAACGGAGATTCCGTCGGCTAAGCGGGCACAGCTCATGCGCCACGCGACGCCGGCGACCCGCCAGCGTGCGGAAGCAATTTTCAAACCGTTCGAAGCGGGCGACCGCATGACAGTATATCGGGCGCACCGGGAAATTCTCACTGGCAAGGCCGATGCCGCGCAGGGCCGTGAGGTGTTTGTGCGGGTTTGCTCGGTGTGTCACACGCGCGGGGGCGTGGGCGGAAAAGTGGGGCCGGATCTCACAGGCGTGCGGCGCCAGCCGGCGGATGCGCTGCTGCTGCATACGCTCGTGCCGAACTACGAAGTCGCGCCGGCGTTTCAGGCGGTGAATGTGGAGACGCGCGACGGTCGCTCGATCGCGGGCTGGGTGGCATCGGAGACGGAAACTGCCGTGACGCTGCGCACGGCGTTTGGCACCGAGGAATTGGTTGCGCGCAGCAATCTCGCGTCGCTCGCGGCGACGGGCGTCTCGCTCATGCCGGACGGACTCGAGCAGGCGATGACCCGGGCGGAACTGGCGAACCTGATCGCGTTTCTGCGCTCCGAGGATTGAGCCCGCCGGGTCAGTCGGCGGCCGGTGTTTTCAGAGGAGCGATTTCGTAGGCGATCGCGGGCACCACGCCGAGGGGCGTGCGTTGATTGGCCTTGGCTTTGGGGTTCGGACGATCGGCAAAGGCGGCGAGGATGAGATTGCCCTGGCTGCCGGGTTTGGCCTTGGCGGGATCGCACGCGATCACGAGCGACACGGTGTCGCCGGAGCGTTTGGCGGTGCCTTCAAGTTTGATGCCCTCGGGGGGATCAATGAGTTCGAACTGCACATTGGGGGCGCTGCGGGAGGCCTGCGCACCGATTTGCAGGCGGGTCGTGGAGCCCGGTGTGAGGCGTAGTGGCGCTTTGGTGACGACACGGAGCGGCGACGCGCGGCCGGAGACGTTGACCATCAGTTCCTTGGTCGCGACGAGGTGTTTGTAGGCGAAGGCCTGCATCATGTCTTCGGCGGGCACGGCGAGGTGGGCGACGGTTTTTCCGGCGATGATGGCGACGCCGGCGACGGTGAGGTCGAACACCTCGTCACCGGTGCCGAAAGGCGCGGTCAACGTGACTTGGACTTTATCTTCGCGGGCGGGAATGCGCGCGCCGCTGAGGCCGAATCCGCGCGGGGCGTTGTTGAGCTGGAGGCCGATCTCTCCCTCGAAGCCGTCGTGGCGGAGCGCGAAGACGGTGACGACGGCGCTGGCGCCGGATTTCAAGTTGATGCTCGCGGGAGCAACGCGGAGTTCGAAGTCGGGCTGCGGGGGGCCGACGCGGAGGCGGTAGCCGAAATCGGGGCCGCCTTGGTGCTGCGTGTCGGCAACGGTGAGCGTGTAGGTGCCGTCGGCGGGGAGTTTGCAGGTGAGGCGCGAGTCGGCGTGGTGGGTGAGGAGGCCGGAGCCCTTGTCCTCGTTGTCGTCGTTGAAGGCGATTTGTTTGCCGGCGGCATCAGTGAGACGCAGCACGGAGTCGAGCGGTGAACCGAGGCGGCGGGCCTGAACCTCGGCGACGAGTTCGTCGCCGGCTTTGCCGGTGAAGCGGAACATATCCGTATCTCCAGGACGCGCGATGCGGCCGTTGACCGTCGTGGGCAGCGTGATTGCCTGCGGAGTGTCGGCGCGATCGTTGGGCTCGGCCTCGGCGGTGCCGGGGAGCGTTTCGAGCATGATGCGGGCGGGATTGGAGAGCTGGGCGTTGCCGCGCACAGAAACGTAGAAGGTGCCGGGTTTCTTGCCGTTGGTTTCGAGGGCGAGCTGGTTGGACGGGAGATTCCAGCCGGTGAGTTCGAAGTTGGCGCGCTCGCCGCAACTGGCGCCGAGCGGATAAATGCCGGTGATGAACGGCAACTCGCCGATGGCCACGCGGTAGATGAAGTCTTCGCGGCCGCGGTAGATCGCGTCTTTGATTTCGACGGCGTAAGTGCCGTCTGAGGGGATGTCGAAACGCAGGACGGGATCGGGATGATAGCGGTAGTCGTCGGCGTAGGCGAGTTCGCGACCGCGTTCGTCGTAGAGCGCGAGCGTCGCCTGAAACCAGCCGGGCACGGCGTCGGCGAGGTAGGGGATGAGCGAGCGGGCGTGCGCGACCATCACGATGCGCTGGCCCTTTTTCGCAGTGAAACGGAAACGGTCAACTTCGCCCGGCATGATCTGGCCGTTCACGACAGCGGGCACGGTGATTTCCATTTCGGACTTGGAGCGTGGGCTGCGGGGATTGGCGTCGGGATTTTTGCGCGCGGCGGTGTTGGGCGACGAGGTTGCGATGCGCACGGGCTCGCGCACCTCAGGGAGCTGGCTCACGATGAACACCATCGGATTGGAAAGACCGCTGGCGGTGCGGAGGCGAACCTCGCGTTCGCCGGGGGCGGCGCTGGGATCGAGCGTGACTTCGAGGGTGACGGTTTCCGCGAGGACGGGACTCACCTGCCGATTGCCGCGCGTGGCGAGCAGGGTGCGGACCTCGGCGGAACGCTTTTCGTCCTCGGCGGTGAAGGGCGGTTTGGTTTTGTCGGCGCGGGCGGCAGCGCGTTTGTCCTGGAGCTTCTGCTGCTCCTCGCGGAGGTCGTTGATTTCCTTTTGCGAGAGCGGGCGCTCGTAGTGCACGACCTTCGCGGTGAGGCCGTAGCCGGAGAAATGCGCGGCGACGGTGCCGTTGAGATATTGTCCGCCGATGGAAACGGTGACGGTTGTGCCCTGTTGGCCGCCGGCCGGATAAGTGAACGCGAGATGGGGCACGCCGCGCGTATTGGCGGGCTGCGCCTGGGTCTTGGGCGAAAACGAAAACACCATTCCCGCGGAGATCAGGAAAAAGAGCCACGGGTCGAGATACTCGAGCAGGAGGCCGAGGGTTTTTTTGAGCGGGCGCATAGCGGATTCCGGGTTACATGATTTCCGAAATGCGGGTGGGAACGCGACCGCCCTCGAGCGTCGCGGGCATCGCGCGCACATCGGCGCCCTCGGGATGGGGGAGCTTGGCGTCGCCCTTGATACCGAGGTTTTCATACATGCTGGCGATGAGGTCGCTCGGTTGCACGGGACGCTCCGAAACCTCCTCGCCGCGGGCGTCGGTCTTGCCGACGACGTGACCGCCCTTGAAGCCGCCGCCTGCGACGACGACGGAGAAGGCCTTGCCCCAGTGGCTGCGACCACCGTTCCACGGCGATTCCCAGAGGACCTTGGGGGTGCGGCCAAACTCGCCGCCGGCCATGACGATCGTGCTGTCGAGCAGGCCACGTTGGGTGAGATCGGCGAGCAGCGTGGCGAGACCGCGGTCAAACTCGGGGAGTTTGCGGCGCATGATGGGGAAGTGCTGCTTGTGGGTGTCCCAGCCCTTGTAGTTGATCGTGATATACGGGACGCCGCGCTCGACGAGGCGGCGCGCCATGAGGCAGGACTGGCCGAAGGTGTTGCGGCCGTAGCCGTCGCGCATGGCGTCTTTTTCCTGCGAGAGATCGAAGACCTTGCCGGCGTCGCCGAGAATCATCTCGTAGGCGTCCTTCTCGCATTCGCCGAGGGCGGTGAGGCGCGGATCGCCGTTCTTCGTGGCGCGCTCGAATGTGTTGAGCTGGTGGAGAAATTCACGGCGGGCGCGTTGGCGCTCGTCGGTAATGCCCTGCGCGACGACGCCCTCGACGACGAAGCGGTTGGCGCCGGGATCGCCGCCGGTGGCGAACGGTTTGTAGCGGCCGCCGAGGAAACCCGCCTCGGAGAAACGGCCCTGCAACTCGGTCAGCACGATGTAGGGCGGGAGCAGACCTTTGTAGCCGGCGTCGTAACCTTTGAAGAGCGAGACGACGGCGCCGGTGCCGGGAAACACGTCGCGACCGCCGGAGGCGCGGCCGGTTTGCACGGTGTAGGAGGCGGTCTCATGACCGTTGATACCGTGCGTCATGCTGCGGATGATCGAGTATTTGTCGGCCTGCTTCGCGAGCATCGGGAGCAGTTCGCCGATCTGGATGCCGGCGACATTCGTCGGGATCGGAGTCTTGAGCGCGCCGTAGTAGTCATAGCCGGCGTCGGGTTTCGGATCGAAGGTGTCGAGGTGGCAGGGGCCGCCCCAGAGCCAGATTTGAATGACCGATTTGGCTTTGGGCGTAACGGCGGCGGGCGCGGCAGGGGCGCCGAACGCGCGACCGGCGAGCGAACCGGAGAGAGCGAGGCCGGCGGTGCCGACGAGGCCGCGGCGGATGGCGTCGCGGCGAGTCATGCGCGGGCCGCCGAGCCCGAGGAGACGAAGTTCGGACGAGAGGTTCCAGAGACGAGGGTCGACGCTGTGATGGAGGTTCATGGGCGGATTCCTTTCGTGGCGAGGGGACGGGAGCGGTCAGTGGCGGTAGAGGAACTCGGCGCTGTTGATCAGCGCCCAGGCGAGGTCGATGGCAGCGGTGCGGCCGTCGGGGCCGGCGAGCAGGCGTTGTTGGACAATGCGAAGTTCGTCGGGTGACGGCGGGCGCGAGAGGATGGTGAGGTAGAGCGTGTCGATCGTTTCGCGCGGGGCGGTGCGGGTGCGGAAGAGAGCCTGGATCTTCGGGCCTTGCTCCAGTTTGCGCTGCACGAGAGTGGAGTTCAGCAGCGTGAGGCGTTGCGACGCGGTGATGCGATTGTTGCGCTCCGATTCGAGACCCGTGTCGCGGGAAGGGCGGCCGAAATTTTCGAGAAACGAACTCGTGATGCTGCCATCGGGAAGGGCGATGGAGCGTTGGTCTTCCGGGACGAACGTGAAGGGCTCGGGAATGGCACTCGAATATTTCTCGTGAGTGCCGGTGATCTGGTTGAGCGCGTCGATGAGAACCTCGGCATCGAGACGGCGCGGGGCGTAGAACGCGAAATTCGCCTCGGCTTCGGGCTGCGTGCTGCGGGCCAACGAGGAGAGCTGATAGGTCTGCGAGTTGAGGATGACGCGCATGAGCTGCTTCACGTCGAAGCGCGCGGAGACGAATTCGGCGGCGAGGTGGTCGAGCAGCGCGGGGTTGGTCGGAGGGTTGTCGGCGCGAAAATCGTCGGGCTCGTGCACGATGCCGCGTCCGAGAAGCCAGGACCACACGCGGTTGGCCATGACGCGGGCGAACCACGGGTTTTGCGGGGCGACCAACCAGTTCGCGAAAATCTCGCGGCCGTCGCGGTCGGGCGAAAGCGTCGCGGGCGTGCCGTCAGGGAATTGCGGAGACGGAGCGTCGCCGGCGGGCTGAGGCTTGTTGGAATCGAAGAAGACGATCTCTTCCTTCCACTCGCCGGTGGCCTTGTAGGTGAGCTGCGTGAAGAATCTACCCATCGCGTTGAGGCGCGCGTCGGGCCATTTTTCGGCGCGTTCGCCCATAAATGTGAGGGCTACGGTGCGCGCGAGGGTGGCGGGTTCTTTCGACTGCACGGCGCGGTAGAAATTCACAGGGCCGACGCGGAAGTTGCTGCCGTTTGAGGTGAGCAGCGTGCGTGCGAACTGATCGTAGGGCAGATTGGCGCGCAGGGAGGTGACGATCCAGTGGTGGTAGGCCTGGGCGGCGTTGGGCCAGAGGTTCACCGGAAACTCGGCTTTCACGCGCAGGAGATCGCTCCACTTCATACCCCAGTAGTCGGCGTATTCGTCGCGCGTGAGGAGCCGGTCGATGAGCGCGGCGCGTTTGCTTGGAGATTTGTCTTTGAGGAACTCTCCGGTCTCGGCGGCGGTGGGCAAGGTGCCGATCACGTCGAGAAATACGCGTCGGACGAAGACCGCATCGGTGCAGACGTGGGCGGGCGTCACCCCGAGTTTTTGCAGCCGGGCGAAGACGAGTTCGTCGATTTTTCCCTGCGGGCGCGGGGTGCCGGGGAGTTCGTAGATACTCTCGGGGGTGGCAGCGGTGGCGGCCTTCTTGTTGCCGGCCTTTTTGGTGGCGGTGGTTTTTTTCGGTGCGGAATTTTCCGCGGTTTCGCCGGCGCGCGAGATGGGGAGCAGCGCAAAAATTGAGATGAAGACAGCAGTGCTTATCGAAAGCGCCAAGCGGGACAAACGGTGCGCAGTGCGGGCGGCGGGGGAGGGGGATTTGCCGGGGTCACGCATAAAGAAAGTCCTAGGCGCGATGACGGCGGCCCCTCGTTGGCGCTACAGTTCGGTCCCGCAATCAACACGAACTTATCGGCTCCATTCCGCGCCGTATTATGGCGATGGGGCGACGCGGGCTTTGGGTGGCGCGGGTAACCGCCTGGTGCACACCGCGTCTGCTTGCCCATGAATACCTCAAGCCCCATGGACCTGATGACCAATCGGATTTTGGATACGAAAACCGACGAATTTGCCGCGGCGAAGCGCAAGAAGACTTCGCCGGAATTTGTGGTGACCGAAACGATGACGGCCGGGGAGCCATTGGCCGCGGTATTTGAACGGCTGGCGGGAAGTCTCGCGGCACAGGAAGCGGAGTTGCTCGGTGTGATGATCTTCGGCGCTCTCGCAGCGCGCATTGAAATCGACGAAGCGATGCACACGGCGCTGGGCGACACGCAGTGGCCGGTGACGTGGATCGAGGGTCCCGGGTGCGACGGTGCGCCGCTTGCGGGAGTCCAGGCGTTTGCGGTGAGCGGTCGGCCGGTGACCCGCGTGCGGCTCGGCAACAAAATTGTCGGATCGGTTTACGAGGACGAGGGTGCACGCCACTGTTTACTCGGCGGTCTCGGGCCGACGGCGCGGACGTTGGGCGCCGGAGCGCAGGTGCAGCAGGCGTTTGGCAACATGGAGTGGGCGCTCGACCAGGCGGGTTTCGAATTTGGCGACATCGTGCGCACGTGGTTCTACAACGAGGACATTCTCGCGTGGTATGGGGAATTCAACCGGGTGCGTTCGGCGCACTACGCGAACGTGAAATTCCGCACGGGTTCGATCCCGGCGAGCACGGGCATCGGAGCGCGCAATGCCGACGGTGCGGCGCTCGCCGTGGCGGCGTGGGCGGTGCGGCCGATCGGCGAGGGCTCACGGGCGAAGGAAATCGGGTCGCCGTTGCAATGCCCGGCACCGGCCTATGGCAGCTCGTTCAGCCGGGCGATGGAGATTGATTCCGGTGGCTGGCGCCGGCTGCTCGTCTCGGGCACGGCGAGCATTCACCCGGGCGGAAAAACGGCGTGGGTGGGCGATGCGAAAAAGCAGGTCGATCTCACGATGGAAGTGATTGCGGGCATCTTGCAGTCGCGCGGGATGGACTACCGCGATGTGACGCGCGCCACGGCCTACTATCGTGATCCGTCCTATGTGAAATATTTCAACGAGTGGTGTGCCGAGCGGAATCTCCAGTCGATGCCGGTCGTGAACACGCACTGCGTGGTGTGCCGCGACGATTTGCTGTTCGAACTCGAACTCGACGCATGCGCGGCGGCACAGTGAGGTCGACCGGGTTTGGGCGCGGGCGGTGCGAACTGTCGGCGGGTTAAGTGCCTGCCGCGTGCTCGGGGAACAGCGTGCGCAAGCCGTCCGCGGTGGCTGTGCACACGCCGCGTTCGGTGATGAGTCCGGTGACTAGACGGGCGGGCGTGACGTCGAAGGCGGGGTTGGCCGCGTGGCTTCCTGTGGGCAGCAGGGCGACGGTGGCGACGTGGCCGTCGGGGAGCAGGCCGGCGAGGTGGGTGACTTCGCGGGCGTCGCGTTCCTCGATGGGAATTTCGCGAAGGCCGTCGCGGAGCGTCCAGTCGATGCTGGTCGAGGGCGCGGCGACGTAAAACGGCACGCCGTTGTCATGGGCGGCGAGGGCTTTGAGGTAGGTGCCGATTTTGTTGCAGACGTCCCCGGTCGCGGTGGTGCGGTCGGTGCCGACAATTACGAAATCGACGTGGCCGTGTTGCATGAGGTGGCCGCCGGCGTTGTCGGCGATGACGGTGTGCGGGACGCCGTGGTTGAGCAGCTCCCAAGCGGTAAGGCTCGCGCCTTGGTTGCGTGGACGGGTTTCGTCAACCCACACGTGAATCGGGAGGCCGGCGTCGTGGGCGGCGTAGATCGGAGCGGTGGCCGTGCCGACATCGACGGTGGCGAGCCAACCGGCGTTGCAGTGGGTGAGCAAGTTGACGCGTTCGCCGGGGCGTTTACGCGCGGCGATGGCGCGGATGAGCGGGAGGCCGGCGGCGGCGATACCGCGGTTGAGGGCGACGTCTTCGTCGCAGAGGGCGAGGGCGAGTTGGCGGGAGGCTTCGGCGCGCGCGGCGGGAGCGAGCGGGGCGACGTGGGCGCGCACGCGGTCGAGGGCCCAGCGGAGATTCACAGCGGTCGGGCGCGTGGCGAGGAGCGTGGCGTGAGCGTGGGCAAGCCCGGCGTCGGAGGCATCGGCGCGTAGGGCGAGCCAGAGACCCCACGCAGCGGTGGCGCCGATGAGCGGAGCGCCGCGCACCAGCATGGCGCGGATGGCGTGGGCGGCCTCTGCAAGCGTGGTCAGGCGCGCGACGACGAACGCGTGAGGGAGGCGAGTTTGGTCGATGATCTCGACTGCGCTGCCGTCGGCGGAAGGCCAGATGGTGCGAGTGGGGCGGCCGGAAACGTTCATGCGCCCGCGATTTGGCGGGAACGCGCCGGCGGCGCAATGCGACATTGGCGGGGTGGTAGTCGCAAAACGGCGTGAGGGCGAAGAGCGAAGCGCCTACGATGAACCGCGCAACACCGTGCCGTTGCGAAAAACAATTTCCTGGTCGTCGGCGTCGGTGGGAGCGCGGGAGCTGCGGCGTCCGGAGGTGCCCGTGCTCACGCCGATGCCGCCCACATTGCCGCCGACGGATACGCCGGTGTTGCCGAGGAGGGAGGGCAATGCGGGGTTGGATTTTTTGTAGATCCAGATCTCGTCCGCGCCATTTTGGCCGATGCGCGATTGGATCTCGGTGGGTTTGCCGAGCGCCATTTCAACCATCTCGGGAGTCATACCGGGGATGGCGCGTTGGCGAAGGACGGCTTCCTGCATCTCGAGGGGCCACGATTCATACACCGAACGGTTGGCATCGATGCGGGACATCGGCGAACTGGCGCAGGCGGCGAAAAAGAGCAGGGCTCCGGACAGAGCAAGGACGTGAGGACGGAGGAAGGTGTTCATGGGCGGCGGAGGGTCGGGTTGGACGCAGGGCGGGCGACAGGAGTTTCCCGGGACCGGTTCCTCCTGAAGCGCTGAGGCAGGGAACACTTCTTCTGCAACTGACCGACTTGCGCGACCGAAGGACTTCACGGATCTTCGACGGCCATGACCAAACCACGCGCCTACTCCGTCAAAGCCTTCTCCACCGCCGCAGCGAAATCACCGTTGGCGCAGGCCATGATCCCGCGCCGCGAGCCGACCGACCGCGATGTGCAGATTGAGATTCTTTTCTGCGGCGTCTGCCATTCCGACCTCCACTTCGCGCGCAACGAATGGGGCTTTACGCAATATCCCGCGGTGCCCGGTCACGAGATCGTCGGGCGCGTTACCAAGATCGGCCCGAAGGTCACGAAATTCAAACCCGGCGACATCGCCGGGGTAGGGTGCCTCGTTGATGCGGACTTGTCGTGCCCGCAGTGCCGCAAAGGTCTCGAGCAGTTTTCGCCGACGATGGTGATGACTTACGGCTCGATGGATAAACACCTCGGCCTGCCGACCTACGGCGGCTACTCCGAGGGCATCGTGGTCGACGAACATTTTGTCCTCACGATTCCCAAGAATCTCGACCTCGCCGGCGTGGCGCCGCTGCTCTGCGCGGGCATCACCACGTATTCGCCGATGCGTCACTGGAAGGTCGGGCCGGGCAAGAAGGTCGGCATCGTTGGCCTCGGCGGGCTCGGTCACATGGGAGTGAAGTTTGCGCGGGCGTTTGGGGCGCACGTCGTGGTGTTTACGACGTCGGAAAACAAAAAAGCCGATGCGCTCCGGCTCGGCGCACATGAAGTCGTGATTTCGCGCAACGCCGACGAGAAGGCGAAGCACGCGGGGACGTTCGACTTCATCCTCGATTGCGTGTCGGCCGAGCACGATATCAACGCTTACCTCGGGATGCTCGGCGTTGATGGTAATCTCACCCTCGTCGGCGCGCCCGACAAGCCGCTGCCAGTGGCTTCGTTTG
Source organism: Opitutus sp. GAS368 (assembly GCA_943372705.1). Taxonomy (GTDB): domain Bacteria; phylum Verrucomicrobiota; class Verrucomicrobiia; order Opitutales; family Opitutaceae; genus GAS368. The sequence continues at coordinate 13,445 of CALRZR010000065.1, read as the reverse complement.
CCCTGATTATGGGACGCAAGAGTCTTTCCGGCTCCCTCATTGGCGGCCTTGCGGAGACGCAGGAGATGCTCGATTTCTGCGGCCAACACGGGATCACGAGCGACATCGAGATGATCCGCATGGACCAAATCAACGAAGCCTATGAGCGCATGCTGAAGAGCGACGTGAAATACCGATTCGTGATCGATATGGCGTCACTGAAGACGGCGTGAGTGGCGCCGGGTGGGCGGGCGCAGCCGCGCCTACTTTGGGAGCACGACGAGCTGGCCGAGGCGTTCCGGCGCGAGCACGGTGCGAGCGAGGGCGTTGATTTCGGCGAGCGTGGCGGACTGATAGGCGTGCAGCACGCCCGCCCAGCCGTCGCCATACGCAGGGGCCGATTGTGCCGCGGTGACGGCGTCGACCCACCAACCGTTTTTGCGGAGGTCGGATTCCGTGGTGCGCACCAGAGGATCGCGGGCGCGGGCGAACTCGTCTTCGGTCGCGCCGTCACGAGCGAGCGTGGCCACCACTTCGCGCGCTACGGCGGCGACGTGCTCGGCCCGCGCGGGGTCGGCTTCGATGGCGCAACGCAGAAACGCACCGGCGGGCGACATGCCGTCGCCGCCTTCGACGGATGAGCTGGGCGAATACGTTTCGCCCAATTCGGAACGCAGTTTCCTTGTGATCCTTTCATGGAGGATTTTGCTGAGTAGTTGTGTGCGAAAGCGGACTGGGAAAGCGGCGGCCTCCGCGACCGGCCAAGCCAACGCGACGACGGCGACGCCCTTGGGGCCTTCAAACGTGATCTTCTCGGAGAACGGGGTCGGCGGGGCGGCGGGTGCGCTGGTCGCGTTGGCCGGGGAGGTCAGGGCCCGCGGTGGCAACGCGCCGAACGTGCGGGCGCAAGCGGCGATCACCTGCTCGGGATCGAAGTCACCGACGATGCCAATCTCGAGTGGGGCCGACGCCAGCAGGGGCGTGAACCATGCGGTCAGTTCGGCAGGTGTGCGCTGCGTCAACTCAGCGAGCGTGATCAGACGGTAGGCCGGATGACCGCCGCCGAACCGATGCCAAAGGGCTTGCAAGGCGACGCCGTCGGCGGTGCCGGTGTAGGGTGCGAGGAGCTGGCGGGCGAGAGCGAGCGCACGAGGGGCGGCTTCGGCGCGGAAGGCGGGGCGGGTGAAATAGGCTGCGCCCATCTGAAACATGAGCGGCAAATCTCCGGCGTGGAGCCGGGAGTTGAGCCGAAAGGTTGTCGCCGAAATGGTGAAGTGGGTTTCGTCGAGTTTTCCGGCGATGCTGTTTTGGAGGTCTTCGGGGGAGAGTCCTTGGAGTCCGCCGAGAAACCAGGCGAACGCGTGCCACGCAAGTCCGGGCAGGTGAGGCGGAGTTGCGGCGAGTCCGCCGTGCAGGCGCAGCTCGACGTGTGCGTGGCCGGGCTCGAAGCGCGTGCGCTTGAGGTTAAACTGCACGCCGTTCGCGAACTGCACGAGCTCCGTATCCATAGCGGAGGCACGTGTGCGCCGCACCACTTCACCCGTCGGGCCGAAGTCGGTGAATGGAAACGGCGCCGCGGGCGCCGGCGGCACATACGGTGTGAGCGGGACCGTGCGGCTTTCCTTGAAATTGTCGGAGATGTTTTTCGACGCGTCGTCGCCGGAGGGGCCGCGCAACGTCAGCGCCCACTCACCGGTGAGGAGCAGTTCGCGAAACGCCGCGTGGCACTGTTTCTCGTCCAAGGTGGCGAGTTGCTCGGTAGTAAGCGTGTGGTCGTCTTGCGCGTCGGTGAAGACCACGCCGCGCGCAATCGAGAGCGCGAGCGTGGCGGCGAGTTGCGCGGACGACGTGGCGCCGGACTGGCGCGCGGCGACTGCGGTGCGTAGCGCCTTGCGCTGGGCGGCGAGGGCAAATTCAGCAGGGAAAAAGCCGAGCTCGTTGATGCGACGAACTTCGAGGTCGATGGCCGACATGGCCTTGGCCCAATCGGCGGGGCGGGTGTGCGCTCGCAGCAAAACGAGTTGGCGTCCGGGAACGTAGTGGCTCGGGACGACTTCGCACGCGTAGAGCGGCGCGGTGCCTGCCTCAATCGCTCGTTCCAAGCGACGCGCCAACATGCCGAGGGCAAGGTGACCGGCGAGGGAGCGGCGACGGGTGCTTGCGTTGTCCGGAGCTTCGTGGGCTCGCACGACCGAGAGCGAGATCTGCGTGGTGGGCTCGGCGTCGCGATAGAGCGTGTGGAGTGTCCCGGGATTCTTCGGCGGTGGGAGCGGGATCACATCGGGTGGGCGACCTGGTATCGGTAGGGACGAAAATGCGTCGCGGATTTGTTGCTCAACGGAGGCGGAAGAAAGGTCGCCCGCGACCACCACGATCATGCGGTCGGCGCGATACCAGCGTTCGTAAAAGGCGCGCAGGCGGCGCGCGGTCGCGGCGCGGAGAGTTTTTTCATCACCGATGGGATTGCGCTCGGGGAGCTGGGAGCCGGCGAAGAGCGCGCTCAGTTCGAGCCATTCGGGCGGCGCTTCGAGGGGTGGGAGGAATTCCAATTGATCGTCGCGGGTGTGGGCCATCGCTGCGTCGTGTGAACGGCGCTCGCTGAACACGACACCGCGTTCGCGCTCAATCGAGTCGGGCACGAAGTTTACACCGTCGGCCATGGCCCGGAGAATTTTCAGCCCGGTCGGGAGGGCCGTCGGTTCGTCGGTGGGCAGGTCGGGGAAAAAATAGCGGGTTTCGAAGAGGCCGACGTTGGCGTTGGCGTGCGGGCCGACGCCCAGCGATTGCAGTTTTCGCCAGACGGCTTCGTCGGGAAAGCCGCGCAGATCGCGAAACGCGAGGTGCTCGACGAAGTGGGCGTAGCCGAGCTCGTGGGCGCGTTCGTGATACGAGCCTACCTGCACGAGGAGCGTGACGCTCACGCGTTGCTGCGGGGTGGCATGCGGCAGAATCGCGTAGCGCAGGCCGTTTTCGAGTCGGCCCCAAACGACGGCCGGATCGGGTTTGAGGTCGCTTGTGGTGTGCGCCCACGCGACGGGCGCGGGAGGCGGAAGGGGTGTGTTGACGGTCGCGCAGCCGCACAGGCCGAGACCGACGCCGACAAGGAGGGGTAACACTGCGAGAATCCGGGGCACGCGCGGGCGATCCTTCGGAAGGCGAGAGGTGCGTCAAGAACCGGGGAGGCGATGGGCGAATGAAGGTGCGGCGAGAGTGCGCAAAAAAAGCGCCGCCGGATGAACCGGGCGGCGCAGAGGGGAGATCGACGGGCGGATGCTTAGCTCAGCGTCACGCCTTTGGCCTTCGCGGAGCGGAGGAGGGCGTCGGCCATGTCGGAGGGCGTCACGGCGACTTCGATGCCGCACTCCTTGAAGACGGCGATCTTGGCGGCGGCGGTGTCTTCGGCACCACCGACGATCGCGCCGGCGTGGCCCATGCGGCGACCCGCGGGAGCCGTGGCACCGGCGATGAATCCGGCGACGGGTTTCGTGCAGTTGGCCTTAAGCCAACGGGCGGCTTCGACCTCGGCGTTACCACCGATTTCACCGATGAGGATGATGCCGTGGGTGTCGGGGTCGGCGGCGAACAGCTTGATGACGTCGAGGTGGTTCGTGCCGTTGACGGGGTCGCCGCCGATGCCGACGGTCGTGCTTTGGCCGATACCTTTGGAGGTGAGTTGGAAGACGGCTTCGTAGGTGAGCGTGCCGGAGCGGGAGACGACGCCGACGTGGCCCTGCTTGTTGATATAGCCGGGGGCGATGCCGATACGGCAGCCGCCTTTGGAGTCGGGGCCGGCGCCGGGCGAGACGAGGCCGGGGCAATTCGGTCCGATGAGGCGGGTGGGTTTGCCCTGCATGGCGCGCTTCACGCGGATCATGTCTTTGATCGGAATGCCCTCGGTAATCGCGACGACGAGGTCGAGGCCGGCGTCAACGCCTTCGAGAATGGCGTCGGCGGCGAACGGCGGCGGCACGAAGACGGCGGAGACGGTGGCGCCGGTGGCCTTCACGGCGTCGGCGACGGAGTTGAAGATCGGCACTTTGTGGGCGCCGTGTTCGAAGAACTGGCCGCCCTTGCCGGGGGTGACGCCGGCGACGACGGCGGTGCCGTAGTCGAGGGAGAGCTTGGCGTGACGGCCGCCGAAATCGCCGGTGATGCCTTGGACGAGGATCTTCGTGGTGGGAGTGATGAGAATGGCCATGGGAGAACCGCGCGGGGCGCGGTTAGTTTAGGTTGGGAGTTTAAGTTTAAGAGATGATGGCGAGTGAGGCGGGGAGTGGTTTCTTCAACCCAAACTTCCTGCCGCCACGGCGCCGCAGGCGATTAGGCCACGAGTTTGACGATTTTCTGGGCGGCGTCGGCCATGGTGTCGCCGGAGACGAGGGCGAGGCCGGAGGCGGCGAGCGTGGCTTTGCCGGCGACGACGTTGTTGCCTTCGAGGCGGACGACGAGCGGGAGGGTGAGGCCGACTTCCTTGACGGCTTCGACGATGCCTTGGGCGATCACGTTGCAGTCCATGATCCCGCCGAAGATGTTAACGAGGATGCCCTTCACGTTCTTGTCGCCGAGGATGATCTTGAAGGCCGCGATGACCTGGGCCTTCGTCGCGCCGCCGCCGACGTCGAGGAAGTTGGCGGGGGTGCCGCCGAAGTGCTGGATGATATCCATCGTGCTCATCGCGAGGCCGGCGCCGTTCACGAGGCAGGCGATGTTGCCGTCGAGGGCGATGTAGCTCAGCGAGTATTTGGAGGCTTCGATTTCCTTGGGGTCTTCCTCATTGAGGTCGCGGAGGGCGACGATCTCGGGGTGACGGAAGAGGGCGTTGTCGTCGAAGGAGACTTTGCCGTCGAGGGCGAGGACGTCGCCGGCGGGCGTGGTGATGAGGGGATTGACCTCGATCATCGCGGCGTCGGTTTCCCAGTAGCAGGTATAGAGATTGCGGATGAGCTTGCCGGCGTTCTTCGCCTCGGCACCGGTGAAGCCGAGCTTGAAGATGAGTTCGCGGACTTGGAAATCGGCGATGCCGTAGGCGGGATCGATGATGACCTTGAAGATTTTTTCCGGGGTGTCGTGGGCGACTTTCTCGATGTCCATACCGCCCTCGGTCGAGGCGACGATGACGGGTTTCGAGGAGGCGCGGTCGAGGAGGATGGCGAGGTAGTATTCCTTCTTAATCTCGCTCGCGACGGTGAAGTAGATCGTCTGGACCTTGCGGCCGGCGGGGCCGGTTTGGAGGGTGACGAGGGTATTGTTGAGCATCTTGCCGGCGATTTCCTTGGCGTCGGCCTTGGTCTTGCAGAATTTCACGCCGCCCTTGAAACCGTCGGTGAACGTGCCTTTGCCGCGACCGCCGGCGTGGATCTGGGATTTCACCATGGTCGGGCCCTCGGGGAGGGCGGCGAGGGCGGTGTCGAACTCGGCGGCGGATTTGGCAGCGGCGCCCGCGGGGACGGGAACGCCGAATTTTTCGAAAAGTGCTTTGGCCTGATACTCGTGGATGTTCATTTGGGAAAGAGAGAGGAAGGGGCAGTAAGTCAGAGGAGAGGCGGGGGACGCACGAAAAAAAGTTGATCGGCACAGAAGGCGCGCACTGGAGGGAAACTACTTACGATGTTGCGCCGCATAAGTGCGCGGCGCACGCTGACGCCACTATGGAATCGCATGAGGTGATGAAGGAGGTCCTGAAGAAAACCAGCGCGAAGCAGATTGCCGCCGACATGGGGTTGTCGCTTTCGTTGATCTACAAGTGGGCCGAGTTGCCCGAGGATGACAGCGGGAGCGGCACGGGCAGTCCGCTCGACCGCGTGGGCCAGTTGATCCGGATCACCAAGGATGCGCGTGTCGCGCAGTGGGTGTGCGAGCAGGCCGACGGTTTCTATATCCGCAATCCGCACAATCTGCCGCCAAACCAGCCGTTGATCCCGCTCACCAACGGGATCGTGCAGGAATTTGCCGACATGCTGGCCACGATCGCGATTTCTTCGGCGGACAGTGTGATCACGAAGGATGAGGCGAAAAAAATTCGCGCCCGTTGGGAGGAATTGAAGACGGTGACCGAGGGCTTTGTGCGCGCGGCCGAGAGCGGCAATTTCGGAGCCGTCCCTGAACCCAAAAAATAGTGGCCTGTTCGGCTGAGCACGACAGTCGCAAGCCGGGGGAGCGCGAGCCGCTCCTCGCTTCCATCAATGCGAACCTCGCGGGGTCGTGTGTCTACCGCACGGTGTTGCACCCGGACGGGCGGCTGGAGTGCCTCTACGTCAGCCCGAACGTCGAGGCGCTGATCGGTGTGCCGGCCGCCGAATTCATGGCGGACGCGTCGCGGGTCTTTGCCGTGGTCCATCCGGACGATCGGGAATCGTTCCGGAAAAACTTGGCCGAGGCGGCTGCGAAAGGCGGTCCAGCGGAATTCACAGCGAGGGTGCGTCGGGCGGACGGACGTGAGGTGTGGGCGCAGTTTCGTTCGCAGTTGTCGGAAGTGCGGCCGGACGGGGCGCACGTGCGCGACGGTGTCGTGGTCGACATCAGCTCGGTGAAGGCGGCCGACGCGGAGTTGCGGGCGGTGCGGCAGCGGCTCGAAATGGCGTTGAGTGCGGCGAGCACCTGCATTTGGGACGACGATTTGACGGCAAACCGGATCGTGATCGATCCGATCTGGACACTCATGCGCGGATATCCGCCGGTGGAAACGTTCACGACCTGGCGGCGTCTGCTGTCCGTAGCCCACCCGGACGATCGGGCGGCGATCATGCGGGAGACGCGCCGCGCGGTGTTTGGCGAGACCGACGACTACCGGATCGAACAGCGGGTCTCGACGGCCGACGGCAACTGGATCTGGATCATGAGCCATGGGCGCGTGGTGGCGCGGGATGCCCACGGGCGGGCAGCGCGCATTCTGGGCACCAATACGGATATCACGGCGCGCAAACTCGCCGAAGAACAGGTGCGGCGGCTCAACACCGATCTGGAGCGCCTGGTCGCCGAGCGCACGGCCGCCCTGGAGGCGCGCACGGCGGAGTTGGCGAAATCGGAACGGCTTTTCCGCAATCTCATCGAAGACATCAACCAGGGCTACTTCGTGGCGAGCCCGCGGAGTCTGTTCACCTATTGCAGCCCGACGGTGGAGGCCTATGCCGGGGTAAAATCGGCGGACTTGCTCGGCACTTCGGTGTTTCGCGTGGTGGCGCCGGAGGATCGCCCGCGGGTGATCGCGGCCTACCGAAACTGGATTCGTGCGGGGGCGCCGGACGGAAAGATCGAGTTTCGGCTCGCGGTGCCGTTGGAAAAAGTCACGTGGGCCGAGCAAACGTCGGTGTTTGTGCGCGATGCGGCGGGGTGTCTGGTGGAGATCCGGAACAGCGTGCGGAATGTGACCGAGCGCAAACTGGCGGAGCTCGCGCTCCTGGCCGAGCAGGGCCGCACGGCGATCTTCGCGCAACTGGGTCGCGAGCTCGCGGATGCCGAGACCCCGCGGGCGGCGGCGATCAGGATTTTGGAGGCGGCGCAGAAATTGATCGGCTGGGACTGTGCGTGGCTGCACCTGTGGAACGAACCGCAAAGGTGTTTCCACGATGTGGCGGACTTCGACACGATCGACGGCGTGTTGCAGGAAGTGCCGCCCAATGCGACCGCGTTGAAAGAGCCCTCGCCGATGGCGCGCCGGGTGATGGCGGAGGGGCCGCAGATGGTCCTGCGGGATTCGGAGAGCGAGGTGGTGCCCGACGGATTGCTCTTCGGGAGCGGCCGGCGGTCGCTCTCTCTGCTGTTTGTGCCGATCCGGATCGGAGCGCGGTTTGTGGGGATCATGTCGATCCAGAGCTACCGGCGCCGCGCCTATCGCCAGGAGAGCCTTGATATGCTGCATTCGTTGGCGACGCATTGCGCCGGGGCGCTGGTGCGCCAGCAGGACGCGGCGGCGTTGCGGCTGAGCATCGAGCGTTTTCAGGCCGTGTTTGAACGCAGCCCGATTATGATCGGGCTGTTGTCGGTGCCGGAGGGACGGTTGGTGGAGTTTAACGCGGCGGGGATCGCGGCGTTCGGTTACGCGCGGGAGGAGGCGATCGGCCGCACCTCCGTGGAACTCAATCTGTGGGAGGATCCCGCGGTGCGCGACCGATACCTGGCGGAGCTGCGAGCGAAAGGTCATGTGGAGGCCTTCGAGGCGCGCATGCGGCGGAAGAATGGCGAGGTGTTTACCGTCATTTACAGCGGCAGCCTCGTGGAAATCTCGGGACAAATTTACAGCCTGAATTCGCTGCAGGATATCACGACGCGCCGGCGGGCGGAGGCGGCGTTGCGGGAGAGCGAGGAACGGCTCAGTTTCGCGCTGGAGGCCACCAACGACGGGTTGTGGGATTGGGATATTCTCTCGGGGGCGGTGTATTTCAGCCCGCAATGGGGCCGGTTGCTCGGCTACGGGCCGGGCGAGGTGCCGCCGAGGGTCGAGTTTTTCATCGAGCGGTTGCATCCGGACGATCGCGCGGTCGTTGAGCAAGCCGTGGCGGACCATCTGGCGGGGCGCACGGCCATCAAGCAGAGCGAGGTGCGACTGAAAACCAAAACGGGTGACTACCGGTGGTTTCTGGACCGCGGCAAGGTTGTCGCCCGGGACGCCGGGGGCAAACCGCTGCGTATGGCGGGCACCATTACCGACATCACCGACCGCAAGCGCGCGGAGGAAACGGTCGCGCACTCGGTGGCGTCGCTGCGGGCCACGTTGGAATCGACGGCGGACGGTATTCTGACGGTGGGTCCGGACCGCCGGATCGAATCGTATAACCGGCCGTTTGCGGACATGTGGCGGATCCCGCCCGCGCTTTTTTCCAGCCACGGCGACGAGCCGCTGCTGGCCTTTGTGCTGGGGCAATTGGTCGCGCCAGAACGCTTCATCGAAAAAGTGGAGTATCTTTACGCGCATCCACATGAGGAGAGTTTCGACCAGCTGGATTTTCGGGACGGGCGCGTCTTCGAACGTGTTTCGCGCCCCATGTTGGTGAATGGCGAGGCGAAGGGGCGCGTCTGGAGTTTTCGCGATATTACGGAGCGCAACCGGATCCGGCTGCGCTTGGCGGCCTTCGCCAAATTGGGGCGCCTGCTCAACGCCACGCACGAGGAAAGGGCGGCGGCGCGGATCATCGCGGGTCTGGCCGACGAATTGTTCGGATGGGATTGTGTGACGCTGGACCGCTACGACGCGGTGCGGGACGCGTGTCGCCCCATCATCAATGTGGATCTCGTCGGCGGGTGCCGGACCGAAGTGCCGCCCAGCCGCGTGGATCTCCCGCCGACACCGCGGATGCGCCGGGTGATTGATCGGGGCGCCGAACTGATCTTGCGCTCAGGGCCGATCAAGCCCGAACCGGGCGTGGTGTTGATGGGCGATACGTCGCGCCCGTCGGCGTCGTTGATGATCGTGCCCCTCCGCGAAGGCGCGCGGGTGGTGGGCGTGTTTTCGATCCAGAGCTACACGCCGCAGGCCTACACGACGGCCGATCTGGAGGCGCTGCAGACGATGGCGGATCACTGCGCGGGCGCGCTGGTGCGCATCCAAACCATCGATGCCCTCGGGGCGAGCGAGGAGCGGTTGCGGCTCGTGTGGGACAGCGCGACGGACGGTATGCGGCTCACCGACGACACCGGGCACGTGATCGCGGTCAACGATGCGTTCTGCCGCATCGTGGGAAAAACCCGGGGCGAGAGCGAAGGCCGGTCGCTGGGGGAAGCCTACGCCGAGGCGGATCGCGAACGCGTGCTGACGCGCTATCGCGAGCGTTTCGCCGCGCGCGACGTAGCGGCCAGCCGCGAACACCAGGTCACGCTCTGGGACGGGCGCGTCGTGCTGCTCGAAGTGTCGACGTGCTTCATCGAGACCGATCCCGGGCGTCCGCTGATGTTGGGGGTGTTTCGCGATATCACCGAACGGCGCCGCGCGGCGCTGGAGCGCGAGAAGCTGCAGACGCGCCTTTTCCAGAAGCAAAAATTCGAAGCGCTCGGCACGCTCGCGGGCGGCGTGGCGCACGATTTCAACAACATCCTCGCGGGTATGTTGAACTACACGGCGCTGGCGCAGAGCGATTGCCCCACGAGCCATCCGGAGTTGCGGGGTTATCTGGGAGAGGTGCTGAAGGGCGGGCAGCGCGCGAAGGAGCTCGTGCGGCAGATTCTCTTGTTGAGCCGGTCCGAAGGCTCGGCGCGGGAGCCGTTGCAGCTCGCGCTGGTGGTGCGCGAGGCGTTGTCGCTGTTGCGCGCAACGATCCCGGCGTCGGTGGAAATCAACGCCGAGATCGATCCGCGGGCGCCGCTCGTGCTCGCGGAGTCGACCCAGATTCACCAGGTGGTCACGAACCTCGGCATCAACGCCTCCCACGCCATGAAGGCAGGTGGCGGCACGCTCACGGTGAAACTGCGGGCGCGCACGGTGGATGCCGCGCAGGCCGCGGAACTGATCGACTTGAAGGCGGGGCCGCATGTGTGTCTCACGGTCACCGATACGGGCTGCGGCATGGAGCCCGCGGTGGTCGCGCGGATTTTCGAACCGTTTTTCACGACCCGGGGCGTCGGCGAAGGCAGCGGGCTCGGCTTGGCCGTTGTGCAGAGCGTGGTGCGCAGCCATCAGGGCGCGATTGCGGTGCGCACTCGCCCGGGCGAGGGGACGACGTTCGAGGTGTTTTTTCCGACGGTGATCGCGACGGAACGCGAGGCACAGCCCACCGGTGCCGTGATGCCGCGCGGCGCGGGGCAGCGGATCCTGCTCGTGGACGACGAGCAGATGGTCACACGTTCGATGCAGTTGGTGATGACGCGGCTCGGTTACGTGGTCACGGCGTGCAATCACCCCGACCAAGCCATCGCACGGTTTGAGGCGGCGCCGGCGGACTTCGATCTCGTGATCACGGATTTTCAGATGCCGGGCATGAACGGCGTGGCGCTCGCGATGCGGTTGCTGGCCTGCCGGCCCGGGCTCCCGCTTTACGTGGCGAGCGGCTTTGCGGGCGATCTGACGGATGAAAAAGTGCGCGCGCTCGGCCTGCTCGGCCTCATCCGCAAACCGATCGACATGACGGAACTCGCGGAACTGCTCGCGCGGACGTTTGCGCGGTAGCGGCGGATTGCGTTTCGGGTGGGCGGCACTTTGTTGGGCGGACCGCGCCATGCCCCTGCACCGCAAGAAAATCTTCCGTCTGCCGCCGCCCGCACCCACGACGATCTACGTGCGGCCGGGCTACAACCGCGTGCTGGCCGAGGAATTTGAGGCGCTGAAGATCAAGCGTGTCGGCCTCGTGAAAGACAAAGTCGAGGCGCATAGCCAGGGCGACCTGCGCGAGAATTTCGGTTTCAAAGCCGCCAAGGACGCGATCCGCGCCGTGGACCGCAAGATGACGGCGCTCGACCGGTTCGTCGCGCGCAATACCTTCATCGAAGTCGATCCCGCCACGTGGCTCACGAAGCCGACCGATACGTTGCACCTCGGGCTCGTGGCCACGATCGAGAAGCAGGATGTCGCGACCAACCGGAAGCACCGCTTCACGTTTCTCGTGACCACGCACGGCGAGACCGCGACCGATCCCGAATCGGGTATCGAATGCCTGCCGCACAATTCCCCGCTGGCGACTGCCGTGATCGGACTCGCCGTCGATGCGCGGACGAAAGTGCGGCTCCCCGCAGGCGAAGCGTTTCTCACGGTGCGCTCCATCCGCAACCCGACGCAGGCCGAACTCGACCGTCTGCTCACCGCCATCAAGCCGCCGGAGATCGAGGAAGAGGATGAGTAGGGCGTTGGCCGCTCTCAGCCGCGGCGGCTCTCGGTCCGCCCGAGGGAATTTTGCAGTTTCCGGGCGAACACCGCCGCCGCGGTCGCGATGATGCCCGACCCAAGGGCCGCGAGCAGGCCCATGAAAAGCCCCGGCGGGCGGTCTTCCTGGTCGCCGAAGATGAGGATGATGACGATGCCGCCCGCCACGAAACCGAGGAGCGTGAAGGCGCACCGCTTGATCGCGCGCAACGCCTCGACGCTTACCTGCGAGAACGAGCCCGTCTGCCGGACGTGCCCGAACAATCCGAAGGCCCGGTAGAGCGCCACGAAGAACGGGACAGAGCCCACATACACGTAGGCCAAAAACGGATCATGGAAGTAGACCTCGAAGACCGTGGCGTGGGCGTTTCGGCCTTCGAGGTGAGGTTCGCCGAGCAAGAAGGCGAGCACGGCGAGGCCGAGGAGCACCGTGGCGGCCTGAAGAAAAAGGGCTGAGCTGCTTTTCATGGTGGGAGCGATGTGCGGCGAGAATGGCACAGTCCGGTGAAGCGAGTATGCGGTGGCGATGAATTTTGCGTGAAGTCGGACTGGGGGCGCGGCGGCGTGGAGCTGGGCGTTTCGAAAGGGCCGGTTCGACCATTGGTGCCGGCGTGGAAATTTTCTGATCGGAAGGACTGGCGACGTGACGATGGAGACTGACAACGCCGGGCGCGTTGCGAATAGGACTGACGGGCGGTGGGCCGGTGGCGCGGAAGAGTTCGGGGAAGGGGCGGCGAGAGGGAGATACGTCCGGTGGTTTTCCTGGAGTGACTACAGTTGTTTAGAACCGACCCTTTTTTTGGCCTCTATTTCTCACCGGATTTTACTACAGGACCCCAGAAAACTTGATCATCTGGAATCCCGGCTGCCTTGAGAATCTTGAGCGCGACCTCCTGGATTCGCCCGAGCCCACGGTCTCGCCCAAATGCAGACGCTACCATCAGGTAGTGAGTGTCGACGCACTGGTGTCTGGAATCTGTCGCGACCTCGATAATGAACTCATAACCGGCGGTCGCGATCGGCAGTGGGCGCTTCATTGAGAGAAAATCCTCCGATAGAACCACGCGGATGAGGTCAGCGAAGACAGAGGGCGACAGCTCGCCTTTTCGCCAGCGATACCCGGCGTGATCATCGTCCAGCAGGACATTCGCCGGCCCGCCAATCCGACCAGTGATATCGATCGCAATTGCCTTCGGTGACGGACGCGGCCGCATCTCGCGGTCGTGAAGGTGGACGAGGCGGATGCGCACGTCTCCTGGCGAGCATCTCACATCCTTGAGTGCAGGCAGCCGGAACTGCGCGAAGTAGAGCGCGGCAGTTTGGCTGGCCATCTCCTTTGGCGTCGGCGCCGCAGCAACAGTGCCGATTAAAATCCACGGAAGGAAAAGCAACGTCTTCATTGGTTCACAGTGCTATTCGCCGTTACCGCTTAGTGTCGGGGGATTTTACCTGCTTCGGTGAGCTAAGGGCATGGCCAGCGGGAGAGGGAATTTTTGAGGCGCATCGGGCCGACGGCTTTTGCGCATTTTCGCTTTCGAGTAACGACAACGCGATGCGAGTCGGGCTCAAGGGTGAACTCTGCTAGGCGCGCAAGACCGGCGGTTAGAAACCGCCGCTCCGTGATGGACGTCGGGCGGTGGGAAACTGGAGGCGCGGCAGGGGATGATGGGGCGAGCGGCGT
>CALRZR010000064.1:0-30427 GCA_943372705.1 Opitutus sp. GAS368 | reverse complement strand
GGGCGGCGAGGGCGCGCGAGACGAGGGCGGCGAGGTCGGGCGCCGCGGCGGCACCCGGGCTCGCCGCCAGTTTAAGATCGGAAGTTGAAGTGGGGACGAGGGTGACGGGGAGGAGTTCGGCGGGGTTGGGGGTGAGGTCGACGGTGGGGTCGAGTTTGAGGAGTTCGGCGAGGCGGGCGGCGGCAATGCGGGCTTGTTCGCGGGCTTGCTGGACGGCGGTTTCGTTGCGCGCGCGGGCGGTGGCGACGCGTTGAACATCGCCGGCGAAGGTCACGCCGGCGGAGGCGGAGGCGACGAGTTGGGCGTGGTGGCGTTCGCTGATGGCGAGGGCGTCGAGCGCGATCTGGATCGTGGCGGTGGCGCGGAGGAGTTCGTAGTAGGCGAGCGCGGCGTCGGTGACGCTGTTCTGGCGCTGGGTGGCGAGGGCGGCGTCTTCGGCGCGGGCGCGCTGCTGGGCGGCGAGTTTTTGGTAGTAGACCTCGCCGAAGTCCCATTGGGCGTTGAGGCCGACGCCGGCGGAGAAGGAGCGTTTGTCGGCGTCGATGATGCGGCCTTCGACGGTCTGGATATTGTTTTCGTGCTGACGGAACGTGGTGCCGACGCTGACCCACGGGAAGAGGCGCTCGCGGGCGACGTCGGCTTCGGCGCGGGCTTCGGCGAGTTTTTCCTGGGCGATTTTGACGGAGAGGTTGTCGGCGCCGGCGAGGCGGAGGGTGGTGGCGAGGTCGATGGGTTGGGGTGCGGCGGAGGAGACGGGAACCGAAAAAGTGATCGCAGCGAGCAGGGCTACGGTGGTGAAGGGACGGAAAGGGAACATGGGAGGAGGGGCCAAGGCAGGTTTTTAACCGCTAATTTTCGCTAATTTTCGGAACGGAGGCCTTCGCCTAATCGGCTGCGGCCAAGACGGGTTTTGGGATCGGATTAGCGAAGATTAGCGCGGATTAGCGGTTCCACCGGTGGGGATCATTTGGCGGCGGTGATGGGTTGGGCGTCGGTGAGGGCGAGTTTGCCGACGAGGATCACGGTGGCGTTGGCATCGAGGCCGGAGACGACTTCGACGCGCGCGCCGTCGTTGAAACCGATTTTGAGAGCGGTCTTTTTGGCTTTGCCGTCGACGGCGAGGAAGGCGAACGCGTTGGCTTTTTCCATAACGAGGGCTTCGGCGGGGATCACGAGGACGTCGGTGTGTTTTTCGACGCCGACTTTGATCGTGGCATACATGCCGGGGCGGAAGGCGAGGCCGGGGTTGGGGAGATCGGCTTCGACGAGCATGGTCTTGGAGGCTTCGTCGAGGGCGTAGGCGAGGCGGGAGACTTTGGCGGTGTGGGCGTTGCCGGTGACGCCGGCAATGCTCACCTGGACGGGCTGGCCGACTTTGACTTTGGCGGCTTCGAGCTCGGGGACGGCGACGGTGGCGCGGATGGTTTGGAAATCGACGAGGGTGACGAGGGCGGCGTTTTGCGGCGTGCTGCTCGCGGAGGCGGCGGGGATGAAGGCGCCGACATCGGCGTAGCGGGCGGTGACGATGCCGGCGAAGGGCGCGGTCACCTTTGCGAAGGAGAGGAGCGTCTCGGCGCGGGACTGGTTGGCGCGGGCGATTTCGGCGCGGCCGCGGGCGGCGTCGAGGGCGAGCGGGGTGATGAGGTCGGGGGATTTGCCGGCGGCGGATTCGAGGCGGGAGAGCTCGGTGGCGGCGACATTTACTTCGGCGCGCGTGCGGGCGAGATCGGCGAGGAGCTCGGGAACTTCGAGCTCGGCGAGCGTTTGGCCGGCGGTGACGGCGTCGCCTTTGTCGACGGTGATTTTGCCGAGGTAACCGCCGACTTTGGCGTAAAGGGTGGCCTGTTGATTGGCTTTGAGCGTGCCGGGGAGCGTGACGTAGCGGACGACGTCGCCACGGGTGGGGCGCGTGGTCTTGACCTCGAGCGGGGCGGCGGCGGAGAGCGCGGTGGCGGAGGCGGCGAGGGCGAGGAGGAGGGCGGGGAGGCGCATGGAGGAATTAGTTTTTAACCACGGATGAACACGGATGGACACGGATTCAGGGGAGGTCAGGGGGTGCGTGTTTTTTCGAAGTGGGAGCTGGAGGGGTCGTCGGGGTCGAGCGAGGGGCTCGTGCGGTTGCGGCCGGCGAGGAGGGCGAAGAAGGGCGGGAGGATGAAGAGGGTGGCGAGGGTGGCGAGGGCGAGGCCGCCGACGACGGCGCGACCGAGCGGGGCGGTTTGATCGCCGCTGTCACCGAGGCCGAGGGCGAGGGGCATCATGCCGGCGAGCATGGCGAAACTGGTCATGAGAATCGGACGGAGGCGGCTGCGGCCGCCTTCGACGGCGGCGGTGGTGGCGTCACCGGTTTGTTGGCGGCTGCGTTCGGCGAAGGTGACGAGGAGAATGGCGTTCGCGACGGCGACGCCGACGGCCATGATCGCGCCCATGGCGGATTGGATGTTGAGCGTCATGCCGGTGAACCAGAGCACGAGGACGACGCCGGCGAGGACTGCGGGAACGGTGGACATGACGGCGAGGGAGAGGCGGATGGACTCGAAGTTGGCGGCGAGGAGCAGGAAGATCACGACCACCGCGATGAGCAGGCCGGAGCGGAAACCGTCGAAGAGTTGACCGAGAGGGATGACTTGGCCGCGGTAGTCGATCTTGGTGCGGGCCTCGGGTGCGGGACCGGCAGCGGCGACGGCGGCGCGGATGTCGCGCATCGCGGTGCCGAGGTCGGAGCCGTGGAGGTTGGCGGTGATGCTGAGGAGGCGGGCCACGTTGTAGCGTTCGTAGACGCCGGGCGCGATGCCGGGCGCGATGGTGGCGAGGTTGCGCAGGAGGACAGGTTTGCCGGAGGAGGAGGTGACGGGCACGTTGCCGAGGTCTTCCAGCGTGGTGGTGTTGGCTTCGGGGATTTGGACTTGGACGTTGAACGAAATGCCCGAGCCCGGATCGGCCCAGAAGATCGGCGTCGTGAAGCGGCTGGAAGTGGTCGCGGCGACGAGCGAGCGGGTGACATCGGAGATTTGCACGCCGAGCAGGCCGGCGCGCTCGCGATCGACGTTGATGGAGACGGTCGGGTAATCGAGCGTCTGGGCGATCTGGATGTCGCGCAGGTAGGAGATGTTTTTCATCTGCGCGATGATGCGGTCGGCGTATTCCTTGCTGACGGACAGCGAGGATCCGCTGATCGCAATCTCGATCGGGGTGGGCGAGCCGAAGCTCATGACGCGCGAAACGATATCTTGCGGCTCGAAGGAGAGGCGCAGATCGGGGAACTCGCGCGCGAGCACGCCGCGGAGCTTTTCCTTGAACGGTTCGATGCGGATGCCGGTGCCGGGTTTCAACTGCACGGCGAGCCAGCCCTCTTCGGGGCCGCCGTTCCAGAGGTGAACGAGATTGACGGGGAAGCTGGAGTTGTGGACGCCGACCATGCCGATGGTGACCTCGATTTTGTCCGCGCCGCCGGCCTCGCGGTTGATGATCGCGAGCACTTTTTTCGCGATGGCTTCGGTGAGGTCGACGCGCGTGCCGCTGGGAGCGCGGATGCGCAGGGCGAACTGACCGTTGTCAGTCTTGGGGAAAATTTCGGTGCCGAGCCGGCCGCCGAGGGACCAGACGATGCCGCCGCAGACGGCGAGGTAGACGAGGGCGAGCGGCCAGCGCGCGGCGACGAAGCCGCGGACGACGGCGGCGTAGGCGTTTTGCAGCTTGGCGAAGTAGGAGGCCTCGTGGATGTCGCCCGCGTGTTTGCGGAGCAACCAGACCGAGAGGACGGGCACGAGCGTGCTGGAGAGCAGATACGACGCGATCATCGCGAAGCCGACCGCGAGGGCCATCGGCACGAAGAGGGCTTTGGCGGCGCCCACCATGAAGAAGGCCGGGATGAACACCGCGAGGATACACAACATCGCGAGCAGGCGGGGCAGGGCGGTTTCCCGCGTGCCTTCGAGCGCGGCGCGGGCGAGCGGGACGCCGCGGGCGAGGTGGGCGTGGATGTTTTCGACGGCGACCGTCGATTCGTCGACGAGGATGCCGATGGCGAGCGCGAGACCGCCGAGCGTCATCAGGTGGATCGATTGTCCGCTGATCCAGAGCGCGAATACGGCGGCGAGGAGGGAGAGCGGGATGTTGAGGACAACGATGAAGGCGCTGCGCCAATCGCGGAGAAAGAGCAGCACCATCAGGCCGGTGAGCAGGGCGCCGAGGCCGCCTTCCTTGAGGACGTCCTTGATCGAGCGGTTGACGACGGGCGATTGGTCGAAGACGTAGCTGACCTTGATGTCGTCGGGCAGGATTTTCTGGAACTCGGGAATGTTCTTTTTGACGAGGTCGACGACTTCGAGGGTGGAGGCGTCGCCGCGCTTGGTGACGGGGAGGTAGACGGTGCGCAGGCCGTTGGCGAGGGCGTGGCCGGTGACGACATCGGAGGCGTCGGTGATGGTGGCGACATCGCGGACGAAGACGGCGCCGTTGGCACCGCGGCGCAGGGCCACGGCCGCGAGGTCCTGGGGGTTCTTCACGATCGAGTTCATCTCCACGATCGGATACTTGTCGCCGAGGTTCATATTGCCCGAGGGGCTGATGGGATTGGCCTCGGCGAGGGCTTTGACGATGTCGTCGGGGGAGAGATTATAGGAGCGCATGCGCTCGGGGTTCACGTTGACGATGATGCCGCGGGAGCTGCCGCCGAAGGGCGGCGGGGCGGAGACGCCGGGGAGCGTGGCGAAGGCGGGGCGCACGCGGTTGAGCGCCTGATCCTGCATTTCGCCGAGCGTGCGGTTGGGGTTGTCGGTGGAGAAAACGAGATAGCCGACGGCCACATTGCCGGCATCAAAGCGGGTGACGAACGGCGCGGGTGTGCCCGGAGGCATGAAGGCCCGGGAGCGGTTCACATAGGCGATCACCTCGGAGAGCGCCTGCGACATATCGGTGCCCGGGTGAAACTGGAGTTTCATGATCGCGGCGCCCTGGATGGACTTCGATTCCACGTGCGAGATGCCGGCGATGTAGAGGAAGTGATATTCGTAGCGGTAGGTGAGGTAGCCCTCCATCTGGGCGGGGTCCATGCCGCCGAAAGGTTGGGCGACGTAGATCGTGGGGATGCCGAGGGGCGGGAAGATATCGCGCGACATGCGCTGGATGCCGAGGCCGGCGGCGAGCGCGACCGCGAGGACGAGAACGACGACGGAGAGGGGGCGGCGCAGGGCGAGTTGCAGGAAATTCATGCGGGCGGAAGGCGGGGGCGGAAGCGGGGGAGAGCGGGAAGGGGAACGAGAAAGAGAAAGAGAAGGAGAAGGAGAAAGAGAAAGAGGGAGGTCCGGGGAGACGCGGCAGAGAGGGGGAGGTTGCGCGCGGTAGGGGTGGGATGGGGCGGGAGGGCGCCGGTGGTGTCAACCGCGCGAATGGGCGGGGTGCGTTGGGGGCCGGAAAAGCAATGCGTGGAATTGCCTAGTGGTTGGTGGAAAAATTGGACCGTGTCGGGCTCGTGAACGGATCGAGGTGTGACGATATACTGGAACTCGTGAAAACCAATGCCCCAACTGCTGAGCCGGAGAGCGGAGCAAAGATCTCCTACCGGGTGTTTGTAGTCGATGATCATCCGATTTTTTCGGATGTCTTGGCCGAGCTACTGAATCAATCGGGTGACTTCGTGGTCGCGGGGTCCGCGAGTAATGGAGAAGAGGCCCTGACCCGCCTCGCGACGCTGGAGGTGGATATCCTCCTGTTGGACCTCATGTTGCCGGGCATCAGCGGGCTCGAAGTATTGGAGCGGTTGCGCGGCATAGATTTCGCCGCGAAGACGGTGGTCTACAGCGGTGTGGCGACGGACGAGTCGATCGCGGCGGCTTTCGCGCAGGGGGTGAGTGCGTTTATCGAGAAGAGCGCGGGGGTGGATGAGCTGTTGACGTCGTTGCGCTCGGTAATGAAAGGGGAATTTCCCATGAATTCGCGCATGAGCAGCGTGTTGCGGGCGGTGGTGCGTCAACGGACGGCACGGAAGGACTTGGCGCCGTCGGATTTGCTGATTCTGCGCCGGCTGGCGCTGCGCCATACGGCGAAAGAAATCGCGGACGAGCTGGGGATGTCGGCCTCGGCGGTCTACAAAGCGCGCACGCGCATTGGGACTCGCCTGGGGTTGTCGGGTCGAGCGGGCTTCTTTGCGGCCGCGGCGAGTCTCGGGCTCGTGCAGGCGATGCCCGAGCTGGCGGCGTCGGTCGGCGTTCGGCCCACGCGGCGTTAACGGCGGCACCTTTCCATGAATAATTTGTTCCACAGCCGGGGCGGCTTTACCGCGGATGCGACCGGTGACGGCGAGTGGATCGCCCAGCAGGCGCTCGGAGAACTGGCCCGGACGGACGCACCGGTGGTGTTCGTGCTGGATCAGGAAGCGAATCGCTACCTCTACCTCGACGGGCCGTGCGAGCGGTTCTTCGGGTTGTCGCGGGAGCGGATGCTGGCTGACGTGGACGGCTGGCAGGCGGCGTTGGAGCCCAAGGATCGTGAGGAGATCGCGGTCGTGCGCATGGAGCTGGCGATGGGCGGGCGCGTGCAGCGGATTTTTCGGGCGGAGGGAGCGGATGGGCTCCGGCGGTTGTTGCGCTGGACGGCGGTGGCGCAAAAGTTACTAGGTCGCACGGTGATCGCCGGATCGGTCGTGGACATGGGCGGGGCCGAATGTGCCGGCTGTGGAGTGAACATGTTCCGTTTGGCCGCGGAGCATGCGCACGAAGGTCTGGCGGTGACGGATGCGCAGATGCGTTTCATTTTCCTCAATCGCGAGCACGTGGAGCTGTTCGGCTACAGCGCGGAGAGCGAGTTGCTCGGGAAGACGTGGCGGGAATTTTACTCGGAGGAGGTCGCGCGGCACATCGAGGAGGTCGAGCTGCCGAAGTTGCGGGCGGGGGGGCAGTGGCGCGGGCGGTTGATGGCGAAGCGCAAGGACGGCTCGCAGTTTCATCTGGCGCTCTCGGTGTCGGTGCTGCCGAACGGCGGGCTGGTCGCGAATTGCGAGGATGTCTCGGAGCAGGTCGCGATCGAGGAGCGCCTGAAGGCGACGGAGTCGATGTTCCGGGTGTTTCTCAATGAGCTGCCTACGGCGGTGACGATCCGGAATCTGACCGGGGCGTATGAATTTGTGAACACGTCCACGACGGACTTTCTCGGGAAGGAATTTCGGCCCGGCGGCATGCGGCGCGGGATGGAAGTGTGCCTGACCGAAGACCGGGCGTTTGCCTACTGGGGGGCGGTGGACCAACGCGTCGCGCAGACGGGCGAGGCGGTGCGTTTCGATTTTCCGATCAACTGGGGCGGACGGGACTGGGTGTTGGACGTGAAGAAGATGCCGCTGCGGATCAATTCCCCGGCGATCACGCACGTCTGCACGCTCATCAACGACGTGACGGAACTGCGGCGGATGGAAAACGAGGCGGAAGAATCTTCGCGGCGCAGCCACGCGTTTCACGTGATGCAGCGGGAGTTCATTTCGATGGTGTCGCATGAATTCCGCACGCCGCTCACGTCGATCCAGGGCGTGCACTACCTGATGGCGAAGAAATCGGAAAAATTGCCGGAGCCGCACGCGGCGGATTTCGCCCGGCTGTTGAATTTGCAGGATCGGGCGATGGTCACGCTGAAGGAGCTGGTCGACCAGGTGCTGCTACTGAACCGGATCGAGCATATGTCGACGGATACGGTGCCGCAGCCGGTGCCGGTGGCGGATTTTGTGCAGCGGATCGTGGAGACGCTGAACGTCTCGCTCGCCAACCAGCGAATCAAAGCCGACATCGATCTGCCGAAGGATTACGCTGCGGCGCTCGACGAATCGCAGATGCGCGCGGTGCTCGAAAATCTGGTTTCCAACGGCCTGAAATACTCGCCCGACACCCAGCCGGTGTCGGTGGTGGTGCGGACGGCCGGCGACCACTGGTCGATGGAGGTGATCGACCGTGGACGCGGCATTCCGAAAAAGGACCAGGCGGAGCTGTTCCGGCCGTTTCATCGCGCGAGCAACGTCGGGCAGGTGCCCGGCACGGGGCTCGGGCTCACGATTGTGCGCCGGGTGGTGGAATTCCACCGCGGCACGCTGGCGTTCACCAGCGAGGCCGGCGTGGGCACGACGTTCACGCTCACGTTTCCCCGGGAGTATGCCCAAGACGGTCCCGCCGCCACCGAACAACCGACTCCCGGCACAGCATTTCCGTTCAGCAGGGTTCGCTCACCACTCCCATGAATACCCAGCAAGTCCCCAGCACGATTCTCTTTGCCGAAGACGACGAACTGGTGCGCCAGATCGCCGAAGAGACGCTGAGAGGGGCCGGCTACCGGGTGGTGGCCGTGGGCGACGGCGTGGAGGCGCTCGAGGCGTTGCGAAAGGTGCGACCGGACTTGATCCTGAGCGATGTCCGCATGCCGCGCTGCGACGGGTTTGAATTTTTGCAGCGGGTGCGGCGCGATCCGGTGAATTTGGCGACGCCGTTTATCATCATGTCGGCCAAGGCGGATACGGCCGACCAGCGCATGGGCATGTCGCTCGGCGCGGACGACTATGTGACGAAACCCTACAAGTCGGAGGATCTGCTGAAGACGATCGCGGTGCGCCTGGAGCGGGCGGCGCTGATCAACGACATCTTGCAGCAGCAGCAGCGGTTCCTCACGCGGGTGTTGCCGCACGAGCTGCGCACGCCGCTCACCGGGATCATCGGCTATGCGGATTTGATGATGAGTGTGGGGGAGTCGGGAGAGGCGCTGACGCCGGCGGAGCTCGTCGACTACGGCCGCAACCTCAGCCGGTCGGGGCATCGGCTGCTGCGCGTCGCGGAGGATTTTTCGCTGTGGTCGTGGCTGGAGTCGTGCAGCTTCGCCGTGCGGTCGGGGCGGGAGCAGGAACAGAAATCAGTCGCACTCTCGGCGGCGATGATGCGGCAATGGAGCCGCGACAGCGCCGAGCACTACGGACGGGACCATGATTTCCTGGTCGAAATGGAAGATACCTCGTTGCTCGTGCCCGGCGAAGGGCTGGAACGCGTGGTGGCCCACCTGATCGACAATGCGTTCAAGTTTTCCCTGCCGGGCACGCTGGTCTATGTGACCGGCCACGGCGACGGAGCGAACTACAACATTACGGTGAGCGACCGGGGCCGCGGGATGAACGATGATGATTTGGCCAATATCGGAGTGATGCGGCAGTTCGGGCGGGAGCGGTTTGAGCAGCAGGGAATCGGTATGGGCCTCGTGCTGGCGCGGAGTTTCGCGCAGCTCGGCGGCGGCCAATTTCAGATCTCGCGCAATCCGGAGGGCGCGGGAATGGCGGCGCGACTGACGCTGCCGAGGCCCGCGGATGCGGGGGCGGCACCGGGATGCTGAGCACACCGGAGCGAAGCGGCGGCGGGAGATGCGCGGCGACCAGCGTGACGAAGATGTGCGCGGCCGGCCGGCGCATTCCCGCAGTGACGGCACGCACCTCCCCGAGAGCAATTTTATGAACCAATGTCCGTTTCACACCCGCCGTGCGGCGGAGGCCGTTGCGCTGTCCGACGAGACGGACGCGCGGGATTTTTTCCGTCAGGCGGTCGACGAAAGCGTCGCCGACGGGACGTTTGAGAGCTGGCGGGCGGCGCGCGGAATCGGGGCGGACGGCAACGTGCGGCTATCGCAAGAGGAACTGGTCTTCGGCGCGAAAGTGGCGTGGCGCAACCAGGCGCGCTGCATCGGGCGGCTGTATTGGCGCAGTCTGCTGGTGCGGGATTTTCGCGAGGTCACAAACTCGATCGGCATGTATACGGCGCTGTGCGAACATCTGGAGCTGGCCACGCGGGGCGGGGAGATCCGGCCGGTGATGACGGTGTTTGCGCCGGCGCAGGCGGGGCGGCCGGGTCCGCTGATCCGCAACCGGCAACTCGCGGGCTACGCGGGCTACCGGGAGCGCGGCGCGGTGCTCGGCGATCCGCTGAACTGTGCGCTCACCGAGGAGGCGCTGGCGTTGGGGTGGCAACCGCCGACGCCGCGCACGGCGTTTGATCTGTTGCCGTGGATTTTGGTGGGGCGCGACGAGCGTCCGACGCTGTTTCCGGTGCCGGCGGGGCTGATCAAGGAAGTGCCGCTGGTGCATCCCACGCTGGAGTGGTTGGCCGGCTGGGGTTTGAAATGGTATGCGGTGCCGGTGGTGTGCGACATGAGCCTGCGCCTCGCGGGGGCGGTGTATCCGGCGGCGCCCTTCAGCGGATGGTATATGGGCACGGAAATCGGCAGCCGCAATCTGGCGGACGAAGCCCGCTACAATCTCCTGCCGCAACTCGCGCGGCGGATGGGCCTGGACACCGCGGAGCCGGCGTCGCTGTGGCGCGAGCGCGCGCTCGTGGAGCTGAACGCGGCGGTGCTGCACTCGTTTGCGGCGGCGGGCTGCCGGATCGTCGACCACCATACGGCGAGCGACGAGTTCGGGCGGTTCTGCGCGCTCGAGGAAAATGCGGGCCGCCCGGTGTCCGCGCAGTGGGACTGGATCGTGCCGCCGCTGGCGGGCGCGGCGACGACGGTGTTTCACCGACCGATGACGGATTTGCAGCTGCGGCCGGAATTTGTGCACGGCGGCCAAGCGGAGGAGCCGGCCGCGGGCGGGAAGTGACGGAGTATTTGCCCCGAGGTGTAATTATTGCACCGAAGAACGAGGATAAGGCCGGATTCCGCGACCAGGGAGCAAAGTGCTAAGCTGTCCGCATGATCACCACCCTGTGGCTGTTGGCCGCAACCTATATTGTGCTCGCGGGCGGGCTGTTGATGGCTGCGGGCCTCGCGTCGGAGGGATACGAAGATGAGCGGGGTTTTCATTTTGGGAAACCTTCGGCGGAGGAGGTGACGGTGCGTCGTGAGGATGCCGCCGGGTGGAAGGCGGTTGGCTCCGAATCGCTCATCGCGAAAGGCGACGAATGAGCGCGCCATGCGGAGCAAGGCACCGCGGAGACGATTTCGGCGTCAGTTGGGTGGCGAAGCCGTTGAATTCGGACGGCGTGCCACAGAGGGACAGCGAGCGGGCGGCGTGGGGGCACGTGGCACGCGGAGGGGACGAGGGCCCACGGGTTGTCGTGATCGGAACTTTTGCGCTGAATGTAGTGTTGATGTTGATCGTGCTCGCGGGACTCGGCGTGATCATGAAGGGCTGCACGGAGTTCGGGAGTCCGTTTGTCGCCGAGCGCCGAGACGGTGGGTGGGCGCGGTAGGGGCGGAGCGGGCGGACTGCGGGGTGCGATCGAGGGTGGGGTTGCGGTGGGGGCGTTTGGGTTGAAGGACGGGAGCCGCGATGCGGTGCTGCTGCTGGATTTGCCGCCGGGGAGTTACACGGTGCAGGTGGCGGGAGTGGCGGATGCGACGGGTGTGGCGCTCGTGGAGGTTTATGAGGTGGGGTTGTAGGGTGTGGGGCCGAGGCGCGCAACGCGACGGGGGTGTCGCGTCCCCAGCGAGGCGGGCAAAAAACTAAGGGAGCGGGGTGGCGGTGACGGATTCGAAGATGGCGGAGCCGTCGTCGATGCGGAGGCCGAGGCGGCCGTCGGTGAGGCGGGTGTCGGTGGCGGTGAGGGCGGGGCGGCCGTCGACGGTGATGGCGAGCGCGGGGCCGCGGGCGGTGACTTCGAGGGTGTGCGGTTTTTCGGAGTCGAGGGTTAGCGGGGCACTGGCGAGTTCGGTGGTCGTGGTGCCGTCGCTGTAGGCGAGGATCACGCGCGTGGGGCTCGTGCTGATACCGGCGAAGTAGGCGCGTTGGGCGTGGTGGCCGACGGCGGGCGAGGCGGCGCGGAAGAGGAGGCCGGCGGGTTTGCCGCCGGGCGTGATGCGGAGGCGGACGGTGAAGCGGGCGTCGCTCCATGTGTGATCCCGCAGGAGGATTTTTTCGCCGGAGCGGAAGGCGTTGACGAGGTCGCGCTCGGGGTGGCCGAGGCGGAGTTCGCCGGGGGCGGGGCGGACGTATTGCGGGTGGGCGTAGACATCCCAGGCGCCGAGGCCGGTGCGGAAATTTTCGGTAAAGGACGTATTGGCGCGCGTGAGGTCGCGTTGGCCGGAAGGGACGGGGAGGGCGAGGCCGGCGGCGACGGGCGTGCCGAAATCGGGAGTGCCGTCGGCGCGCCAGGTGAAGGGCTGGAGGCGGAGCGTGCGTTGCCAGCCGTGGGTGAGGTTTACTTTCGCGTGGTAGACGAGCCAGTCTTCGCGGCCGTCGGGCGAGGTGACGAAGCAGTTGTGGCCGACGCCAAAGGTTTTTTCCGTGCGTTGGAAAACGGGCTCGGGCGATTTGATCCACGAAGAGGGTTTCATCGGATCGCCGTCGGGCGTGAGCGTGAGGAGGCCGAGTTTGTAGCTGGCCTGCCAGGAGCCGCTGCACGAGTAGGTCACGAAGACGCGGCCGTTGCGCGTGAGGACTTGGGGGGCTTCGGCGAGGCCGCGGCCGGAGAGTTTTTCGTCGACGCGTTCCCAGAGGAAATCGTTGTTCGCGGCGAGGCGGACGCGGTTACTGGAGATGGTCCAGGGATTCGCGAGCGTGGCGATGTAGAGCCACTGTTCGTCGCGCTCGTCGTGCCAGCCGGACCAGAGGACGTAGCGTTGGCCACGGTGCTCGAGGATGGTGGCGTCGATGGCCCAGCGGTTATCGGCTTTGGTGGCGAGGTGGTCGCCGGTGTAAAGTTCGGTTTTGAAAACGAACGGGCTGAGCGGATCGTCTTTCGTGGATTCGAGGACGATGGTGCGGTGGTTTTTGTTTTTTCCATCGGAGGCACCGACGTAGACATACCAGCGGCCGTCGAGGTGGTGGAGTTCGGGGGCCCAGATTTCGCGGGAGTGAGGGCCGGTGTCGTCGGCGCGCCAAACGACGAATTTTTCGCCGAGGCCGGTGAGGCGGTCGCTGCGGTTGATGGCGATGCCGCGGTTGCCGTCGGAGGAGCACCAATAGTAGTGCGCGCCGTGGCGGACGACCCACGGATCGGCACCTTCGGCGATGGGGTTGGTGAAGGTGAGCGGAGCGGCGCGGAGAGTGAACGCGGAGAGCGCAAGGAGGGCGAGGAGGGCGAGGCGCATGGAGCGGATCAGAGTGTCGCGGGAGTGAGCGAGAGAGTGACGGAGGTAAGGGGGCCGGTGAAGGCGAAGGGCTCGGCGTAGTCGGCGACGGTGCCGCCGGCGTCGCGGCCGACGAGGAGGGGATCGGCGGGTTGTTGGGCGACGGGGCCTTCGACGGTGCCGGTGGCGACGGGGCGGCCATCGGCGGAGAGGGTGACGCGGCCGTCGGGCGCGAGGGTGGCGGCGAGTTTTTTCGCAGAGGCGACGGTGGGGGCGTCGGCGCGGACGGTGTAGATTTTGCCGGCGCGGCGGAGGGAGAAGTGGAGGGCGTGTTGTTGCAGGTAGAATGACCAGCCGTGGAGGGCGCCGCCTTGGGAGACGAGCACGCCGTCGGTGGAGGCGGGCGCGCTGAAGTGCGCGGTCACAGTGAAACCGCGGCCGGCGATCAGGGGCGAGGTGGCGCGGGTGAGCTGGGTGCCGGCGGGGAGATCGAGTTGGGTGACGGCGCGGCCGTTGGGCGTGTCGGTGGCAGGAGAGGGGGTGGGAGCGCTGAGGAGTTTAGGTTGGCCAAAGACGCGGCCGGTGTCGCCTTGGGATTTCATCCACGCGGTGACCTCGTCACGCAGGGAGGCGAGGCGAGTGGCGTGGGCGGGGTCGTCGGCGAGATTGCGGAGTTCGAGCGGATCGGTGCGGAGGTCGTAGAGTTCTTCGCCGGGGCGTTGGTAGTAACGGCGGACTTTGGCGGCGGCGGCGGGATCGTGTTTCGCGGCATCGAGCCAACTGCCGAAATACGCGGAGCCGTCGGCGGGTTTCGCGAGGTCGACGTGGGTGGTGAAGCGAAATTCGGGGTGCAGGTTGCGGATGTATTTCCAGTCGGCGGTGCGCACGCTGCGGGTCGGGTAGATGTTGAACGTGCCGTCGGCGCTGTGGGTGGTGAACACGCGGTCGCGATGGGTGGCGGTCTCGCCGCGGAGGACAGGAACGAAGGAGCGGCCGTCGAGTCCGGTGGGCGCGGGACCGCCGGCGAGATCGACGAGGGTGGGCAAAATATCCACCCAGGTGACCATCGCGTCGGTGCGGGCGCCGGCGCGTATCCGATCGGGCCAGACGGCGATCAGCGGGGTGCGGATGCCGGCATCGTAGAGGTTCCACTTGCCGAAGGGCCACTGGGCGCCGTGGTCGCTGGTGTGGAGGAAAACGGTGTTGGCGGCGCCGAGGACCTCGCGGGTGGCGTCGAAGACGGCGCCGAGCTCGGCGTCCATGCGGTCGACGGCGGCGTAGTAGCGGGCGCGGGCGTCGCGGGTTTCGGTGGTGTCGACGTGTTTCGCGGGGATGACGACGCGGGCGGGGTCGTGGGGCGCGGGATCTTTGGGCCACGGGACGTGCGGCCAATTGGTGCCGACGATGAAGCAGAGGGGCTTGGCGCTGGTGCGGGCGCGGAGCCAGGTGATCGCATTACCGACGGCGACGTCGTCGTGGTAGGTGTCGTGCGCGAAGTAATCGAAGCCGTAGTCGACGGTGTGTTTGTAGTGGGAGACTTTGCCGAAGGCGACGACCTCGTAGCCGAGCGACTGGAGGTAGGCGGGGAGTTTCTTGAGGTCGGCGCGGGGTTTGGCGTGGTTGGCCTCGGCGCCGTTGCGCGCGGGCATGAGACCGGTGAGGAGCGCGGCGCGACTCGGAGCGCAGCTCGGCGAGGCCACGAAGGCGCGGTCGAAGACGAGGCCGGCGGCGGCGATGCGCTGCATGTTCGGCGTGTGGACGTCTTTGGCGCCGTAGACGGTGGAGTCGAGGAGGCTGTGGTCGTCGGACAGGAAGAGAACGAGATTCGGGCGGGCGGCGGCGGCGGCGTGTGCAAACGGGGCGGACAGCAGGAGGAAGGCAACGAGAAGACGAAACGGGGAGAGAGGATACACGCCGGTGAGCGAAAAGGAGGTGGCGAAGGGGTGCACGAAATTTCTGCGACGGCGCCGACGGAAACGTGCTCGCGGCTTGCGGTGCGGAAGGGGATGCAAATCTTCCGTCCCGTGATTACCCCGAAAACTACATCCGTTTCGTCGAGTGTGTGGCGCTGGGCGCTGCTGGCTGCCGCCTTGGCGGGAGTCGGCCTGATGGCGCAAGAGCCGGTGACGAAAGAACTGGAACTCAAGAAATGGTCCGGGGCGATCAATGTGCCTGATCCGGTCTCGGTGGCGGTCGATCCGCAGGGGCGCGTCTATGTGACGGCCACGACGCGGCGCAAGGTGGGCGACCTCGATATCCGCGAACACATGATGTGGGTGCCGCGCGATGTCGGGCTCACGAGTGTCGCGGAAAAATCGGCGTTTTTCCGGGACGTGCTCGCCCCCGGCAAAATACGGCAGCCGCGCGGCGGCCTCGCGGATCACAACAAGGACGGCTCGATCGACTGGAAGGACCTCACGCATTTCAGCGAGCGCATCTACCAATTGCGCGACACGGACGGCGACGGCGTGGCGGACAAGATGACGGTGTTTGCGGAAGGGTTTAACACCGAGGTGACCGGCATCGCGGCCGGCGTGATGTATCACGACGGTTGGGTTTACGCGACGATCGCGCCGGACCTGTGGCGGCTGAAAGACACGGACGATGACGGCGTGGCGGACGTGCGTGAAGTGGTTGCACACGGGTTCGGCATTCACATCGCGTATGCGGGGCACGATATGCACGGACTCACGGTGGGCCCCGACGGGCGCATCTACTGGAGCATCGGCGACAAAGGCACGAACGTCACCTCGCGCGAAGGGAAGAAATTTGTTTACCCGCACGAAGGCGCGGTGCTGCGGGTGGAGCCGGACGGCAGCGGCTTCGAGGTATTTGCGCACGGCGTGCGCAATCCGCAGGAGCCGGCGTTTGACGACTACGGCGATCTCTTCGCGGTGGACAACGACGCGGATATGCGCGGCGAGCGCGAGCGGTTTGTGCGCATCGTCGAGGGCAGCGACAGCGGCTGGCGGAACCACTACCAATACATGGGCGAGGCGAGCCCGTGGATGCGCGAAGGCCTGTGGAAACCGCGCTTCGAGGGCCAGGCGGCCTACTTGCTCGCGCCGCTCTCGAGCTACTCGGACGGACCGGCGGGCTTTCGCTTCGATCCCGGCACGGCGCTGAGTCCGCAACAACGCGGGCTGTTTCTGCTCAACGAATTTCCCTCGGGCAAACTGCGCGGCTTCCGCGCCGAGCGCGACGGCGCGACCTTCAAGATGGTCGATGCGCGCGTGTTGAACAACGGGGTCATGGGCATCGGGCTCGCATGGCACCCGGACGGCTCGCTGTTTCTCGCGGACTGGATCGGTGGCTATCCGCTCGACGGACTCGGCGCGGTGTGGCGGCTGGACGCGCCCGGAGCGACGGAGCGGCCGGAGCGGCGCGAGACGCACGCGCTGCTCAAGGCGGGTTTCGAAAAAAGTGCGGAGGGCGAACTCGTCGCGCGGCTGAGCCACGCGGATCAACGCGTGCGTCAGGGCGCGCAACTCCAGCTCGCGAAACGCGGGCGCGGGGCGCTGTTGCTCGGCGTCGCCACGGACGCGAAGGCGCCGCAGCTCGCGCGCATCCACGCACTCTGGGGCTACGGGCAATTGTTGCGGCGCGGGGCGGCCGAGGTGACGCCGGTCGTGGCGCTGCTCGCGGATGGCGATGCGGAGCTGCGCGCGCAGACGGCGAAAATTCTCGGCGATGCGCCGAAGGCGGCGAAGCCGGTGGCGGAGAAACTGATCGCGCTCGTGGCCGACGCCGCGCCGCGCGTGCGGCTGCAGGCGGCGATCGCGCTCGGGAAACTGGCGGTGTCGGCGGCGGTGCCGGCCTTTGTGGCGCTGGCGGAAAAAGAGGGCGCGGAACCGGTCATGCGCCATGCGGCGGTGAGCGGCCTAGTGGGCTGCGCGAGCGTCGAGCAGATCGCGGCGCTGGCGAAGCATCCATCGCTCAATGTGCGGCTCGCGGGCGTGGTGGCGTTGCGCCGGCTGGGCTCGGCGCGGGCGAGTGAGTTTTTGGCGGATACGGCGCCGGTCGTGGTCGAAGAGGCGGCGCGCGCGATCCACGACAACGATGGCATCGCCGATGCGTTGCCCGCACTCGCGGCCCTGGCGACGGCGGCGGGCGAGCGCAGCGACGTGATTGTGCGACGCGTGCTCAATGCGAATTTGCGCCTCGGCACGACGGAGGCGGCGGGGCGGTTGGCGGCGTTTGCGCTCGATGGAAGGCACTCGAAAGAGATGCGGCAGGAAGCGCTGACGAGCCTGCGGGTGTGGAACGAACCGCCGCCGCTCGACCGCGTGGACGGGCGGGCGCGGAGTTTCCGGCCGGCGCCGGCGCGCGAGGTGTTGGAAAAACGCGTCGGGGAATTGCTGGCGCTCACGGAGCCCACGCTGAAGACGCTCGCGATCGAGACCATGATTTCCCACGCGCTGCGCGCGGGCGCGGCGCAGATCGCCGGGATCGTCGACGATGCGGAGGCCGCGGCGGCGCTCCGGGCGCAGGCGTTGCGGTTGCTGGTGAGCCAACATCGCGCGGACCCGACGGTCGGTGCGACGCTGGAGCGTGCGCTCGGGGCGGACTCGCCCGCGGCGTTGCACCGCACGGCGCTCGAACTGCTGTTGCCCGAGCGGGCGGACACGCTCACGGCGCAGGCGCGGGTGGTATTGGCGACGCGCAGTGTGGCGGAGAAACAACATGTGCTCGCGCTGCTCGCGCGGGCGGCCCGTCCGGCGGCGGATGCGGTGATCGAGGCGCAGGCGGCGGAGTTGCTGGCGGGGAAGTGTCCGCCGGCGCTGCAACTGGACGTGATCGAGGCGTTGCGCGCCCGCAGTGCGGCGAATCCGGGACTGGCGGCGAAGTTGAACGCGTTTTCCGCGGCGACGGTGCCCGGGGCGTTGCCGAAAGAATTGCTCGAAGGCGGCGACAGCGCGGCGGGGCAGGACATCGTGGCGAATCACCTCAACGCGAACTGCACGGCGTGCCACTCGGTGGGCACCGGCGGCAGCGAAGTGGGACCGAATCTGCGCACGGTGGGCGCGCAGAACGATCGCGCGTATCTGCTCGAAGCGCTGCTCAATCCGGCGGCGAAAATTGCGACGGGCTTCGGTCTGGTGGCGATCACGCTGAAAGACGGCGGAAACGTGAGCGGCACGCTGGCGAAGGAAACGCCGACGGCGGTGACGGTGCGGCTGTTTGACGGCGCGATGAAAACGGTGGCGCGGGCGGACATCGCCAGCCAATCAGCGCCGGTCTCGATCATGCCGCCGATGGGCGGGATTTTGCAGCCGCGGGAAATCCGCGATGTGGTCGCGTATCTGAGCAGCCTCAAAGGCGGCGGCGGACGCAACCGCGGGAATGCGCCGGCGCGGGAGCCGTGAGGAGTGGAATTTTCCGGCCCGTGAGCTGCGAGCTTGACCGCGGAGTGCCGGCCAGACGAAGCTCCCGGTCGCGCCACGCGGGCGTAGTTTAGTGGTAAAACTCCAGTTTTCCAAACTGGCCTCGAGGGTTCGATTCCCTCCGCCCGCTCCACGCTGCCGGCCGCCGGGAGGGCCAAGCAGGGCGCGGCAAAGGCGCGGGACGCCGGCACGGCCCGTCGGCCTCGCGAACTACTTGATCCAAAAGACAAAGGTGCTGCCTTGGCCGACGACGCTGGTGACGGAGATTTGGCCGCCCATCATCGTCGCGAGCCGGCGCGAAATGGTCAGGCCGAGGCCGGTGCCGGCGCGGGCCAGCACGCGGTTGCCTTCGAGCTGCGCGAACGGTTCGAAAATCGTTTCCAATTTGTCGGCCGGAATGCCGGTGCCGGTATCCATGACGGTGAAACAAAGCCGACGGGGCAGCGTGCCATCGGCCTCGAGGACGGCGCTGGTGACAGTGACCCGGCCGGCGGGCGAGAACTTCAACGCATTGCCGAGGAGGTTGAGGAGCACCTGGCGCACGCGGGAAGGATCGCCCTGCCAGGCGAGGTCGGCGGAGTGCAGCGCGGCGGTGTGCAGGTTGACCTGCGCAGCGGCGGCGGTGGGCGCGAGGATATCGGCGAGTTCGCCGAGCAGTTCGGCCGGATGGAAAGGAATTTGGGAAAGCTCCACGGCGCCGGCTTCGAGCTTCGAGAAATCCAGCACGTCGGAGATGACGGTCATGAGCACGTTGCTCGAACGCTCGAGGGCGAGGAGGGCGGGCGAGGGAGGTTCGCCGGTGCGTTTGGCGCCGAGTTTGAGGAGGCCGGTGCTGTTGATGATCGAAGTGAGCGGCGTGCGCAGCTCGTGCGTGACGGTGGCGAGAAACGCGCTCTTGGCGCGGTCGGCGGTTTGCGCGAGGGCGAGGGCGTCCGCGAGTTGCCGGGTGCGCTCCTGCACGCGCGTTTCCAGCTGGGCGAGCAGCTGTTCGCGTTGGGTGCGCTCGGACTCGAGGTTGTGGGCCATCGCGGCGAGATTTTGGATGAGCTCGCGGAACTCGTGCGGGAGTTCGGCGCGCACGGTATCGTCGAGCTGTTCGAGCCGCGTGTCCGGCGAGCGCGAGAAGGCCATGATGATTTTCCAGGCGCGCAGCATGTGGCGGATGGACCAGGCGGAAAAAGCGGAGGCGAGCGCGGCCGCGGCGACGGCAACGGACAGCGTCCAAGTGTAGATTGCCACGACGGGACTCATCACCTCGCCCCACGAGCGCTGGAGGGTGATGGTCCAATCGGTGTCGGGCACGGGCACGCTGACGGAGAGAAAACTGGCGCGCTCCTGGCCGAGATCGTCGGTCACGCGGGTGGGGAGCGAATCGCGCCGGGCGGCAGCGCGGCCGAGGCTGGTGCCGGCGAGCTGGGTGGGCGGCGCGTGGGCGGCGGTCGTCGCGGCGATCACGACGAGGGCGGCGTCGCTCAGAAAAGCGCGGGAGGACCCGGCGGAGTTTTTGTGTTTGAGAAACGGGGTGAGGTCGCCGGCGCGGAGGGAGCCTTCGATAATGCCGAGGCGTTGCTGCGCGTGGGAAACGACGGGTGAACTGACGGCGATGATGAGGTCGTGGCCGAAACTGCGGCCGCGAAAGAGGCCGGAGACGTAGGGTTTGCCGCCCGCCATGGGCACCCGGAAGTAGTCGCGGTCGGCGACGGGGCGGGGTTGCACGGGGGCGGCGTCGCCCGCGCCGGTCTGGGCCGTGGCGAACACCGTGCCGTCGGCGTCGGCGGCGAGCATCGTGACAAAGACGCCCGAGGAGCGGTGGACGGCGCGGAGTTCGGCGGAGAGACGCTGGGCATCGGCAAACCACGCAGGGTCTGTCTGCCGGAGCGCCACCTCCTGCACGAGGGTGCGGCAATGGGCGATGTGGCGGCTGATATTGGCGGCGAGAAACTGGGCGCCGGTGGTGAGGTTGGTGTTGGCATCGCTCAGGACGCGCTGCTCGAAGCTGCGGGCGGCGAGCAATCCGGCGACAAGCACCGGGAAGGTGCCGAAGGCCACGTAACGTTTCAGCAGAAAGGTGCTGAAGGTCTGCACGGGTTTGAAGCCTTCGCCGCGGGGCGGCGGCGGGAGCAGTTCGACCAAAATATAGGTGATCCAAAGCGCGATGAAGCCGTTGATGGGCTGGATCACGAGGATCTGTTCGAAGATCGGGTGCGGGATCGGTTCGACGTAGGTGTGGAGGAACCAGGTGAAGGGAATGCCGAGCAGCGCCCAGAACAGGACGTCGGCGAGGAGGGGGTTTTTTTCGCGCCGCCAGGACGCTCCGACGATGAGGCCCTCCAGCAGCAGCACGGCGGGAGAATAGGGCTGCCCCCACTTGTAGGTGAGCGTCGCGCCGCTCACGGCGAGGACCACGAGAGCAGGCGGGAAACCGAAATAGCGCAGCGCGATCCAATAGGGCACGAGGCCGAGCACGAGCGTGTGGCGGCCGAAAATGGGCGGGGCGAACCAATCGGCGACGATCGCGACGGCCGTCAGCAGGAGAATCCACCCGGTGGTGCGACCGAGGGAGGTTTTGAGAAGCGGGCTGGGTCGCATGGAGGACGCGCCGCGAAGGGCGATCCGGAGCGGGGCCGATCGTCAGCTGCCGGGGGGATTGCCGGAAGGCGTTCGGGGTGTGGCCAGGACGCGCGTCACGGTCTGGAGGAAATGTTCGGGTTCGAAGGGCTTGGTAAAATACAGGTCCGCTTTGGCGCCGCCGGCATCCTCGATGTTTTTCAGGTCGGCGTGGGCGGAAATCATGATCACCGGCAGATGGCGCAGGTGCGGGGTGGCGCGGACGAACTCGACCAACCAGCGGCCGTCGCCGTCGGGCATGAGCAGATCGGTGACGATGAGGTCGACAGGCGTGGTCTTGAGAACTTCGGCGGCTTCGCGTCCGCTGCACACTTCGCGGACAGTCGCGCCGTTGAAAGCGAGGAGCATCGAAGTGGTCTCGCGAATATTGTGATCATCGTCGGCGAGCAGAACGACGGGCGGGGCGGAGGAGTTCATCGGTAGGCGGACAGGGTGCCGGGTGAACTGGAATCACGGCGCTTTTGGGGGCGGTCCGCGATCAGGAAATTTCCCCTGCGGGCTAGGTATTTCTGCGGGTTGTGGCCGGGAGCACCGGCTCACTCGGTGTCGGTGCAGACCGTATCGAACACGTGGCGCATCCGGCGGACGGAAATCCGGAAGCGGGCGCGGTAGCGGGCGAAGCGGGCGTTGCGCGGATCGCGCTGAAACTCGGCGGCTTCACCGGCGAAATCGCGGCGGCGGCTCAGGCGGCCGACGCTGGAAACGAAGGCGCGGTCGGCGGCGAGGAGTTCGTCGGAGAGCAGAAAACGGAGCCACCGCGCGTGCGGATAGAGGGTGCGGCGCAGCAGATCGTCGGCAAAGCGTTCCGCCGGCACGTTGAAATGCCGGCAGTATTTTTCCGCGAACGATTCGTGCGGGCCCATGGAACGCGGGGAGGTCATGAAGAGCGGGGTGAGAGCGGGTTCGGCGCCGTCGAGTCGGCGAGTGGGCCCAATGACGCCGGCGGGCACGCGAGGTTGCACGTCACAGGGTGCGGACATCGCGGGGCGGCTCAACCGGCGGCTCGCCGAGTTCGGGAAAATATTTGTGGAGGCACTTGGGGCAGTAGCCGTGGCTGAATTTGGCGGTGGTGCGGGTGGAAACGTAGGTTTCGACCTCGTTCCAATAACCGGTGTCGTCGCGGATTTTTTTGCAGCCGCAGCAGATGGGCAGCAGGCCGGTGAGGGTCTTGGTTTCGGCGAGGGAGTGCTGCAGGGCGGTGTTGAGGCGGCGCAGCTCCATCAGATCGGCGTGGCGTGCGATGGCGATGGTGATGGCACGTGCCAGTTCGTCGGCGTGCGGAGGTTTCGCGACAAAGGCGCCGACGCCGACAGCGGTGGCTTCGCGCACTTGGCTCGACTCGGTGTGCGCGGAAAGGATGACGACCGGCGTAGGGCATTCGCTTTGAATCGCGGCCGCGGCGGCGATTCCGTCGAGCTCCGGCATGGCGATATCCATTACCACGACGTCGGGTCGGAGAGTGTGGACGAGCTCTACGGCGCGGAGGCCATCGGGAGCGGTGCCCAGGACGACGAATCCGCCGGCCTGCAACTCGAGGCGGGTGAACGCGGCGACGAGGCCCTCGTCTTCGGCGATGAGGACGCGGACCGGCTGGACGTGTGTGGTGGTAGTCATAAAGAAACTGGGTGGCACGGCTCAGGTGCGGAAACCGGCTTCGGAGCGCATCCGAATGGTGGTGACGGCTCCGTGGTCGTTGGAGAGTTCGACCGAGCCGCGCAGGGTGGTGGTGACGATTTCGCGGATGAGTTTCAGGCCGACGTTGCTGCGTTGCAGGGCCAAGACTTCGGACGCATAGCCGGGGCCGTTGTCGCGGTAGCGAAGGATGGCGCCGTCGGCGGTGATCTCGGCGGTGAAGACAAGCTCGACGGTGCCGGTGGTCTGTCCGGCGTATTTGGCGGTGTTGGTGGTGAGCTCGCTGAGCACCAGGGCCACACTGCTGGCGTGACGGGGCGAAACGGTGAGGTCGGAGGCGGGGATGGTGACCGTGGGGGGCCGTGGCCAGGCAGCGGCGCCGAGGGCGGCGCGGATCACCTGATCGGCGAGTTGCGCGACGGGCACCGGGGCCCATCCGGAACGGGCGAGCAGCCGGTGGACATCGAGGAGGCCGCGCAAGCGGCTGGAGAGGCGGGTCAGGACGGGGGCGAGCGGCGGGGATTCGCCGACGATGTTTTCCGCCTCGAAGGCGAGGAGGCCGAGGACGGACGTGAGATTGTTGGTGACGCGGTGGTTCACCTCGCGGAGCAGTTCGCCTTTGATGTGGGCGTCGCGCTCGATCTGCGCGAGCAGCTCCTGGCGTTTCTGTTGTTCCAAGAGGCGCTCGGTCACGTCGGCGAAGGTGGCGACGACGGCGACGGGCCGAGCTTCACCCGGACGCATGATGGGCTCGGCGTTGACATTGATCCAGCGGAGCTCGCCATCGGGACGGTGGACGCCGAACACGGCGTTGGTGGAGCGCCGGCCCGTGCGGAGCGTGATCATCGCGGGATGCTCATCGCCGGGAAGGGGACTGCCGTCGACGCGCACGGTGCGCCAGCGGGGATCCATCGAAACGCGTCCGAGCATCTGCTCGTGATCCAGGCCGAGGATGCGCTCCGCCTGCGGGTTGCTCTCGACGATGGCGCCGGTGGCGTCCTGCAACACGAGGCCTTCACCCATGGCCGTGACGAGGGTGCGGAAACGTTCCTCGCTTTGGCGCAGGCCGAATTCCGCGCGGCGCAGATCGGTGATGTCCTGATTGGCGCCGCTGCAGCTGACGATCCGGCCGGAGGTATCCTTGATGATGGCGACGCGCACGAGGCTGTGGCGGATCTCGCCGTCGCGGCGTTGGAACAGGTTTTCCGATTCGTAGCTGGTGGCGCCGGGAGCCCGGATCCGGGCGAGCCATTGTTGTGCGCGATCGCGGTGTGAAGCCGGGAGAAACTGTCGCGCGTAGGTCTCCACGGCCATCAGGTAGCCGCCTTCCTGGGCGGACGAGGTGCCATGGAGGGCGAAGAACCGGTCGTTGAACGTAAATGTCTCGGTGGCGAGATCGAGTTTCCAGTAGGCGAGGTGGGCGAGATCGAGGGCCGTGGCCAACTGCACCTGGGCTTCGAAGGCGGCCGCGTCGCCGCGGGCCAATTGGGTGAGTTCGGTCTTGATGGCGATGAAGTGGGTCGTGGTGCCGGCCGCATCCTTCACGGGTGAGATGGTGATTTCTTCCTCGTAGAGGGAGCCGTCTTTGCGGCGGTTGTGCAGTTTGCCGTGCCAGATTTCGCCGCGGGTGATGGTGGCCCAGAGCTGCGCGTAGGTCTCCGGCGGGTGGCGGCCGGACTTCAGGACGGAGGGTTTGCATCCGATCGCCTCGGTGGCGCTGTAGCCGGTGACGCGCGTGAAGGCCTCGTTGACCCACTGGATCACACCGTCGGTATTGGTTACGACGACGGAGCTGGAGGCGGCGGCCGACGCGATGTGCTGAAGGCGGACGCGGTCGGCCGCGCGGCGGCGCTCGGTGATGTCGCGGGCGGAGGCGTAGAGAAATTTGCGGCCGTCAAGGGTGAGGCCGCGGCAGCTTATTTCCACGGGGAAAACCGATCCGTCTTTGCGGCGATGCAGCGTCTCAAACACCGCCGACTCGCCCAGATGCCGATGAATGTTCTCGGCGAGTTCGGCCCCGGTGAGTTGGGCCTGCCAATCGGCCACGGTGAGCCCCGCCATCTCGCCCACGGTGTAGCCGTGCATGTGGCGGAACGAATCGCTGTATTCGTGCAGGCGCCCCTGTTCATCGATGAGGTGAAGACCGTCGCTGGCGAGCGTGAGCAGGGTCTGGAAGCGCGCCGAAAGCTGGGTGAGCTCGGTGGTGCGGGCGAGGGCGCGGCGCTCCAGCTCGGCCGTGGTGCGGCGCAGCTCCTGACAAGTATTTTCCAAACACAAACGGTCCCGCTGCCAGCGGCGTTGGGTCAGCACAATAGCGGAGACCGCGAGGCTGCAGGCCAACCCGAGCGCCAAGACCAGCCACGCCGGCGGGGCGTTGCGGGTGGCTTCATGCCACAGCCAAAAGGCCAGCCCCACCGAAATCGCTGGCACCGCGAACGGCGTTACCGGCGAATCGAGCAGGTTAGTTCTGCCGAGTCGCCCTCGGGGAGATTTTGGGGGCAAAAGTGTGGGGTTCATGCCGTGGGGTGGGGGTAGCTCCGTTGAAGTGGCGGGCTGAGCGGGACCTGCGGCAAAGGCGATTGGCGGGCCGACGATAGACCTTTGGCAGCAAAGAAGCGCGGCGTCGGTTGTGCAGTGCTACGCGGAAATTGTGCACGGGACGCGGGGTGGGATTTCGCCGGGCTAAGTATTTCCAACCGTTCTTTTACGGATGTGTGACCGGAAATGGGGTTGCGGGACGGCAGGCCGTGCCCTTGGCTGCGGTCATGGCATTGATTTCCTCCGCGTCATCCGGGCAGTCCCAGTCCGCGCGTCTCGACCCCGCCGCGCAGAAAAAGGGCGCCAACGTCAAGGCCGCCCAGGCCCTCGCGAAACAAAAGGCCCTCGAAAAGAAGGCCAAGACCTACAAGCTCCCGATGGGCGAGCTCGCCCTCTTTACGCAGCAGATCGCGTCGCTCCTCGCGGCCGGTCTGCCGCTCGTGCAGTGTCTCGAAGCGTTGCAGGACCAGACGGAAGATCCGTGCTTCCGCATCGTGATCCGCGATGTGCGCGGCGATATTTCGCAGGGTAACTCGTTCTCGGCGGCGGTGAAAAAATTCCCGAACTCGTTCAACACGCTGTTCGTCTCGATGGTGGAGGCGGGCGAAGCGAGCGGCGGTCTCTCCGAGATTCTGATGAAGGTGGCCGGCTACTTTGAATCCACCGTGAAGCTGACCAAGAAAGTGAAGTCGGCGATGACTTACCCGATCGCCGTCATCGGCTTGGCGCTCGCGCTGGTGAACGTGCTGCTGATTTTCGTCATCCCGGTGTTCGCGGACATGTTCAAGGACTTCGGTGCGAAGCTGCCCGCGCCCACGCAGTTCCTGATCGATCTTTCGAATTTCATGAAGACGTGGTGGTGGGCGATCGGTCTCGCCGCCTACGCGGCGTTCTGGGGGCTCGGCAAATTCACCGCCACGCCCAACGGCCGCCGTGCCAAGGACAACTTCCTCGTGAAGGCGCCGATTTTCGGAAACCTGATCCACAAGATCGCGCTTTCCCGTTTCTGCCGCACCTACGCGACGCTGATCCGCTCCGGCGTGCCGATCCTGCGCACGCTCGAAATCGTCTCAGCGGCGAGCGGCAAGTGCCAGATCGAGGATGCCTGCGAAGAAATCGCCAAGCACGTCAGCCAAGGCGGCCAGGTTTCCGAAGTGCTCGCGTCCAATCCGTTCTTCCCGCCGATGATGAAGCACATGGTGAAGGCCGGCGAATCGACCGGTAACGTCGACGGCATGATGAACAAGATCGCCGATTTCTACGATGTGGAGTGCGATGCGACCGTCGCGGCGCTCACCTCGCTGATCGAGCCTCTCCTGATCGTCTTCCTCGGAGTGGTGGTCGGCGGCATCGTCATGGCGATGTTCCTTCCTATCTTCCAACTGGGTGCGGTCGCCGGTGGTGTGTAACCGCTCGGTGCGCGCGCTGGTTTGACATCGGGAGTTCTTCCCGGGAGCGTCGCGGCCTTTTCGTCTCCCGCCATGCCATCCGTCCTCATCGTTGACGATCTCGTGTCCATCCACGAGATGCTCGACGCCGTCATCCAACCCACCGGGTTTACGACGGCGTTTGCGACCGATGGCGAGAAAGGCTTGGCGCGTTACAAAGCCGACAAGTTCGACCTCGTGCTGGCCGACATCGACATGAAGCCGATGGACGGCATCACGCTGCTGAAGCAGCTGAAAATCTACGATCCGTCTGCCGTCGTAATTATTATGACGGCCTACGCCTCGACCGAGAGTGCGGTGCAGGCGCTGAAGTTCGGGGCGTTCGACTACCTGCAAAAACCGTTTCGCGTCGACGAGTTGATCGCGACGCTGCGGCGCGGGTTGGAGTTCCGGGAATTTCAGGCGCAACGGGCGGCGAGTGGCATCGTCGCCGGTGCCAAGACCGCGGACATCGAGAGCCGGCTCGTCGGCAAGAGCCCGCGGCTCGTCAAACTCATCACGCAGATCAAGAAGCTCGCGACGGTGCGTTCGCCGGTGCTGCTCACCGGTGAGACCGGCACGGGCAAGGGCGAGGTTGCGGAAATCCTGCACGCGGCGAGCGGCGCACCCGATGCGGCGTTGGTGCGGATCGACTGCGCGCTGAGCAACGAGGCGAACTTTCGCGACGGCCTCATCGGCCAGAATGGCGAAGGCGGCGTGTGGGTGAAGCAAGCCAAAGGCGGCACGCTTTACCTCCAGGAACTCCAGTGCCTCACGATGCCGGTGCAGAAAGAACTCGTGAGCGTGCTGCGCAACACTGCGCACGGCTTCCGGCTCGTTTGCACGACGACGCAGGACCTCGAAGGTCTCGTCGACGAGGGCAAGTTTCACGACGAGTTGTTCTACCGCGTGGCCTCTCTGCCGGTGCAACTCCCGCCGCTGCGCGACCGTGCCGAGGATATTCCGCCACTCGTAAAACACTACGCGGCGCGGGCGTTGAATCCGCATTTCGACGCGAAGCTGATCGAGTTTACCGACGATGCGCTGGCGGTGATGGGTGCCTACCACTGGCCGGGCAATATCACCGAGCTCAGCCAGGTGGTGCTCAAAATCGCGGCGACCACGGAGACGCGCGTCGTGACCTCGGCGCAACTGCCGTTGCGTCTGCGGGAGCTCAAGCACTGGCCGACGCTCGCCGAGTATTTGGTGGGCCAGGAGAAGCAGTATATCGACCACGTGCTGCACATCTGCAAAGGCAACAAGGCGGCCGCGGCGAAAGTGTTGGGCGTGGACGCGGGCAAGCTCGGTTGACGCCGGCGCTTTTTGAGCGGGTGCCAGACTTCCCGCTTGCCGCGCGTTTCGGCGCTCTCAACTCTCGCCGAAATCTACGCTCATGCCCAAACGCACTGACCTGAAGTCCATCCTCATCATCGGCGCCGGCCCGATCGTCATCGGCCAAGCGTGCGAGTTCGACTATTCCGGCACCCAGGCCTGCAAAGCGCTCAAGGAGGAGGGCTACCGCGTCATTCTGATCAACTCCAACCCGGCCACGATCATGACCGACCCGGAGTTCGCCGATGTGACCTACATCGAGCCGCTCACGGTCGAGATGGTGGAAAAAATCATCGCCGCCGAGCGTCCGTCCGCGTTGCTGCCCACTCTCGGTGGTCAGACCGCGCTCAATCTCTCGATGGAGCTGAGTAAGGCCGGCATTCTCCAGAAATACGGCGTCGAGATGATCGGTGCGAAACCCGAGGCGATCACGAAGGGCGAGGACCGCGAGATCTTCAAGCAGTGCATGCTCAAAATCGGTCTCGATGTCGCGAAATCGCGCACCGTGAAATCGATGGAAGAAGCCCGCGCCGCGGCGGAGTTCCTCGGAGTGTTTCCGCTGATCATCCGCCCGTCCTTCACGCTCGGTGGCAGCGGCGGCGGTATCGCTTACAACAAGGAAGAATTTGAGCGCATCTGCGCCAACGGTCTCGATCTCTCCCCGGTGCACGAGGTGCTCGTTGAAGAGTGTCTCCTCGGTTGGAAGGAATACGAGATGGAGGTCATGCGTGACCACAAGGACCAGTGTGTGGTCATCTGCTCGATCGAGAATTTTGACCCCATGGGCGTCCACACGGGCGACTCGATCACCGTCGCGCCGGCGATGACCCTTTCCGACAAAGAA
The DNA here is from genome assembly GCA_943372705.1 of Opitutus sp. GAS368. GTDB lineage: Bacteria > Verrucomicrobiota > Verrucomicrobiia > Opitutales > Opitutaceae > GAS368. Next base: position 1,622 of record CALRZR010000064.1, on the reverse strand, counting down.
TACCAGACGATGCGCGATGCGTCGTTTGCCGTCATCCGCGAGATCGGTGTCGAGACCGGTGGTTCGAACATTCAATTCTCCATCGATCCCGACACCGGCCGGCAGGTCGTGATCGAGATGAATCCGCGCGTGTCGCGCTCCTCGGCGCTCGCCTCGAAGGCCACGGGTTTCCCGATTGCGAAGATCGCGGCGAAACTCGCCGTCGGCTACACGCTCGACGAACTGCGCAACGACATCACGCGCCTCACGCCCGCGAGCTTCGAGCCCACGATCGACTACGTCGTCACGAAGATCCCGCGCTTTACGTTTGAGAAATTCCCTGACGCCGATTCGACGCTGACTTCCGCGATGAAGTCCGTCGGCGAGGCGATGGCGATCGGCCGCACCTTTAAGGAATCGATGCAAAAGTGCCTGCGCTCCCTCGAGACCGGCGCCCGCGGTTTCGGCGGCGGCGGCAAACACGGCCACGACGAACCCGTCGAGGAGAAGGTCATCAACGCCAAGCTCGGCACGCCGAACGCGGAACGCGTCTACTTCATCCGGCATGCTTTCAAGGCTGGCTACTCCGTCGACCGTATCTTCGACATCACGAAGATCGACCGCTGGTTCCTGACGCAGCTGCACGAGATTTTTGTGATGGAGCAGGAGCTTGCGAAGCAGACGCTCGCGACCGTCGACACGGCCGCCCTGCGCCGTGCGAAACAGTTTGGTTTCTCCGACGTGCAGCTCGCGCACATCCTGAAGAGCGATCTCGCGACCGTGCGCGCCGACCGGAAGGCGCGCGGCGTCAACACGACCTACCGCCTCGTCGATACCTGCGCCGCGGAGTTTGAGGCGTTCACGCCGTATTACTATTCCAGTTACGGCGACGAGAACGAGGTGATGAAGCCGAGCGGCAAGAAGAAGATCATGATCCTCGGTGGCGGTCCCAACCGCATCGGTCAGGGCATCGAGTTTGACTACTGCTGCGTGCACGCGAGCTTCGCGCTTCGTGAGATCGGCTATGAGAGCGTGATGGTGAACTCGAATCCCGAGACCGTCTCGACCGACTACGACACCAGCGACCGCCTCTATTTCGAGCCGCTCACGCTCGAGGATGTGCTGGAAATTTATCAGCAGGAAAAGTGCGACGGCGTGATCGTGCAGTTTGGCGGCCAGACGCCGCTGAACCTCGCCACCGCGCTGAAGAAAAACGGCGTGCACGTCATCGGCACCTCGCCCGAGAGCATCGAACTCGCCGAGGACCGGAAGCAATTCGCCGCCATCCTCGACAAGACGGGGCTCAAGTCGCCGGCGAACCGCACCGCGATGAACGAGGCCGATGCGCTCAAGGCCGCGCATGAGATCGGTTTCCCGGTGCTGCTCCGTCCGTCGTTCGTGCTCGGCGGCCGCGGTATGTTCATCGTCTACAGCGAGGATGAATTTAAGAACGTCGTGCGCCAGGCGTTCGACGTGATGCCCGACAAGCCCGTGCTCATCGACAAGTTCCTCGAGGACGCGATCGAACTCGACGTCGACTGCATCTGCGACGGCGAGATGTCCGTCATCGGCGGCATGCTCGAGCACATCGAGTTTGCCGGCGTGCACTCCGGTGATGCCGCGATGGTGATGCCCCCGCACAC
>CALRZR010000063.1:0-30717 GCA_943372705.1 Opitutus sp. GAS368 | reverse complement strand
GATCAGCCACCCCCTCCGCCCCGCCCCGTCGGCGATCAGCCGCAGCCCCAATCCCAAGATCTCGCCCGTTGGCGAAATCCCTGAGCGGTCAAGAAATCCGACTCCCGTTCGTCCGTCCCTTGCCGCTTGTCCCTTGGTCCTTGGTCCTTGGTCCTTGGTCCTTCCGCCCTTCCTCCCTCACTCCCGCCAAGTAAACGCATGGCACAGCGCCACGCCCGCTGCGTCCGCCTCGTCCAGCGCCAGCGTCCGCCCGTGTCCCAGCAGCGCCATCACGGTGCGCGCCATCTGCTCCTTGCTCGCCCGCCCCGCGCCTACCACCGCCTGCTTCACGCGCAACGGCGCATACTCGTAGACCGGTTTGTCCCGCAACGCCGCCGCCGAGATCGCCGCCCCGCGCGCCGCGCCGAGAATCTGCGCCGTCTGAAAATTCTGCACGAAGATCGTCTGCTCCAGCGCGACGTGCCGCACATCCGTCGCCGCATCGAGATACGCCGCGACCGCCCGGTGAATCTCCCCCAGCGCCACCGCCATCGGCAGCTTCGCGTGCACTTTCACCGTCTGACACCGCAACAGCACCGGCTGTCGCCCCACGACAAACTCGATCAGCGCCAAGCCCGTCCCGCGCAGCGACGGATCGATTCCCAGCACCACCCCGCTGAACGGCGTCCGCGCCCGCACACCCAACGACGCCTGCCCCGACGCCGCGCCATTCGTGGGCACGGCCACCGCCGCCGGCACGGGTTTTCCCGCCAGCTTCGCCGCCCACATCTGCCTTACGTTCATCCGCGCCATGCTCGGTAGAGAAGGTTGAACCCCGCGACCACACTCAAGGTCAACGCGATGTTTTCAAACGTCCGCTGCTCGATCTTCATCACCAGTTTCCGCCCGAACCACGCCCCCGCGACCACGATCGGCGCCAGCCACAGATTGATCGAAAAACTCTGAGTATTGATCAGCCCGAGGTGCACCATGAACGGCACCTTGAACAAATTCAGAATCAGGAAAAACACCGCGCTCGTGCCCACGAAATCCAGTTTCGGCAGCCGCATCGCCAGCATGTAAAGCACCATCAACGGCCCCGCCGCATTGGCCACCAGCGTCGTAAATCCCGCGAGCACGCCGATCATCGGCGCAAACCATCCGCCGTGCTCCGCCTCGTGCCCCGCGAATCGCCGCCGGACAAAATGCATCACCACCAGCCCGAGCACGATGCACCCGATCATCGCCCGCGCTTCCCGCTCCGTCACGCGGTCGAGCGCGAAATAGCCGAGCACCACCCCCGCCGCCGTCCACGGAAACAGCCGCCAAATATGCGCCCACTTCGCGTGTTTCCGATAAGTCGCCGCACCGATGATGTCCCCGAAACACAACAGCGGCAGCACCACGCCCGTCGCCTGCTTCGCCGGCATGATCAGCGCGAAAATCAACACCGCGAGCATCCCCAGCCCGCCGATGCCGGCTTTGGAAATTCCCACGACCAGCGCCGCCACCGCCGCCAGCACCCACTGCCACGGTTCGAACGTCACGCACCCGCCTCCGTCTTCGACATCTTTTCCACAAAATCCCCGTCGGCCACCTCAAACACCTGCCACGCGCCCAGCTCCGCATCCGGCAAACTCGTGCCGGTCGCGATCACTTGTGACTCCGAATCGATCGCCGCCCAAAACCGCCGCCGCCGCGCCGGATCGAGTTCGCCCAGCACGTCGTCCGCCAGCAGCACCGGCCGGATGCCGCTCTTGTCCTGAAACCACGCCGCCTGCGCCAGTCGCAACGCGAGCACAAGCGAGCGTTGCTGCCCTTCCGACGCGAAATCCTTCGCCGCCGTGTGCCGCACGGTGAAATTGAAATCATCGCGATGCGGCCCCACCAGCGTCGTGCGAAACTGCATATCCCGCGCCCGCCCCGACTCCAGGCGCGCGAGCAACGCCTCCGCCGAGGCCTCGGCAAAATTCGGTTCATACTTCAAGCCCGCCGGCTCCGCGTCGTCGCACACCCGACCGTAGGCCGCCTTCACCGCTTTCCCGATCACCTTCAGGCCCTCCGTCCGCAACGCGATCAACTGCGCCGCCGCCGGCGCCAGCGTCTGCTCAAATGCCGCGAGCTGTCCGTCGCCCGCGTTGCCCTTTTTCAAAAGCGCATTCCGCTCCGCCAACGCCCGCGTGAAGGTCTGCAGCGCCCGCAAATACGTCGCATCCATCGCCGCCAGCGTCATGTCGAGCCAGCGCCGCCGCCCCGCCGGCGACCCGCGCACGAGCTGCAAATCCTGTGACGAAAACACCACCGTCGGAAATTTCCCGAGGTAATCCGCGAGTCGCGTCACCCGCGCATTGTCGCACCACAGCTCCTTGCCGTCGTGCCGCAACTTGATCGTCACCTTGGTCTCCGCTTGGCGCTCGTGATCGAGCTCGCACGCAATCGCCGCCGTGTGCTGCCCGTGCCCGACGAGGAGCTTGTTATCCGCCGCCCGAAACGAGCGCAGCGCCGTCAGAAAACCCGCCGCCTCGAGCAAATTCGTTTTTCCCTGCCCATTCGCTCCGACCAAAAACTGCTGCCGCCCGGAAAATTCGAGCGCGGCAAAGCCCACGTTGCGAAAATGCCGGAGAGTGAGTTTGCGCAGCCGCATCGCGCCAAAGGTGTGCGTCGCGCCCGCCCGCTTGCGAGCCCGGATTCGCACGGCCTTCCTGCGAGGTGAAGCGCGTTGACCCCAACGCACTTTTCAAGCGCATCGCCCAACCTGTCCAAACGACGGCAGCCCCCAGACCACCTCTGACCACCCTTTCCGCGAGTCACTGGCGGCCCACGCAGTCGACGCACCTGCCGCCGCATCGGACCCGCTGGAGCGGGCGGGCGATGGCTCGCCAAACCAGGGTGTCGCGGGCGAGCGTGCGACGAATTTGGGCGGCCAACGAGATCAAGCACGCTTCTTTCGCCAACTCACTGACGACGTCGTTCGCGTAGGCACCTTCGTGAGCGTCACGGAACTGGTCACCGCCATCAACGTCCGCCTCACGCACCACAACCTCAAGCCCATGCCGTATCACTGGAAGGCGGATGGCGCCGCGATCCTGGACGAGATCCAGCGCGCCCCACCGGCACAGACCGAGGCTATTTTGCAATGGCATTGGGGAACCACTACACTCACCCGGGTCCGTCGATTCGCGCAGTGGGAGGAAAAACCGCAGAGGCAAGCCTTCGCCCGCGAAGTTGCGCTGACGAAGGCGGCGCGCGCTCCCAGCCAATGCGATGCCGCACACCAGATCGATGCGCAGACGTTGCCTTTCCCGTTTTCACGATCGCTGAACGAGACGGACACAACTCCGTAACGATCCCAGCTGGAGTAAAATGCCGCGCCCATGGCCCCTTCCGATGGTTTTTCGCGCATGAAGGGCCAAGCCCCCTTTCGACTATTTCGCTCTCGTCATGAAAACCACACCCACACCCATCCATCGTCGGCTCGGCCAGCGATTGACCTCCCTCGCGCGCGCCCTGCCGGTTGTTCTCGCCTTAGTCGCGTTTGCTCTGCCCATCCCATCATTCGCCCAAGCCCCCACCTTCAACACACTCGTTACAACCTACCAAAATGGAGCGAGCTACGCCGCCCCGAATTCGGCGGCGGTGGCTGACTTCAACGGCGATGGCAAACTGGACGCCATCGTCACGGATGGAGGTGGCATTCTCCACATCATGCTGGGCAACGGCAACGGCTCGTTTTCGGTGCAGAACTATGACGCCTCGGCGATGACGCCGGCGAATGTCGTCGAACTTCCCGCCCAATTTAACACCAGCCTGCCTCACGCGGTCGACGGCTACGGTGGGATCAAAGCGGCGGACCTCAATGGCGACGGCAAGCCCGACCTCGTGGTCCTCATGGGCGTGCATCTCAACTTCGCGCCGCTCGATTTTGTTTCGGTGATGATCAACACCGGCAACGATGCCAACGGTGTGCCGCAGTTCGCGATCACGCACTACTACGGTTACTTTCAATCCTTCCGCTCGTTGACGGTGGGCGACCTAACTGGCGATGGCCGGCCCGATTTCATCGTCGGCAACGCGGGTGGCGTCGTTTCCGTGTATAAGAATAGCGGTAACGGCACGTTTACGCGCGATCCAAACTATTTCTTTATTCAACCCTCCAACGGCGGTCCCTCCGTCGGCCCCGGCCTCATCGCGGACTTCAACGGCGATGGCAAAACCGACTTTCTCGTGACCAGCAACCAGGCCGGCGCGACTGACATTTTCTGGGGCAATGGGAACGGCACCTTTCAGGCGACGCCCTACATCATCCCATCCTTTGGGTTGTTTCCCGTCGCGACCGATTTCAACGGCGACGGCAAGCTGGATTTCATGACGGTGGACTTCCACACCGGCAACATGGAGCGCTATCTGAACAACGGTAACGGGACCTTCAGCAGCGCCACGGTGACGGCTTCCGGCCTCATCAATCCCTATTCGCTCGCCCTCGCCGATATCAACGGCGACGGAAAGCTCGATGCGGTTATGAGCGACTTCGGCAGCGGCACCGGCACCAATGGCATCGCGATCAAACTCGGGGACGGAACCGGCACCTTCGGCACCCCGTTCTATTTCAAGACCAATCAGCGGCCGCTAAATTTGATCGTGGCCGACTACAACGGTGACGGAAAGCCCGACGTCTCGACGCTAAGTCCGAACCAATACAACCCGGACAGTTTCGCGGTGCTCACCAACACCACCGTGCCCCCGCCGCCGCCCACGTTTAATGCAATCGTTCAGACGCCGGTCGACGTGAGCTCGGGTTTCCCGGATAGTGCCACCGTGGGCGACATCAACGGCGACGGCAGTTCTGACGTCGTGATTCCCGGCAACAACGGGCTGCGCATGTTGCTGGGGAATGGCACCGGGAGCTTCGTCGATCGTCTCCTGACACTGCCTGCTGTTTCCCTCAGCAACGTCGTAAACCTCCCCGCAAATCTCGTCTCACCCGTTACAACATCGCCCAGGGTGGTCGGTGGCACCGGCGACTTGAAGGCGGTCGACATGAATCGCGACGGACGGCTCGATCTGGTCTGCGTCACGGTCGTGGGCATCAATTTCGTCAACTACTCCTTCGTTAGTGTCTTGCTCAACACGGGCGTGAATGACGTCAACGGCGTGCCCCAATTCACAACCACGCATCATTGGATTCCGTTCCTGGGCGTTCGTCCCGTCACGGTGGGCGATCTGAATGGCGACAACTGGCCCGACTTCATCATCGGCACGAGCGTAGGAAATCTCCAGATCTGGACGAGCAACGGCGGCACCGGCACATTCACCCCTGGACAAGTCACGAATATCATCCCGATCGCGGGCGGTCCAAGCACCGGGCCCGGCGTCATCGTCGATGTGAATGGCGACGGCAAGGCCGACTTTGTCACGGTCTCCGCCCAAGCGGGTGCGACCGACATCTTTTTCGGCAACGGCGATGGCACGCTCCAAGCCCCGTCGGGCCTCCTGCCCAACAATGCGGTCCTGCCGGGCCTTCCCGTTGCTGCGGCCGTGGCCGACGTGAACGGGGATGGCCGGCCGGATCTGCTCATCAGCAATCTGTCCGCCGGCTCAGTAGGTTTGCTGGTCTATTTGAACAACGGTGGCGGCGTGTTCAGCGCCCCGACTTTGTTCGCCATTCCCGGCATGGCCGGTGGTGGCGGCTTCGGCGGCAATTTCTCGGTGGCTGTAGCCGACCTCAACGGTGACGGCAAACTCGACGCCGTGATGAGCGTCTACAACAACAACGTGAGCCCTGGCGTTAACAACGTCGCGGTTCTGCCCGGCAACGGGAGCGGCGGCTTCGGCGCGCCCATCAATTTTCTGGCCCAGTTCGTTCCCACTCTCGTCTTCACGGCCGACTTCACCAACGACGGTAAAACCGACATCGGCGTTGTGGTCCGCAATTCCCGGAGCTTCGGAGTGCTGAAGAACACGACCGCATCTTCGGTCGCAGCGCCCGTCGTCACCAGCGCCACGGCCAGCGGCACCTACAACAGCTCTTTCAGCTACCAAATCGCCGCGACCAACTCACCCACGAGCTACGCCGCCACCGGCCTGCCCTCCGGGCTGAGCCTCAACCCCACCTCGGGCTCCATCTCCGGCACGCCCACGCAATCAGGCACGTTTACGATCAGTCTCTCCGCCACCAACTCCGGGGGCATCGGCACGGGCACGCTCACGATCACGGTTAACAAGGCCGTCGCAACCATCGCGCTCGGCGGACTCAGCCAGATCTATGATGGCGCTGAGAAATCCGCGACCGCGACCACCACGCCGTCCGGGCTCACCGTCACTTTCAACTACGTCGGCAGTCGCATCAACGCCGGTTCCTACAATTTCGCCGCGACGATCACCGACGCCAACTACGCCGGCAACACCGTCGGCACTCTCGTCATTGGAAAGGCCGCGGCGACAGTCACGCTTACGCCCGCCAGCCTCAGCCAGACCTACGATGGCACGCCGCGCTCGGCGACGGTGACGACGAGCCCGGCAGGCGTGGCAACGTCCGTGACTTACAATGGTGCGAGCAGCGCGCCGACCGCGGCGGGCAACTACACGGTGGTCGCGACCATTACCGACCCCAACTACTCCGGTGCTCCCGCCTCGGACACGCTCGCGGTCGGCAAGGCCACCGCCACCATTGCGCTCGGCAGTCTCAACCCAACCTACGATGGCACGGTGAGATCGGCTTCGGCTACGACGTCGCCGTCCGGACTGCCGGTCGCCTTCACTTACGTCGGCGGGCGCATCAACGCCGGCTCCTACGATGTCAGCGCTTCGATCGCGGACAACAACTACACCGGCTCCGCCTCCGGCACACTCATCATTGGCAAGGCGGCGCCGACGGTTGTGGTTAACCCCTACTCCGTCACTTACGACGGCCTGCCCCATTCCGCCACCGTCGCCTCGATCACCGGCGTAAACGGCGAAACCGGCGCCACCGTCGGTGCCGTGACGCTGAACACGACGCACACCAACGCCGGCACCTACGCCACCGATTCGTGGACCTTTACCGGCGCGGCCAACTACCTCGACCTCAGCGCCACGCCGATCACCAATACAATCGGCAAGGCTAACGCCACCGTGGTCGTCACACCCTATAGCGTGACCTACGATGGTAACGCACATGCCGCGACCGTCGCATCGATCACTGGCGTAAACGGCGAGACCGGTGCCACCGTCGGCACCGCGGACTTGAGCGGCACGACGCACACCAACGCCGGCACCTACGCCACCGATTCGTGGAGCTTCACCGGCGCGGCCAACTACCACGACATCGCCGCCACGACGATCGCCAACGCGATCGCCAAGGCCAACGCCACCGTGGTCGTCACGCCCTACAACGTGACTTACAACGGCCAGCCGCGTTCGGCGACCGCGTCGATCACCGGCGTCAATGGCGAGACCGGCGCCACCGTCGGCACCGCGAACTTGAGCGGCACGACCCATACCAACGCCGGCACCTACGCCACCGATTCGTGGAGCTTCACGGGCGCGGCCAACTACAACGAAATCGCGGCCACGCCGATCGCCAACGCGATCTCCAAGGCCAACGCCACCGTGGTCGTCACGCCCTACAGCGTGGCCTACAACGGCCTGCCGCGTTCGGCGACCGTGTCGATCACCGGCGTCAATGGCGAGACCGGCGCCACCGTCGGGGCCGCGGACTTGAGCGGCACGACGCACACCAACGCCGGCACCTACGCCACCGATTCGTGGAGCTTCACGGGCGCGGCCAACTACAACGACATCGCCGCCACGCCGATCGCCAACACGATCAACAAGGCCAACGCCACCGTGGTCGTCACGCCCTACAATGTAACCTACAACGGTCAGCCACGGTCGGCGACGGTCACTTCACTTACCGGCGCGAACGGCGAAACCGGCGCCACCGTCGGCGTCGTGTCCCTGAACACGACGCACACCAACGCCGGCACCTACGCTACCGACTCGTGGAGCTTTACGGGCACGGCCAATTACAACGACATCGCCGCCACGACGATCACCAACACGATCAACCGAGCCAACGCCACCGTGGTCGTCACGCCCTACAACGTGATTTACAACGGCCAGCCGCGCTCGGCGACCGTCACGTCAATTACCGGCGTCAACGGCCAGACCGGTGCCACCGTCGGCGTCGTCACCCTGAACACGACGCACACCAACGCCGGCACTTACACCGACTCCTGGAGCTTCGCCGGCACGGCCAACTACAACAACATCACCGGCTCGACGATCACCAACACGATAACGAAGGCCAATGCGACCGTCTCTGTCAGAGGCTACACCGTGACTTACAACGGCCAGCCGCGCACCGCGACCGTCACGAGGCTCACGGGCGTCAACGGCGAATCCGGCGCCACCGTCGGCACGGTCAATTTGAGCGGCACTATTCACACCAATGCCGGCCTTTACCCCACCGACACATGGACCTTCAGCGGCCCCAACTACAATAGCCTGTCCGGGACGGCTCGTAGTCAAATCTACAAGGCCAGCGCGAACGTCGCGGTCGCGGGCTACACTGTGACCTACAACGGCCAGCCGCACACGGCGACCGTCACGAGGCTCACGGGCGTCAACGGCGAAACCGGCCCCATCGTCGGCACGGTCAATCTAAGCCGCACGACGCACACCAATGCCGGCACCTACACCTTCGATCAATGGACCTTCAGCAGCCCGAACTATAATGCTAGGTCCGGGACGGTTCGTAATGTGATCAACAAGGCCAACGCGACGGTCACCGTCACGCCCTACAATGTGCCCTATGATGGCCTGCCCCACACCGCCACCGCGTCGATTGCCGGAGTGAACGGCGAGACCGGGTCTAGGGTCGGGACGGTCAACCTTAGCAGAACCACGCACACCAATCTTGGCACCTACGCCACCGATACCTGGAGCTTCACCGGAACTCCAAACTACAACAACATTGGCTCCAGGCAGATCACCAATCGGATCACACCGGGCATCGCCGTCGTGACCTTCAGCCCCTACGCGCAGACCTATGACGGCACGCCGAAAGCCGCCATGGCCACCACCACGCCAGCCGGACTGGCCCTCCGTTACACTTACCCCGGCGGCTCTCTGACGCCCCCGGCGGCGGTCGGCACCTATGCGGTGACCGCCAGCGTCGTCGATGGCAACTACACCGGCTCGGCACCCGGCACGTTGGTCATTGTCAACGGCGGCCCGATCCTAAACAGCGTCTCGCCCAATTCGATCGTCGGCGGCACCGCCGGCACCACGATCACCGTCGCCGGCTCCGGTTTCACCTCGTCGTCCGTCGTCCGCTTCGGTTCCACGGCGCTCGTCACCAGCTACGTGAACGGCACGACATTGGCAGCCGTAGTTCCCGCGAGCCTGGTGCCTTCGCCGGCGAACGGTATCGCAACGGTGCCGGTCACCGTGCTGAACGGCACCGTGATCTCCCAACCCAAGCCGTTTACGGTGCGGGCGGCGAGCGTCAGCCGGATTAACACCACGGGCGCAGCGCCGGGCCAGACCGCCTCGTCCGCGACGGTGCCGAATACCGCGGGTCAGGCCGGTCTCTCGGCCACGCTCACGCACAGCGCCCTAGCCGCCCAACCTGCCACGTTGACCACCGCCACCTATTCGTCGAACCCGACGACTGGCACGCGCATCAACACCGGCGGTGGCCTCGTGGATCTCCAGATTGCCGGCGCTGACCCGGCCGATACGGCGACCGTGCGATTCTACTACAGCTCGACCGTCACCGGCGGTGCCGAGGCCAGGCTCGTCCTTCGCTACTTCAATGGCACCACCTGGGCTCCCATCAAAGGCAGCGGCGGGGTCAATCCCACCAAGAGCATGAACAACAACCTCGATGGCACGGTGTCCGGCGGGCGTTTCACCGTCACCTTCAGCAACACCAGCACGCCGAAGATCACGGAGTTGAGCGGCACGGTCATCGCCATGGCGATCAACCAAGGCCCCGCGGCCGCCGCCGGCCCGAACCAGACCGTTGATGCTACAATCGGCAATGAGGCCTTTGTCACGTTGGACGGCAGCGGCTCGACGGACCCGGATGACGGCGATGTCCTCACCTACGAGTGGCGCGAAGGCCGTAAAGTGCTCGGCACCGACGCCGTCCTCACGACCTCGCTCGACGTGGGCGCCCATACCCTCACACTCGAAGTCACCGACGAGTCCGGCGAAACCAGCACCGACACCGTCGTGATCACGGTCCGCGATGTCACGGCCCCCACGCTGATTCTCCCGGAGGACATCGTCCGCAGCACCAAGCAGTCCGACGGGCGGAAAGTCCGCTATGACGTCGATGTCCTCGACCTCGGAAGCGAACGCCGGGACCTCAGCGTTCATTTCAGCCACCGTTCCGGCAGCCGCTTCCCGATCGGGACGACGACCGTCACCGTGACCGCCAAGGACGAGGCGGGCAACATCAGCACCGGCACGTTCACAATCACGGTTAACCTGCGCTCGGACGACGATGAGGACGATGGCCGCGACGGTAGGGACGACGACGATGACGACGACCGCGACCACGGCTGGCGCCATTGGGACGGTCGGCGAGACTAGCCACGTCTCGCAATCCAGACTTCTCCACGAGAGCCCGCCTCACCCGGCGGGCTCTTTGCTTGCCCCCGGAAGGGAGGCGAGTTCGGCGTCGTGGACAGAAGGCAGAAATAGGGGACATGTGTGAACTATGAACAAAACGTCCGCTATCAGACGGATTGGCGGGAAAATCACGAAGCCTGCGGATGGGAAATGCGGGGCGTATGCCCGAACAATCGCGGAAGCTGTCGGCGTGCTTCGTTTGCGCGCAGCGGGGCAACGGAACTCACGATCACACCCCGCCCTCCTTTGTGCCTTTTTCTCCTCGCTACCCGCTACTCACTGCTCGCTACTTTTCCGCAACCCATGCGCTCCTTCGAAGCCTCCCTCGCCGACACGCTCCGCACGTTTCAAGCCCTCGCCGAAATCCGGCCGGAGATCGACCGCGCCGGCGAGATGATCCTCGCGACGCTCCGCCGCGGCGGAAAACTTTTGATCTGCGGCAACGGTGGCAGCGCCGCCGAGGCCGCCCACTTCTCGACCGAACTCGTCGGTCGTTACGCGAAAGACCGCCGCGCCCTCCCCGCCATCGCCCTCTCCGCCGACGGCTCGCTCCTCACCTGCGTCGTTAACGATTACGGCTACGAACACGCCTTCTCCCGCCAAGTCGCCGGCTTCGCCCGTCCCGGCGATCTCCTCGTCGTCCTCACCACGAGCGGCAATTCCGCGAATATCCTGGCCGCCCTGCACGAGGCGAAAAAACAGAACCTCGAGTCCATCGCCTTCCTCGGTCGCGGCGGCGGCCAAGCCAAAGGCCTCGCCACCTGCGATCTCATCATTCCCGGCAACTGCGGTCCCGCCACGCAGGAGGCGCACCTGTTTTTGATCCACCATTTCTGCGAACTGATCGACGACGCCTTTCCGGGCTGATGCGTCGAGAGAACTTGGCGCGGGGACTCATCCCACGCGCCGGCCCCTGACAAAATTGTTCACGGTGCACGCCCGCTCGGCGGGTGGCATCGCGTGTGCTAGGAGTGATTCGCCAATCACTCCTCAACACCACCCGCAATCCATGGATCACGCACGACACTAAGTCCGCCACCACGAGGTGACCCGCTGCGGTCGCCTTTTGCGATGAGCCCTGCGCTCGCCGCCCCTTGACCGTCGTCTGTCTGACCCGCGACGACTTCCGTTCGCCGGAGCTGTGTCCCAGCACCGTGCACGCCCACATCCAGCCTCCCCGGTTCACTGCGCCTGCAAAAAGGCCTGAGTGAGCCCGGGGTAACGCTTGCCGCTGAATAACGCCAATCACTCAACCGCACCCGCAAGCCACGGACTCAATCAGGTTGCGGCAAACACGCCGGCAATGCCCGGCCCTTGCAAATATTTTCTCAGCCGAACCGGCCCTTTTCTCACTCTATGCATCGCTCGATCCACGCACCGCACCACCGTCCTTCGCCCGGCAGCCAACGGGCCGGGTTCACACCGCTAATTTTCGCTATTGCGCTGCCTGCTTTCGTCGCGGCCGCCGAGCCCGCCAAGACCGAAGACATCCTCGTGCTCGAGAAATTCGTAACGTCCCAGAAGATCGAGGATCCGAACTACGTCCTGCCCACGCAGCCCGTCGAAAGCGCGTTCGGTTTCAGCAAGACGCTGCTGGAAACTCCGCGTTCCTCCTCGCTGATCAGCGGCGAAACCATCGAGCGTTTCTCGCTCTCCGCGGTCGAAGATCTCGCCCGCGTCGTGCCCGGTGTATTCACGACGACGCGCTTCGGCATCCAGGGCGGCATCGATGTCCGTAACGTTCCCGCCGATACCTACTTTCGCGGCATGCGTCGCCTCTCCTTGCAGGGCAACGCCCGCAGCGTGCTCGCCGCCATGGACAGCATCGAGGTCGTCAAAGGCCCGCCTTCGCCAATCTTCGGTATGGGCAAGATCGGCGGCTACACCAATGCCACGCCAAAATCCGGCCGCGCCAAAACCGGCAAATACCTCACCGCACCCGAGGGCTTCATGCAGGCCATCGTGGGCACCTACGCACGCAGCGAAGCGTCATTCGGCGTCGGCGGTCCCGTCGAACTCGCCGGTCGCAAGGGCGGCTACTACGTCTACGGCCTGAAGGAGGATTCCGAATCCTTCGCCAAAGGCGTGCCCATCGAACAAGAAATTGCGCAGGGGTCCGTTAGCCTCGACGACGTGTTCGGGAGTCTTCGCTTGGAGAGCGGTATGTCTTACCAAGTTTCCCGCACCGCCGGCGCCCTCACCGGCCGCTTCACGCAGGATCTCGTCGACACCGGTCGTTACATCCGCGGTTCCGCCCTCGTGAATCTCGACCTCAACGGCAGCGGCGTAGTCGGCATCCGCGAGATGTTCCGCGCGTCACCCGTCACGGGCACGATCAGCGGCAACAATCTCCCGCTCATCCAAACCTTCCCGTGGCCGCTCGACAGCGCCGGCAAGCCGCTCCCCGTCGGCAGCTTTCCGAAGGTGAAAGGCATTCCGCTGAACATGTATAATTACCTCGTCGCGAACCCCTCGAAAGATCCGACCGGCCTCCTCCGCGCCCAAGGCATTGGTGCTCCTCGTCCCGGCAACGCCCAAGTGCCCGTCGGCATGGTGCTCGATCCCACCACGGTCGGCTACGACACCCTCGACATGCGCCGCTCCGCCGCCTTCGAGCGCAACCTCCGCGCCGAACTCGTCACTGGCTACTTCGACCTGATCTACGACCGCAACCCGGACTTCACGGTGAAGAACCAAATTTTCTTCGACAGCATGGACCAATACAAAATCTCCAACCAGCCGTTCAGCCCGAAGAACGACGTGCTGCTCTGGGAGGACAAACTCACCGCCGTGAAACGCCTCAACCGTCTCCCGGACTGGGTCGCCATCAACAGCCTCGCGTCCATAAATTTCCGCTACACCCGGGCCAACACGAAGAGCAGCGGCGGCGACTACGGCACCCACCGCTCCGACGCGATGGCGCCCACGTGGGTCGACGAGCGCGGCGGCATGACGCCCAACACCACCTTCGCGAATCCCTTCGAAAACGCCGACCCGCTCAGCGACGACAGTTTCCCGTGGACCTCTCACGGCCGCACGTCGTTCACCGAGGCTGGCGCCGGCGCGATGTTCGACATCGATCTGCTCCAGAAAACTAACCTGATCGTCGGCGGTCGCTGGGATTCCTCCAAAGCGAAAAACTGGAACTACGCCGGAGTCTGGGCCATCGGCGGTGCCGGCACCTCGAACGCGAATCCGCTCCGCCAGATTACCACCGCCACGTCCTCTCGCGGCACCGACGACGGCGTCTCGTGGAGCGCCAGTCTCTCGCACCAATTGCCGTTCGGCATCCGCCCCTACGTTACCCTCGCGCGCTCCAGTCTCGCTCTCGACGGCAGCGACAACCGTATCAGCGACGCCATCATCGCCGCCGGCCACATCGGCAGTGCCGAACTCAAAGAGGCCGGCGTCAAATCGAGTTTCTTCAAGAACACCGTGTTCGTCACCGCCTCCGTCTACGAGCAGACGCGCATCATTCTGCAGTCGCCCGACGAAGATCCCGCTGCCGCCACCGCGACCGCCGGCGCCTTCGCCAGCTCCACGACCACGACCGGTGCCGAATTCGAAGTGAAGTGGGTGCCGATCAAGAGCTTCTTCGTCACCGCCTACGCCCTGCAGCAGGAAACAGAATTTATTCCCAACAGCGGCGGCACGATGCTCGTCGACGCCCGCACGCTCGGGTTTCAAGACGTCGTTGATCCCGTCACCGGCAAAGTCGTCTACCCTGCTGAGGCGTTTCTCTACGGCGGTCGCAGCCGCGTCACGCTCCCGGACAACGTAGCCGCATTCAAATACAAGAGCGGCAATCCCCGCACGCAGGCCGCGCTCAGCACCGGCTACACCCTGCGCAACGGCATCGGTTTCACGATCAACGCCAACTACCTCTCGGCCGTGGACACTGGTCGCCTCGGCATCGTGCGCCTCCCGCCGAACTACATCTACAACACCAACGTTTTCTGGGGATTCGGAAAATGGAACGTGAAACTGGATCTCTTCAACGCCCTCGACAAACGCTACTTCAAGCCCCGCACCGGCGACACCTTGGGTGACGCCCTCGCCCAAGCCATGCCCGGCCGGCGCTGGCAACTCACCCTGCGCCGCGCGTTCTAACCGTCGCGTGCGCCCCGCTCCATGGGGCGCACTTTATTTCCGCCTCGTTTGCCCCGCCGCCTCCCGCCTCGTCTCCACATGATCTCTTTTCGCTCGATCACTCTCGCCGCGGTCCTCGCCGCCGCTCCGCTCGCCCTCGCCACGCCGCGCTCGTTTGAACTCACCACCGCCACCGTCGCCGACATCAACGCCGCCTTCGACGCCGGCGCGCTCACCTCCGAGAAACTCCTCGGGCTCTACCTCAAGCGCATCGAGGCCTACGACAAAGCGGGCCCCAAGGTAAACGCCGTCATCACCCTGAATCCACGCGCCTTGGACGAGGCGCGCGCGCTCGACGCCGAGCGCAAAGCCAAGGGCCCGCGCTCCCCGCTCCATGGCATTCCGGTCGTATTGAAAGACCTGATCGACGTCGCGGGCCTCCCGACGACCGCCGGCTTCAAACCGTTCGGCGCCCCGATTCCGCCCCGTGATTCCACCATCGTCGCCCGCATGAAAGCCGCCGGCGCCATCATCCTCGCCAAGGTTTCCACGACGAATTGGTTCGGTCCCGGCTTCGACGCGACTCACCCGATCGGCGAGAGCCTGAATCCCTACAATTTGGACCTCTCCCCCGGCGGCTCCAGCAACGGCTCCGGCGTCGCGATGGCCGCGACGTTCGCGACCCTAGCGATTGGCACCGACACCAGCGTCTCCGTGCAAAGCCCGTCGTCCAACTGTTCCGTGGTCGGACTCGTCGGCACCTACGGCATGGTCAGCCGCGCCGGCATCGTCCCGCGCGGCGCCACCCAAGACCGCCCGGGCCCGATGGGCCGCAGCGTCTACGACGTCGCGACGCTCTACTCCGTGATTTCCGGTTGGGACGCCGAGGATTTCACCACCTTCAGTCCAATGGGTCATTTCCCGCAGGACGATTGGGCGCAGCACCTCAAAACCGCGACGCTCAAGGGCAAACGCCTCGGCGTCCTCCGCGAAATGATTCCCGCCGGCACCGAATTCGACGAGCCGCGCGCGGTATTCGAGAAAGCCCTCGCCGATCTACGTGCCGCCGGTGCCTACATCGTCGATCCGCTCCTCACCGGAAATCCGCAAATCGCCACCGATACCGGCCAAGGCCGAGGACGCACCGCCGAATACGAAAAATTTGGGTTCACCGACGCCTACCTCGCCCGCCTCGGT
Organism: Opitutus sp. GAS368; assembly: GCA_943372705.1. GTDB lineage: Bacteria > Verrucomicrobiota > Verrucomicrobiia > Opitutales > Opitutaceae > GAS368. Next base: position 14,832 of record CALRZR010000063.1, on the reverse strand, counting down.
TCCGCGGCTCCGTTTAAAAACACCGCCGAGATGATCGCAAAAGTCGGCCAAGACAAATTCGGCGCCTCCATGCTAACCGCCGCCGCGCTCCCGCCTCCCGACAAGAGTCCCGACTACCTCGCCCGCTATGCCGCGCGCCGCGTTTACATCGATCTCATCGCGGAGCTTCAGACGCGCTACAAACTCGATGGCTTCGTGCAGCCCTTCACGCTCATTGTGCCCGTGCGCGATTCCGCCCGCCCCGCCTCCACCGGCGGCGAACGTCGCGGTGGCAGCTACGGTGACCGTCCCGGCACCAATAACCTCACCTCCACCACCGGCCTCCCCGCCGTCGTCGTCCCCGGCGGCTACACCCCGTCGAAGAACTTCCCAATCGCCATCCAGTTCCTCGGCCGCGAGCACTCCGATCTCGAGATCATCAAACTCGCGCACGCCTATGAGGTCGCCACGAAGCACCGTAAGAATCCCGCGACCACTCCCGCGCTGCCCGGCGAGTCCTTCACCTACGAGCCCGCTTCCCATGCAGGCACTCGCTAAATCTCTCGCGGTCGCGTCGCTGCTTTTCGCGACTCTCGCGCGCGGCGCGACGTTCGATCTGCAAACCGCCACGCTCGCCGATATCAACGCCGCGATGGACGCCGGCGCTCTCTCCTCGGAGAAACTCGTCGGCCTCTACCTCGCCCGCATCGCGGCCTACGACCAGGCCGGCCCGCGCATCAACTCGATCATCACGCTCAACGCCAAAGCGCTCGAAACCGCCCGCGCCCTCGACGCCGAGCGCAAGACCAAGGGACCGCGCTCTCCGCTCCACGGCGTCCCTGTCGTGTTGAAGGATCTCTTCGACACCAAGGACCTGCCGACCTCCGGTGGCTTTCTCCCGCTGAAGGCTTCGCAGCCACCCTACGACGCCACCGTCGTCGCCCGCCTCCGCGCCGCCGGCGCCATCATCCTCGCCAAGGTCAACATGAGCGACTGGTTCGGCACCCCGCCCCGCGGTGACCAGAGCACCGTGCTCGGGCGCACCTCGAATCCCTACAACCTCGCGCTCACTCCCGGCGGCTCCAGCGGTGGCACCGGTGCCAGTCTCGCCGCCGGCTTCGCCCACCTCGGCCTCGGGAGCGAAACCGGCGTCTCCATTCGCAATCCCACCGCCAACAACAGCGTCGTCGGCCTCGCCCCCACCCGCGGACTGATTCCGCGCACCGGCCAGATCATGACGTCGTTTACGCAGGAGCGCTGCGGCCCCATGGCGCGCACGGTCTACGATGTCGCCGCCATGACCTCCATTGTCGCGGGCTTCGATGCCGAGGATTTGCTAACCATTTCCTCGCCCGGCATGACGCCGAAGCAGCCCTACACCGCGTTCCTCGACAAAGCCGGCCTGCGCGGCGCCCGCATCGGCGTGTTTCGCGATCTCTTTCGCAAAGGCGAAATCCACACCGAGGGCATCGCGCTCGTCGAAAGGGCCATCGCGCAGATGAAGGAAGCCGGCGCGATCATCGTCGACCCGATCTCCACCGGCCTGAATCTCTTCACACTCCTCGAAGACACCCGCACCAACTCCTACGAGGGCCAGTTTTCCTACAACCTCTACTTCCGTCGCCTCGGCCCCAACGCCGTCATCCGCAACATGGACGAGCTGATCGAAAAGGGCGGCCCGCTCGTCAAGCCCGGCATCGTCAAGGCCTACCGCGAATTCAATTCCCTGATGCACCACCCTGATTTCCTCGCGCGTCGCACCACGCAGGAAACCCTCAAGGCCGCCCTCGTCGAACTCATGGACAAATACCGCCTCGATGCGGTCGTTCACCCTTTCAAGAGCGTCCCGCCTCCTCCGCACCTCGAGCGCGGCGTCGATCAAGATAACAACTTCAGCTCCATCACCGGTCTGCCCGCCGTCCTTGTGCCCGCCGGCTACACCAAGAAGGACAACGGTCCCATCGCCATCGAGTTCCTTGGCCGCCCGTGGAGCGAGCCGACGCTGTTCAAAGTCGCCTACGCCTACGAGCAGCTCTCGCACAACCGCCAGATCCCCGCCACCACGCCGCCCCTGCCCGGCGAGCGCTTCGACTACTGATCGGCTTTCCCTTCCGCCCGCCACCGTCCTTTCCACGTATTCACTTTCCCATGCTCGCCCTTCGCCAACCTCGTCACCTGTTCCGCACCGGCCTTACCGGCTTGCTTTGCTCAGCGCTCTTCATTTCCGCCCCCACCGTATCGGCCAAAACGTTCAACGTCGTCGAGGCCACCGTATCCGATATCCAGTCGGCCATCCTCGCCCGCGAACTCACCGCTCGCCAACTCGTGCAGCTCTACTTGGACCGGATCGAGGCGTATGACCAGAAGGGCCCGTCGATCAACTGCGTCATCTCGCTCAATCCCGCCGCCCTCGCCGAAGCCGACAAACTCGACGCCGCTTTCGCCAAAACCGGCAAGCTCACCGGCCCCATGCACGGTGTCGTGGTCCTCGTGAAAGATGAAATCGACGCCGCCGGTATGGCCACCACCCAAGGTGTCGCCGTTTTCGCCAACTACCGCCCGCCCCTCGACGCCTTCGTCGTCGCCAAACTCCGCAAAGAAGGCGCCATCATCCTCGGCAAAACCACGCTCAGCGAATACGCCGGCGGTGACACCTACAGCACCCTCTTCGGCCACTCCCGCAATCCCTACGCGCTCGACCGCACCGTCGGAGGCTCGTCCGGCGGCTCCGGCGGCGCGCTCGCCGCAAATTTTTGCACCGTCACGCTGGGCGAAGAAACCAGTTCCTCTCTCAAGCGCCCCGCCGCGTGGGCTGCCTCGACCGGCATGCGCGCCACACCCGGTCTGATCAGTCGCACCGGCATGTGGGACGGCCACCCGATTCCCACTGCGCAGATGGGACCGATGGCTCGCACCGTCACCGATCTCGCCAAGCTCCTCGACAGCATGGTCGGTTATGATCCCGAAGACCCCATCACGGCGATGGGCATCATCCACACGCCGAAAACTTACACGGCCTTCCTCGACAAAACCGCCCTCAAGGGATCCCGCATCGGCGTGCTCCGCGCATCGGTCGGAAGCGGCGCAAATCCCGATTCTGAAGATTTTAAACGCGTCGACGCCGTGTTCCAAAAAGCCCTCGACGAACTGAAAGCCGCCGGCGCCACCGTCGTCGATATCGTCGTTCCCGACCTGAAGGAACTCATGTCCAAACGCGCCTCGGACCCCACGCTCAGCGATGAAGCCCTCCGCGTCTACTTGGCTCGCACTCCGAACTCCGAGATCAAGACCCGCGCCGACATCAACAATCACCCCGACTTCGCAAAAGGTTTTAAGCAAATCATGGCCAAGAACGGTGGCACCGGATACTCGGGCGGAGCCGGTCGCGGCGCCGGCACACGCGGTCCCGCCGATCCCGCCAAAGTGCTCGAAAGCGTCCGCGCCCGCGAGCAGCTCATGATCAACTTCGCGAAGGTCATGGCCGATCTGAAACTCGACGCTGTCGCCCTGAAAACCGTCGAGCAGGAGCCCTCGCTCATCGCCCAGGCCACGACGCCCCCCTACAAGAGCAACGGCGGCGCCGTCTCGATCAACACGTTCATGATCTATACCCCGATCATCACCGTCCCGATCGGCTACAGCAGCGCCACAATTCCGGCCGGCCTCTCCTTCCTCGGCATGCCCTACTCGGAACCGACGCTCCTCAAGCTAGCCTACGCCTACGAGCAGGCCACGAAGCACCGCCAGCCCCCGGCCAGCACGCCCCCGCTCGCCGCCCACCGGTAGTCGGCGACGCCGGAATACTTTACAGAGGACGGGAGGCCACCGACTTGAGGTGTCGGCAGGTTTGGCAGTTTCTTGGGCCTCCCGTCTTCTGTCTCGGCCTACGCGCCGAAATGCTTTCACGAATACAGCGGGAACCGCCGATGAAAAGGTTTCATCGACAGGGTTCTTTACGCTGTGCCCCCGGGAAATAAGCTGCGCTTCACAAACGGTCCGCACCCCATTCGTCGGGCCGTATCAGTAAACGCCAAACCTCAAGTTCCTCATGAAAGCCCTCAAGTGCCTCCTGGTCGCCGGCCTCGCGCTCGCGTCCTCCCTCACCGCCCTCGCCGATACCTCGGCGCAAAACTGGCTGGAAAGCTATTACCGCAACCCTCGCCCCGCCGAGCTCACCCGCTCGGTCCGCGAACTCAGCCGCACCGGCTGGCTCGATCAGACCGGCCACACCGCGCTGACGATCGGTTTCCTCGGCTCTGTTTTCGCCCAGAATCCGCAGCGCGTCGACGGCTGGGTGAAGGACCTCGCCGATCTTCCCCGCGCCCACCGCAGCCTCGTCGCCTCGGCGGTCTGGCAGTCCGGCCATCCGTCGGGCGCCGCCCTGCTTCGCGACTTGAGCGCCAATTCTTCCATGCGTGCCGATATCGAGAGGCTCGTCGCCCAACCCACTACCCCCGCGCTCAACACTCCCGTGCTCTCCCCGTCTTCGATGAATCTCCAGTGGGGCGCTTTCCTCGCCAGCGGCAATGAGCGTCACGTCGTCGCGATCCTCGACGCCATGGGCGCCGATCGCCCCGGCCTCGACCTCGCCGCCCGCCAATCGCTCGCTGTCAACGCCGTCGCCCATCCCCGCGTGATGGAGATCTGCCGTGTGCAGTTGGATCGCCAGCCCGAGTCCGTGCGCGCCGAAATCCGCGCTGCACTCAAGGCCGCCGGATCCAAGCCCGGAGTCTAAGTTCCCGACGAACGAAGCGCACAATCACTCCCCCAGGCCGGTCCCTCGTCGGGACCGGCTTTTTTTGCATTCCTCGAAATCCGCCCATGCGCGCGATTTCGCCAAATCGCCCAAGTGCGGAAAAGAATTAATGCGACGGTGCGCGGTCCGCCGCCGGCACAAGCTCTGCTAAAACGACCCGATGCCAATCACTCCACTGAGGTCGTCCTTGCGTCGTGGCTTTTTCAGCACGCTTGCAGCGGTCGCACTCGCAAGCCCACTCGCCGCCGCGCCCGGCGTGGCGGTTTTGAAAAGCGCCCCCTGGTCGCCCGGTGACACCGTCCGCGAGGGCGCCGGCGAATTCGAAGTCCTTGTCTGCGCCGCCCAACTCCGCCGCGATCACGCGCTCGCGGGGGTCGTCGGCGTCGGCAATCGCCACGGACTTTTTCTCCAGGGCGCCGAACGCGCGCTCCAACACCTAGCACTCTCGGGCATGCCCATCGTGAAGCTCACGACGGGCGGTGACCTCGCGAGCGATCCCACCGGGCTTTTTATCGGTGCCCACGGCCTCCGCTCCGAAGAAGCCCGCGCCGTGCTCGCGCGGTGCCTGGAACGCTACGGGGCCCCGCCTGCCGCCGCGAATCCCGCGAGTCCCACCGACGGTGAGTTGACCGCCATACGCAAACACCTGCGCCCGTTCCACGATGAGTTTGTTCTCGCTGGTGCACCGACGCTCGCGTCGCGCTGAGCTGAAGAGCGCCGCCGAAACTTTCCTCGGCGCAAGGCTCAACCGCAGTCCCGAAACTATTTCTTCGGGACGCTCTTCTCGTAGGTCGCCCAGTTTTTGATGAGTTCGTGCACGACGACGCTGCCGACGCGGTGCGCGGCATCGAGCGAGGGCAAATAGGCCGAGTAACCGGGCCCGAGCTTTTCGCCGCTCAGACTCTCGGCGGCATCGCCGCCCGGCCATTGCATGTCGAAATTGCTCGCCGTGCGCAGCACGAGCACGCGCTCAGCATCGGCACGCTTCGCCTTCGTGAGAAACGTCAGCGATTGCATCGTGCCCGTGTCCTCCATTGCCGTCGTCACATAGTTGCCGGCGCCGTCGCTGAAATACTTCACCCAATCGTTGGCCCACTGATTGAGGATTTTGCCGTGCCAGTAGGTCATCGAGGAGAGGTTGTCGCCCTTCATCACCACGGGCGGCCGCTGGGCCTGCGGATAGCCCGTGTAGAGCGCGCGCCGTTTCTGCATAGCCTCGGTGTCGGCCAACGGCGTGTTCTTCGTCAACTGATACGCCCACTCCACAAACCCCGGATCGAGGCGGTAGGCTTCGCCTTCGCTCCGGTCGGCGGGAAGTTCATAGGGCTTCTTTTTGCGCAACGGAATGTAGCCCGTGGTCCAGCCGGCCGGCATTTCGCGCGGATCGATTTCATGGCCGAGATCACCATCGACGAGCCACTCGGCCCACACGGCCGAGCCCAACGGTCCGTCGTGCGGATCGATGCCAGCAATACCGGCGACGAGCCAATAGGTCTTCGAAAAATCAAACCGCTCGTCCATGCCCAGCGCCATGATCGTCGCGGCGCTTTTCGCCGTGCCGACGCCGGTCACGACGCCCAGCACGCTGCCGTCCGCGTTCATCCGCAAATTCCGGTAGCCCTGCGGAAACGCCAGAACTTGGGTCAGCTTTTCCCGCTCCACCCAATTCTGAAACTCCCCGGGTCGATCGCCCGTATCCTCGCCCGCCTCGAACATCGTGACCACGACGACCTTCGGCCGGATTTTTTCGGCCCCGATGGCACCGGGCGAAACCCCGACGACCACCAGCGCAGCCCACGCCAACCAACCTGCGGAATTCAATTTCATCGCCCCACCTCAGCAGGCCGCACGCCATGGGCAAATTGGTTCTTGCGGCACCGCTACGCCGCCGGTTCGCTGCGCCTCCCATGAGCACTCCCGCACCTGCCGAACACGCCATCATCAAGACCTCCTACGGAGAAATGACCCTCGCCTTCTGGCCCGACGTCGCGCCGAAGCACGTGGAGAATTTCAAGAAACTCGCCCGCGAAGGTTTCTACAACGGCACCGCGTTTCACCGCATTATCAAGGGCTTCATGATTCAGGGCGGCTGCCCCAACACCAAAAAGGGCGCCAAGGGCATGCCCGGCACCGGTGACCCGGGCTACAAGGTGAAGGCCGAGTTCAACAAAAAGTCCCACGTCCGCGGCGTCATCTCCGCCGCCCGCTCCTCGCACCCGGATTCCGCCGGCTGCCAATTTTTCATCTGCCACGGTAACGCCAAGTTCCTCGACGGCCAATACACCGCCTACGGCGAACTCGTGAAGGGCGACGACGTCCTCGAGCGCATCGCCACAGTCCCCACCAGCGGCCCCGAAAAGAGCACACCCATCGACCGCATCGAGGTCGAGAGCGTGACCATCGTCGCGGCGAGCTAAACGCTCCGCACGGATCGTTTCAAAGCCGGGCGGGTTCCGACCCGCCCTTTTTCATGTCCGCAGCCTACTCCTGTCCCGGCTTCCCCGCGAGACTCTTGATGTAGAGCACCACCGATTCCACCTGTTGCTCAGAGAGCACACCGCGGAAACTCGGCATCTCAATCACCCCGGGTTTCATCCGTTTTGCCTGCGGATCGAGGATTTTCTCGCGCAGGTAAAGCTCGTCGGCGAGTTCACTGGTTCCGTCGACAAACGTGCGTTTCGCCCCGTAGAGCCGGCGCCACGTCGGCCCGACTTTTCCTTCCGTCGTGCCATCCGCCGAGTGACACGCCACGCAGCCAAACGTCTCCGCCACGATTTTCCCTTGGACCGCGGAGGCCGGCTCTTCTTTCACTTTTGCCGCGACCACCGGCTGCTTCGTCAAATCCACGCCGCCAAATCCCGCCGCCGCCAAATCGAGCGCCCTGGGCTGATGGATCGTAAAGTAGACCACGCCCCGGGCCGCCGTGCCGCCAGCCAAACGGAAGTCGTGCCGCACTTCGAGCTGCGCCGCCGCCGGCAATTTCGGTAGATGAACAAAAACCGATTTCCGATCTGCCGCGAGCACCGTCTGTGCGACGCCCCACGGGGTCACGCCCGGCGATCCATCGAGCGCGTAGCGGCCGCTACCGTAGGCCGAGCTGCGTTTGTAGTTCCACGCCCGCGCCGCGACTTTCTCCACGCCGAGCGACGCCGGATCCAGCGGCGAGGCAAACTCCAAGACGACTCCGTCCACGCAGGAGCGCGCCGCGAGCGCCGTCGTAATTTCCGTTTTGCCGGGTCGCAGCCGGCCGAGCGCCCAGTTGGTCGAGGCGTTCGTCCCGTAGATTTGCAGGCCGGCGAAAAACACAGCGTCTCCGCGCAAGTTCATCCGCGCGTGCAGGAGCGGCAGGTCGGTTTTCAAATCGAGCGGGATCACCGCACCCTGCGCCACCGGTGCGTCGAGATCGGGCGAAACGAGAAACAGCCGAGCCGTGCCGTAAGAGAGATGTAGCAAGCGGCCGTTCCACGCGCCCATCCCCTCCCCGATCATCCAAAGCTCCGAGGCCGACGACGTGTCCTGATCGTGCGGCACCCACACCATCGGCGGCGCCAACTTCGCCGGCTGCGCCTGCAAAAACCCGAAATCGTCACCCGGCCGCACGAGGTAGCAGACCGACGAGGGAATGTAGTGTCCCTGCTGGTCGGTCGCCGTGATGACTCCGGTCTGCGGATGCACCGTCGCGTAGGGCTCACGCGCCCCAGTGCCGACCACCTGCAAGCTCCTACCATCCGGCGAAATCCTCACAATCGCCCCCGTGTGCGCCGTGCCGTCGCCGCCGGCCGCCATGCCGCTCCGCGAAACGATCCCACCCTGCGTGAGAATCGTCGACCCATCCGGCGCCGTCGCCATATCGAGAGGAAACGACCGCGTGGTCTGACTCTGCAGCACCAGATCACTGAAGTTCTCGAACCAGTCCGCCTCGCCGTCTCCGTCGCGATCATGGAGTCGCACGAGCCCGTTCTTCGTCGCCACTTGAATCACGCCGCGCGGCGCCACGACTGCAATTGACTCGTGCAAGCCCGACGCAAACCGCCGCCACGTGAGCCGGCCGAGCTGCGCATCGGCGAACCCATCCACCAGCCAGACATCGCCATCGTAGGTCACCACCGCCGCTCGATCGTCAGTGAGAAACGCCAGATCGGCTGCGCGCACTCGCCGCTTCCAAGGATTCTCGTCGGGCGTCGCAATGCGGTCGAGCACGAGCCCGTTTTGCATCAACGCTTCGCGCTGCACCGGGGCCGTCGCCGCCCCAGCCCAGCGCAGACCAGAAGGTTTGCGTGGCAGCGCCGGAGTCTCCGGCAACGCGCGCACCGCCGCGTCTGCTCCAAAACTCACTGCAATCGTGACCCGCTGAGGTCGCTCCGATGGCGCCAACGTCGCCACGAATGATCTCTCCGCGTCCTTCACGACCAACGCCGCCGAATTTGACCTCCACCGCGCCGCGCCGTCACGGTCTGCGCCGAGTGCAAAAACCAGCTCCCGCGCATGCGGCGCGACCTCGAAGTGGCGGAAAATCTCGACGCCCCCGCCGGCATCGCGCCACTCGTGCCACTCCGCCACCGCCGTCTCGCCGACCCGGTAGCGCAGCACGGCCGTTTCGCCGATTAGCTCGATGCCCTCGAAGCGTCCCAGAGCGACCGGCAGCGGCCCGCGGCCCGCGTCAGGGAAATCGCCCGCCGGACGCGGATCACCGCGTAACGTCGCAACGTCAACCGCCGCCCCGACGCGCACCTCAGTGCTCACCAGCACGGGCCCGGTCGGACGCGGGTGTTCGGCGCCGGCTTTCTTCTTGAGGCTCGCATAGGAAATCTGCGCCATCGTCGCGTGCGTGATCGGACTGCCGCCACTGGGGATTTTCCAAATCGCCGCCACCCGCAGCAGCTCTTGGTCGAACAACACGCAATGCCCCGATGCCAGTGGTAACAGAATTCCGCGCACGACAAAATTCTCGCCGGTCTTCTGCCCCTTCGCCGGCGCAAATACCTCCACCTGCGAATGGAAAAACGGCTGCTCCCGTTCGAAAAATGGTCCGATCGCCGGGTCCGCCGCGGCGAGTGCCCGCACCCACAACAGGAGAACGAGACTGCCTAAAATTCGGGAACGAAAAATCATATTGATGAAAATCTTGGGAGCCGGGCCCGACGAAGCAGCCCCGACTTCGTTGTCCACGCGGGCGAAAAAATCAGCCCGCATTTTCGAGCGCCACGAGCGCGACCGCGAGTTGCCCGCCGACGCGGGCGTTGTTGATCAACAACGCGAGATTGGCCCGCCGCGATTCGCCTCCGGTGAGCTCGGCCACGCGACCCAGCATAAACGGTGTCACCTTCTTGCCGTGAATTCCCTGCGTCGCCGCCTCCTCGGTGACCTGGCGGATCACCGCCTCCACGCGCTCGGTGGGCAACTCGTCCTGGGCCGGCACCGGCACCGCCAGCAAGACGCCGTGTTGCGCGCCGAGGCGCCGCGCTGCCGCGACGACCTTCGCCGCCTCGGCGGGCGTGGCGACCGTCACATCCACCGGCAAGCCGCTGCTCCGCGAGTAGAAGGAAGGCAGCGTCGCGGTGCCAAGACCGAGGATCGGCACGCCCTGGGTTTCGAGCACCTCGAGCGTCAGCGGCAGATCGAGAATGGATTTCGCTCCCGAGCACACCACCGCCACCGGCGTGCGCCCGAGTTCCAGCAAATCAGCCGAGACATCGAACGGCGCCCCGCGATGCACGCCGCCAATGCCGCCCGTCGAAAAAACGCGGATACCCGCCATGTGCGCCACGATCATCGTGCCCGCGACCGTCGTCGCCGCATCTTCCCCGAGGCCTACCGCGATAGGCAGGTCGCGCCGCGAACATTTTCGCACACTTCCATACGGCAGCCCACCCAGCCGCTCGATGTCGGCGCGCGCGAGGCCGACCGAGATCTTACCGGCCAACACGGCAATCGTCGCCGGCACCGCGCCGCTCTCCCGCACCGCCGCCTCCATGGCGAGCGCCGTCTCGACATTGGCCGGATAAGGCAGGCCGTGCGTGATGAGCGTCGATTCGAGCGCGACGACGGGGCGGCCGGCGGCGAGTGCAGCGGAGACTTCGGACGAGAGATGGAGTTCGTTGGTCACAGTAGAAAAATGTCGGGGACTCTCGGGTCACTTCTGCGTCGCTTCAAGCCCCAGGCGATGCCGGTCGAGTTCGGCCAGCGAGCGTTTCGCTTGGGTCTTCAACGCGATCGGCGCATCGGACGACATGACTTCGACGAGCAAACGACGCGCTTCCACCCACTGTTGCCCCTGTAGCGCCGCTTCGATCCGTTGCCCCGTCGCCGCCGTTTCGAGCGGGCGCTGCATTGCGACCAGTTGCACCCGGGTCGCCGCCGAGACGCCGCGGTCCAACTGCTCCCGAACCAGCGCGAGCGCCTCGGAAAACTTCTTCGCTTCGCCCAGCGCATTCACTTTTTCCACGATGTCCTGTTGCTCCCAAGATTCCGCGAGCCGCCGTGCGAACGCCCGCGCCGGCCCACCGTCACCGCTGGCGGCAGCGAGCACCCGGTCAAGTTGCGAGCGGGCTCGGGCCGTCTCTCCACCCCGTCGCGTCACGATCGCCAGCCCGACCTGAATCATGTCGTCGCGCGGCCAGAGGCGCGCCCCCAATTCCAGAAACTTCCGATCCTCCTCGCTCCAGGGCTCCACGATGCCAATGACGCCCGCGAGATTTTGATACGCGGCTTTCATGCGCGGGTTGAGATTGATGGCGCGCTGATAGCGATTGGCGACGCGACGCGCGACCTCGGGACCCATCGTCGCAATCTCGCCCAGCACTCCGGCCGACGCGTTTTGCTCGTCGATGGCCAATTCGAAAAACGGTTGGGCATCGGTCGTGCCGTGTTCCACCGCGAGCGAAAATTCTGCCATCGCGCCCTGCCGATCGCCGCTCTCTTTGAGTGCGAGAGCGAGCACCTCGTGTCCCAGCGGATCGGCCGGGGCGGCCGCGATCACGGCGCGGGCGTGTTGCGCCGCGGTCTCCCAACGCCGCCCGCCGAGCGCCAGTCGCCCCAGCGCTTCCTCGACCTGTGCACGAGTCGCCGTCGCCACCGTCGGCGCGGTAAATTCGGCCAGCGGGCGCCGGTTGATGTAGTAACTGCCGTTGCGGATGTAGAGCCGCAGCATTGCGTCCATCTCGGCGTAGGTTTTCCCAAACGCGCGTTGGAACGCTTCGTCCAAGCCGATCGGTGACGCCGAGAGATCCGCGTAGTCGCCCAACGCCGAGCGCGGAATCGAGTGCTGCCCAAAGATGAGGAAATGCGCGAATGCCCACGATTGGGCGTAAACCATGCCGGTGTGGTGCATGTCCTTCCCGAACAGCTCGTCGCGCCCCGTGAAGATCAGCCGCTCCAACGGCAGGAGCCCCTCATAGCGCAGCAGCGCGACATGCTCGGGGATCGCCTTGCCCCACTCTGCCTGCCGCTTGGAAATCTCAAAGGTTGAAAAAACTTCCGCGAGGCCCTCCTCGATCCAGACCGGATTGGGCCGTTCAGTGCCGGCAAGGAACCAATGCACGCCCTCGTGAAAAATCGTGCGGCGCACCTCGTCCGGCACGCTCGCACCGGCGAGACCGGCCACCGCCCACGACTCGTGTTGCAGAAAAAAGCCGGCCACCTTCTGCGGCTTCCCGTCGTCGCCCAGCGGACGGTAGCGCTCGAAATCCCGGTCCCGGGAAAAGACCACGATGGTTAACGGCGATAGGCGCCGCCCCTTGTTGTCGAAAAACGACCGCAGCGCCGCGATGTATTGCGCAAACTCCGCGGTCCACGTTGTCGCCTCCTTTTCCTTCAGTGGTGTAACGACTACAAATTCCGGCGTCGTCAACCGCAGCCAGCGCTCGTCCTTGCTGGCGGCGTTGACTGCCAAGCCACCGGCCAAGACCAACCACACCGCCAGCCAAAACCGTCCGCCGCGCGAGAACGTCATCGTCGGCCGGCGTGCCTAGTTTTTGTCGAACAGCGCCTCGCCGGCTTCTTTCGCGGCGAACATGAACGCGCCTTCGTGGGCGATGCCGGGTGTCTCCACTTTGCGCCAATTGAAGGTCCAGCCGCGCTCCTTCGCGAGTTTCTGCGCCGCTGCGAAACACGCCCGGCCGCGCGCCAACCGGTTCGGACCCTGGACCATGCCCTGCGCACTCGTATCGAAACTGTGCTCGGGTGTGATATCGCCCGTGCCGAGATAGATCGTAAGTGGCGCGGCGAGATAGCGGCGCAGCACGTCGTCGTTGCTCAGCTCCGCGGGCAGACCGCCGAAGCCGTAACCAAATTCCTGCGACTTTTCGGGAAACAGGTGCGAGCCGGGATTCGCCGCCACGATGCGCACCGCGTCACCGGGCATGAACGCCGCCAAGCGCCCCAGAAACTGACCGCCCGCCGAATGGCCGATCAGGTAGTAGGGCAAGGCCGGCTTGCCTTCGAGGCCGCGCACATGGGCGACGATTTTCGGGATAAACGCATAGGTCCACGCCGCGGGCGGCTGCGCCTTGCCGTCTTTGTCGAGCAAGCCGCCCCGCTGGTAGCGCGCGCTGGGGAAACGGTCTTTGTCGAAGAGCGGGGCGACAACGATCAGGCTGTAGCGCTCGGCAAGCGTGATCGCGTAGTTGCGGTAGTCTTCGGCATTGCGGCCCACGCCGTGGCAAACGACGAGCAGCGGACCGTCTTTGTAAGTCGGCGGCTTGTAGGTGAAGAGCGTGATCGACTCCGCGCCGTTGGGAAAATCGACGCGCCCCGGTCCCGCCGGGAGCGGATCGGCGCGGAGGGCGCAGCAGCAAACGATGAGTGCGAAGGCGAGGAGACGGGGCGAAATCACGCGGGGACGTTTCGCGATCCGTGCGTCCCGGGCAAGCAAGTAGGGCGGACTGAAGTCCGCCCTACTCGGAAAAGCCCAGCGCCTTGGCCACTGCGTCGTAGGTGATCTTGCCGTCCTGCGTGTTTACACCGCGACCGAGGCCGCGATGTTCTGCCAGGGCGCGCTCGATGCCTTTTTGCACGAGCATCGCCACGTAGGGCTCGGTGGCCTGCGTGAGCCCGAGCGTCGACGTGCGGCCGACGAGAGCGGGCATGTTCGGCACCGCGTAGTGGATCACGCCATGTTGGTTATAGACGGGATTCTTGTGCGAGGTCGGACGGATGCTTTCGATGCAGCCGCCTTGGTCGATCGCGATGTCGACGATCACGCTGCCGGGGCGCATGCGCGCGACGGTCTTCGCGGAAACGACGATGGGCGCTTTCGCCGCCGGGATGAGCACGGCACCGATGAGCAAATCGGCATCGGCGACCTCGGCCTCAATGTTCGCCGGGTTGGACATCAGCGTGACCACGCGGCCGCGATACTCGGTGTCGAGGGCCTCCAGTTTGCGGGTGTCGAGATCGAGCACCGTGACGCGCGCGCCCATGCCGGCCGCCATCTGCACGGCGTGCGCACCGGAATTGCCCGCGCCGACCACGACCACGTGGCCGGGCATCGTGCCCGGGATGCCGCCGAGGAGAACGCCGGAGCCGCCGTGTTGCGACTGGAGAAAATAGGCGCCGATCTGGATCGAGAGCCGGCCGGCGATTTGGGACATGGGCTTGAGCAACGGAAATTGGCCGTCCGCGCCCTCCACCGTCTCGTAGGAAATGCCGAGAATGCGTTTCTTCAGCAGCACTTTCGCGAGTTCGGGACCGGCCGCGAGATGGAGGTAGGTGAAGATCGCCTGGCCGTCCTGCAGGAGGTCGTATTCAGCCGGCAGCGGTTCCTTCACTTTCAGGATGAGATCGGCGGCGCGCCACACCTTGGCGGCGTCAGCGACGAGCGTGGCACCGGCGGCGCGATACTCCGCATCGGTGAAGCCGGCGGTGAGGCCGGCGGATTTTTCAATCAGCACTTTGGCCCCGAGCGAAACGCAACGGCGGCAGAGGCTGGGCGTCATCGAGACACGGGTCTCTCCGATCTTAATTTCTTTGGGCACTCCGATTGTCATGGGGTTATGACACAGGATCTTTGCGCAGAAGACACGCACAGAATCGCGGAGGCGTCGCGGCGGGCCGGCAGGTTTTCCGTGTGTTTCCTGCGGCGAGTCGGTTGAGTGCCC
>CALRZR010000062.1:0-31655 GCA_943372705.1 Opitutus sp. GAS368 | reverse complement strand
CCCCCAGCACGAGCCATAACCCCAGCCAGATGACGGTCGTGATCTGCGGCTTGCGGCCCGCCGCCGATACGCCCAACGCGATCGCCGCGAGCGAGACGAGTCCGATCGCATTGAACGCCAAAGCCCGCAGCAGCGGCGAAAACGAGTAGGCGATAAAATCGCTATCCGTCGCAAAGAGCATGCTGAGCAACCAGCCGAAGATCAGCGGCCCCGTCCAAACGAGCACGAGCACCCCGACGATGATCCCCAGTTTTCCCATCAGATAGTCCGTCGATGTCAGTGGACGGGAAAGATAAACGATCAGCGCGTTGCTCGCGCGGTCGCGGCTGATCAGCTGCGGCACCAACACCGTGAGAGCGAGCAGACTCAACCACAGCCCGAGAAACGAGTGTGCCCAAAATACCGCCGTGAAAAACCCGTGCACGACGATGTCGGGAAACAGCGCCACCAATCCCGTGAGCACGGCAAATAGCGCCTCCATGCGCGCCCCCCCTTTGATGGCGAGTGTTTCCAGCCATCCGCCGCTCGCGAGCGATTGGCTGAACGCAAATCCCAACGTCGCGATCAGCGACCCGCCGAGCCACGCGACGGCCAGCAGCCACCGGAAAAAACGCGTGCGCAGCAGCTGCCGCAGACCCATCGCCACAATCGTCCATTGCCGGTAGAGCACCCCACGCGGCGTTTCGCGCCACCGGCTGAGATCAAGCGTCGGTTCCATGGGCGGTCGAAATAGCACGGATGAACAACTCGTGGAGCGCATCGGGATTGGCGACGATTTCGGCCGGAGGCAGCCGGTGGGCGCGCATCAACTCCAGGACCCATTCGATCGATTCCGCCGCCGACTCCACGCGCAGCTTCCCGTTCGAGAGGCGCACCACAGTGTGCCCCGCTGCCTCCAGCACGGTGCAAAACCGCTCCTTTTCCGCCGACGGCGCCAACTCCACGATCTGCCGGTGCCGCGTCTTGAGCGCCGCAATGCTGTCGTGTTCCAGTAGGCGCCCGTTGCCGATGATGATTACGCGGTCGCACACCCGTTCGATGTCCCGCAACAGGTGCGACGACATCACTACGCTAATGCCCAAATCGCGCCAGAGCCCGCCGATGAGTTTCAGGATGTGCTCGCGCCCCGAGGGATCGAGTCCGTTGGTCGGTTCGTCGAGAAAGATCAATTCCGGATCATGCACGAGCGCCTGCGCAAGTTTTACGCGCTGTTTCATGCCCGTCGAATACGTGTCGACCGGGCGATACCGCTCCTGCCCCATGCCCACCAGATCGAGAATTTCATGCGTGCGTTGGCGCGCCTTCCGGAACGACATGCCCGACAGCTGGCCGCAATAAGTCACGTATTCGCAACCCGCCATTCCCGCGATGTGACAATCCTGCTCCGGGCTATAGCCAACTTTCTCACGCGAAGCGCGGTTGCCGGCCCGGATATCGCAGCCGAGCACACTCGCGGTGCCGCTCGTCGGCGTCTCCAGGTTGAGGAGACACTTGATAAATGTGCTCTTCCCGGCCCCGTTTGGCCCCAGCAGGCCGATCGTGCCCGCCGGCACCTTCAGACTGACATCCGCGAGCGCGCGCTGCGCCCCGTAGACCTTGGTCAGGCCGCGCGCCTCGATGATGAAGCGTCCCGATGCAGGCGCGACCGCAGGGGTCGCCGGGACATCATGCACGGAGGCGTTCAAGGGAAGTGGAAAGGTGGTCGGACATCCAAGACTCGCTCCTCATACACGTTGGCTTGCGCAAAAGTTACAGAAAACTCCCTGCAACCGAAAAATTCTCACCGCGCGGCCCGTTCATTGAGAAATTTGCACACGTCCACCAGCGACCGCGTATTCAGCACCGCGTCCTTCGTGAGCCAGCCTTTGCGCGCCGCATTTACGCCGGCGCGCACATGGGCGAGACCTTCGGTTTCGTGCGCGTCGGGATTGAGCGAGGTCAACAGCCCCCGCTCCGCCGCCTTCCGCCAGTGTCGCCAATCCATATCGAGCCGCCACGGACTCGCGTTCAGCTCGATCACCACCCCGTTCGCGATCGCCGCATCGATCACCTTGGTCACATCAACCTTGTAGCCTTCGCGCCGCAGCAACAGCCGCCCGGTCAGGTGCCCCAGCATCGTCGTCCGAGGATGCTCGATCGCACGGATTATCCGCGCCGTCATCGTGGCCTCGTCCTGCGTGAACGCATTGTGCACCGACACGACGACGTAGTCCAATTTCGCCAACAGGGCATCGTCGTAGTCGAGCCGCCCGTCCGAAAGGATGTCGCACTCCGTCCCTGAGAAAACATGCGTCGTGAAACGTTTCGAGGCATTCAGCGCCTCAATCTCCTCGATTTGTCTGAGTAACCGTTCCTCGCTGAGCCCCTTCGCCTGGAAACTCGCCTTCGAGTGATCTGCGATGCCGAGGTATTCCCAGCCCAGCGCCTCGGCGGCCGCAGTCATTTCCACGAGGGTATTGCGCCCGTCCGAGGCCGTCGTGTGGTTATGAAATGCCCCGCGCACATCCGTAAATTCCACGAGCCGGGGCAGCGCCCCCGCCTCAGCCGCTTCGATTTCACCGAGACCTTCGCGCAACTCGGGCGGGATGAAATTCAGCCCCAACGCCGCAAACAATGCCGTCTCGTCCGCCGCCGGCTTGCTCAGGTTTTTCTCCGCTTTCTCTTTCGCCGTCCCCTCGCCCGCCTCCGGCACGAGGCCCCACTCGCTCAGGCTCAGCCCTTGCGCGAGCGCCCGCTGCCGCAGTTGCACATTGTGGTCCTTCGACCCGGTGAAATGGTGCAGCGCAAACGCGAACTGCCCCGCCGGCACGATGCGCAAGTCCGCCTGCAATCCGCTCTCGAACCGCACGCTCGCCTTCGTTTCGCCCTTCGCCGTCACCTCTTTCACGCCAGCCTGGGTGACGAACCACTCGACCACCGGCGCCACGTTGTCTGCCGCCACGATAAAATCCAGATCACCGACCGTCTCCAACCCGCGGCGCAGACTCCCCGCGGCCTCCGCGCGCGCCACCTGTGGCAATTTTCGCAATCCCGCCACGATCGGCTCCGCCACTTCCCACGCGTCCCACCACAAGTGCCGGCGTCCGTAAGCCTCGCGGTTCTTGATACCCGCGACGATTTTCTCCTGCGTCTTCTCGCCGAATCCGTCGAGTTCCGCGACTTTTCCCGCCGCGCACGCCTCGCTCAGCGCGGCGATGCTCGCGATGCCCAGCTTCTCATGCAGCGCCCGAATCTTTTTCGGACCGAGCCCGGGAATTTGCAGCATCTCGGCGAGCCCCGGCTCAATCGACGCCTGCAATTTCTCGAAAAACTCCAACCGCCCCGTCGTGTGCAGTTCGGTGATCTTCTGCACGAGCGCCTCCCCAAACCCCTTGATCGTCCCGAGCTCTCCCGCCGCAATCAGCCGCGCGAGGTCGGCTTCTTCGAGCGACTCCAGGGCCCGCGCACCGGTTTGATACGCGCGCACCTTAAACGGATTTTCTCCCCTCAACTCCAGCAACGTCCCGATTTCCGTCAGCACGTCCGCGATTTCGTTTTTCGTCATGGCGAAGCTCTACGCAATCGTCGTCACGCCGTAAGCTTTTTTCGCATCCGTCACGCACGCCAACAGCGCAGCCCGATTGATTTTCCCCTGCGCATTTCGCGGCCAATCGGCGACCGCGCAAAACCGCTTCGGCTTGAGCGCACCGCTCAACGCCCCCGTCGCGAGCGTTACATCCGGCACTCGCCCATCCGCCGGATAACATGCGACCACCGCCTGCCCCCACTCGTCATCCGGCACGCCGATCACCGCCACATCCAAAAATTCTCCGCTCGCCCGCAACGCCGCTTCCACTTCCGCCGGCTGCACTTTTTTTCCTCCCGTGATGATCACCGCATCCCGTCGACCGAGCACGGTCAGTCGCCCCTCCGCATCCAGTTCTCCGCTGTCCTCCGTCGCGAAAGAACGAGTCTCGAGCCACTCCGGAAAATATCCGCGAAACACCGAGGGCCCCGTCACCTCCACGACACCATCCGCGTTCACCGCCACACGCGCGTGCGGCAGCGCAGTGCCGCTGCTTCGCCCGCCCTGCAAAAACTCCTCGGGCCGCAGCGCGGTCACCATCGCCGCCGTCTCGGTCATCCCGTAGCTCAACGATCCCCGCAGATCCGCCCGCGCCGCCGCCTCCGCGAGCGACGGCCAGATGGGTCCCCCGCCGAGAAAGATGATCGCAAATCGCCGCAGCCACGCCACCGCGTCCGGCCTCGTCAACAGCCGCTGCAGCTGTGTCGGCACGAGCGAAATTACCCACGGCCCCGAGCCTCCGCCCACCTCCGGCACCGCGCCCGCTTCGAGCCGTTTCCAATCCCAAGCCACATATTCACCGCCCGTCGCCGCACACCGCACGCGCGCCATCAATCCGCTTACATGATACGCCGGCAGCACGCCGACCGCGTTCACGCGCTCGATTCCAAAGTGCTCACAAAATCCCCGCACCGCCGCGCCGAGCGTGAGCTCATCGTGGCGCGCATACCGCACACCGCCGCTCGTGCCGCCCGTCGGCACGCCCAGCCAGCCCACGCCACCTTCGCCGTCCTGCCCCGCTTCCGGGAGGCCCAAGCCTTCCCGCGTGGGATCGCGCAAAAACCAAAACTCCCCGCGCTCCTCCACGCAGCCGGTCGCTCGCAACAGCGCCTTTAGCTCACCGCGTTCCATACGGCCTCCGCGTCCAATCGTTCGACTTCTTCCCGGCGCACAAACGGCACCGCCATCGGTCCGTCGCAGCGCGCATCGACAAACAGCGGCCACACCCCAAATCCCAGCGCCCGCGGCTCGCCTCGCCACGCAAATGCCACGCGCAGCGCCGCCTTCGCGCCGACCGCCGTTTCCAGCGCCGAGGAAAACACCACCGCCGCCTTCGCCCTACTCAGCTTCGCCACTGCTCCGTCGACGTCGCCCAGCAGCGACGGCTTCACGACAAAAACGCCCCGCCAACCCGCGCCGACCCAGCGCTCGACATCACCGTCACCAGCAATCGACTCGTCTAACGCGATCGCTGTCGGAAAATCCTCCGCCAATCCACGCAACAAATCCTCCGCCCCGCGCGCGTCGGCTGCCACCGGTTGCTCGACAAATTCTACCGATCGGTCCGCGCAGCGTTCGAGCCACCGCTCGGCCTTCCGCCGATCCCACGCGCCGTTCGCATCGAGCCGCAGTTTCGCTCCGGCCGGCAACACGGCGCACAGGTCGTCCAACAAACCCAACTCATCCGCGACATCGCCAACGCCGACTTTCCATTTGAACACGCGAAATCCCATTTCCTCTTTCGCCCGCACCGCCTCCAGCACCGCGCGCCCCGCCGGCAAGAACGCCGCCACCCCCAAGTAGGCGGGTTCTTCGCAGCGCCCTCCTGCTTCTTCCGCACTCTCTGTCGCGCCGCTCGCGTCTGCTGTCTCCCTCCGCGCCGTCGCCATCGCATTCCGCAAACACGGCAACGTCGCCGGCAACGCCGCGATCTGCTCCGCCCGAACCTCCGCGCCGATCTCGCGGCACGCCGCCTCCGCCGCCTCGACCGTCTCGGTCCCGAACCACGGCAACACCGCGGCCTCGCCGTATCCGACGGCGCCCGACTCGCGTTCCAATCGCACAATCACTCCTTCGCGCTCCGTCCACACGCCGTGCGCCGTCCGCACCGGCGCACGCAGCGCCAGCCGATACCGACGATACTGAAAGAGAAATTTTCCGTCGTGCGCACACATCACGCCTTCAGGTCATACACGCAGCGGCCCCCGCGCAAACCCGACTTTCTGTTTGCGCTCCGTCGCGCCGGGCCTACTCCGTTCATGGCAATCTATGACAAAGGTTGCCAAGTCCACCACCGCCCAGGTCGCGTCCGCCGACGCCGAGTATTATCTTCCGGCCGACGCCTTCTTCCGCGCCAATCTGCCCACGGCACTCACCTTCGACGATGTGTCGCTAGCCACTCTCTACTCGGAGATTCTTCCGAAGGACGCCGACACCTCCACCGCGCTCAGCGACGCACTCCGGCTGCAGATTCCCGTGATCTCGTCCGACATGGACACCGTCACCGAGTCGCGCATGGCCATCGCCATGGCACTCAACGGCGGCCTCGGCCTGATTCACTACAACATGCCCGCCCGCGAACAGGTGAAGGAAGTCGCCCGCGTCAAACGCCACATCCACGGCCTCATTCAGGACCCGATCACCGTCACGCCCGACCAACTCATCGGCGACGTCCTCGCGTTGATCGAAGCCAAACGCTTTTCCTTCTCCACGTTCCCCGTGGTGAACACTGTCGGCACTCTCGTCGGCCTCCTTTCCGGCAACGTCGTCAAAGACCGCTATAAAATGAAAAAGGTCGCCGACGTCATGACGCCCCGCGCGCAGCTCATCACGGAAAAACAAAGTTCCGTTGCCAAAGACCCCATCAAAGCCGCTGACAACTTTTTCTCTCATCACGTCGGCCTGAACAAGATGCTCGTCGTCGACGCGTCCGACCGCCTCCGCGGCCTCGTCACCAGCTCCGATGTCGAGAAGATCACGGCCGAGGCCAAGTCGCGCCGCAAACCCTCGCGCGACGCCGATTTCCGCCTCGTCGTCGGCGCCGCTCTCTCTCCCGTGCGCAAGCCCGACGGTTCGCTCGACCGCGAAAAGATCCTCGAACATGTCGGCAATCTCGTCGCCGAGCACGTCGACGCCATCGCCGTGTCCACTGCCCACGGTCACACCGCCGGCGTCGGCGATGTGGTGAAGCTCGTGCGCGGCGCCTTCCCGGACCTCACTCTCATTGCCGGCAACGTCACCAGCGCGAGCGGCGTCGCGTTTCTCGCCGACTGTGGAGCCAACGCCATCAAGATCGGTCAAGGCCCCGGCTCCATCTGCACCACACGCATCGTCGCCGGCGTCGGCATTCCGCAGCTCACCGCGCTCCACGTTTCCGGCCAAACCGCCAAAGCGAAAAACGTAAAGCTGATCGCCGACGGCGGCATCACCAAGAGCGGCGACATCGTCAAAGCCCTCACCCTCGCCGACGCCGTGATTCTCGGCGGGCTCCTCGCCGGTTGCCGCGAAGCGCCCGGCGAGATCATGGAAATCAGCGGCAAAGTCTATAAACAGTATCGCGGCATGGGCAGCCTCTCCGCGATGAAAGCCGGCAGCGCCGCGCGCTACGGCCATGACAAAGCCGACCAAACACGCAAAGTCGCCGCCGAGGGCATCGAAGCCCTCAAAGAAGTCAGCGGCTCGGTCGACGACGTGCTGGGCACGCTCATCGGCGGCGTGCAGAGCGGCATGGGCTACCTCGGAGCCGCCACGCTGCCGGAATTACGCGCCAAGGCCCGCTACATCCGCGTGAGTCCGGCCGGCCAGAAAGAAGCCGCGCCCCACGACGTGATCGAAGTCTCCACCCGCACAAGCAGTTCTTAACCTCGGGCTCATCGCCGCATCTGCTCACAAAAAAAACGGCGCAGCCAAAAGCTGTGCCGTTTTTTGTTGGCCGGATAGCCGGCCGAAAAGAGAGCGAACGTTACTTCGATTTCTTGGCGGCTTTCACAGCCTTCTTTTGGGCCGGAGTTTTGGCCGGCGCTTTTTTGACCTGTTTCTTGGAATTTTGTGATTTTGCCATGGGATTTATCTAGGTTGGTTTCCGTCGTGACTAAAGGGGATCGTCGTGCCGGGACGACGGTGCCCCGACACAATTTTCTTTTCTGATCCTCCTACAACACAGGTTGTTTCACTCGGATTTCTGACAACAAGCAAGGTGCAATCCTCGCCGCCCCGTGGTTGCGCAGGATTTTTTTGCACCGTCGCCGTCGCTGCGTCCCGCATCTTTTCTCAGCGTCCGCCGTGCACGAGCGTTTCCTTTGTCGCGAGTTCGTAGCTGATCTTTCCCTCCATCACCTCGCGCAGCGCCGTATCCTCCGGCGAAAGTTTTTCGAGCGATTCCACCAGTGCGCGATTGCCGCGCTTCAATTGTTTCACGCGTCGCGAAATCACATTCACGAGGATGTTCGGATCATCGATCACTTTCAGTGCGGCCTGCAGGTAGTCGTCTCTCATGTTGGCGGTGCCTCCCAAGGAACCCGCGGCCCGACCGTCGGAGTGACGGGCGTTTGGCAGTTGCTGATTGTCCGATGTGTTCCTGGCCGGCTCCGCGACGCTAGGATTCGTCCGCCGCGAACACGACACTCATTCCTCGCCCATCCCCCGCATTCCGCCAACTCGTTCGCCCGTCATCCGCTTGGAACGATCATAGCCCGCTCCCTTCGTCCAGAGGCCGCACCCGAGCTAGGAAAAATTTCGAAATTGAGCTGCCCACCCGCGCCAACGTCTCCCACGCTGATCCTCCCATGAAAAAGAACTTTTCCCTCCACGCGCCCGGCAAGGCCGATGCCCGCGTGGTCGAAGGCATCAAACACGACGTGCGCAAATACGTGCAACGCGAACGCCGCAAGTCGCTGCCAGAAGGCTTCGCCCAATGGGATTTCACCTGCAAGGTCGGTGCCGACGCCGCCTCCGCCACTTCGCTGGAGCTGTCCGCCGTCGCCGCCGCGATCGACGCCGTGGTTTCGACCGCCGTCGATTCCGTCTACGTCGAAATCATCGCGTTCGCCGCCCACCGCGCGCCGCGCAACGCTTCGCTCGCCTCGGTGCCCGCGTCGCTCACGCCCGTGCCGACCGCCACCTCATCCACGCCAGCGGCAGATTTGCCCACGCATTTGCTTTGATCGCCGGCCGCTCCGCGCGCCGAGGCCACCGTCAGTCTTCGTGATGATGGCGGTGCCGGAAAGGTTTCACTCCTTCGGCCCGCTGTTTCCAACTCGGCTTACTCGCGAGCGCCCCGGGCTTCCGCTCCTTCGGCGCACTCGCCGCCTTTTCCGCGCGCAGCTTCCGATACGCTTCAAAACGCGCCTCGAGCAGCTCGCCGGCCGCCAACGCCACGCGCACCGCGCAGCCCGGTTCGGCATTGTGACCGCAATTCGTAAACCGGCAGCGCAACGCCAGTGCCTTGATGTCCGCAAACGCCTCTTCGACACCGTCCTCGACACCCCAGAGTTGCAGTTCCCGCATGCCCGGTGTGTCGATCACGAGCGCCCCCGCCGGTGTTTGCACGAGCTCCCGTCGCGTCGTGGTGTGACGTCCCTTGCTGTCCTTCTCGCGCACCTCGGCCGTCGGCAAATCTGCCTCGGGATCGCGCACAAGCGCATTGATCAAACTCGATTTCCCCACGCCGGATGAGCCGATAAACGCCACCGTTTTCCCCGGTTGACCGTAATTCGTCGCGAGCGCCTTCAGCCCTTTGCGCGTCGTCGTGCTCGTGATCAACACCGGCACACCCGGCGCCAACACTTCCACGTCCCGCCGCACCGCCTCCGCATCTGCGCACACATCGGACTTGTTCAGGATGATCACCGGCGCCGCCCCGCTTTCCTGCGCCGCCACCAAGAATCGCTGGATGCGCTTCGGGTTAAAATTCCGGTCGAGCCCACTCACTAAAAACACCGTGTCGATATTCGCCGCCACGATCTGCTCGATCTCCTCCGAGCCCGAAGCACGCCGGGAAAACTTTGTGCGCCGCGGCAGCACCGCGTGAATGTCGGCGCGCGGTTCACCTTCGCGTCGTCGCACCGCCACCCAGTCGCCCACTGCGGGAAACTGGTCCGGTGTGCGTGCAACGTGGAAAAACCCACCGCCGCACTCGCCGAGCACTTCGCCCGCCGCGGTGTGCACCGCGTAAAAATTTCGGCGCAGCTCGCACACGACCCGCGCCGGCTCCAAGCCCGCCGCTTCGTGCGCCGCGAAAGCGCGCACCAGCGCGTCATTCCACCCGAGTTCAGCCAGCGTCATGCGCGCATCCCGTCCGTTGCTCCGACTGCCCTCATTTGAGCGTAAACCCAAGCGCCTCAAGTTCGTCCATTTTGAACGGCGAGCACTCCATGACCTCGACCATTTTGGCGAGCGCCTCCGCCATGGTCGCCACCTCGATCAAGGCATCGCCGTCCTCCGAGTCGTGCACGTGCACCGACCACGGACTGTCATCCGTCGCGCGCACCTGTGCCGCCGCTCCGTGCAGATAATTTCCCGGCAAGCCCGCATTCGGACCCGCTCCCGGCACGAGGAACAACGTGTGGATAGGATCGTGCGCCACCACGATTTTTTCCGCGCCCACCACTTTCGCCCGATGGTGGGGAACCTTGCCCGCGACCGTCAGCCGAAATGTCTCCGCACGCACCTGGAGCGCCGCCGGCAGTGACTTCACATAACGGTCAAAGATGCTCCCGTTGCTCTCGAGCGCCTCGGGCTTGATCGTTCCTGCGATCAATTGCTCCAAGTTGCTCGCCTGAAAATGGGGCTTCTTCGCGAGCGACCGCGCCGTCACATGGCCGTTCTTGTGATCGGAATCCGCATACACTTGGTGCGAAGCATAGAGTCGTTTGATCGCATCCTGGTAAGTCGGCGTGAACGGCACGGCCCCGACGGGGCTGTGTTCGATCATTTCGAGGACGGTCTGATCAAACTGCGCATGGGGATCTTGAGGCATGATCGCAGTAGCTAGAGCACGTCCCCGCGCAACACGAGTTTGATCTCTTCCCCTTAATGATTTGACCCGTCCTCGCGCTCCCGTAGCTACGCACGCACCCATGTTACCCCGCACGCTTGTCGCCGCCCTGTGTCTCTTTTTTTCGCTGACCGCACCGTCCGCCTTCGCCTCTGAAACCAGCGCCAGCCGCGGTTCCGCCCTCTTCCTCCTCAACTGCGCGGCCTGCCACCAAGCGGACGGCCGTGGACTACCTGGAATTTTTCCACCCCTCGCGCGGTCAGACTACCTGATGGCCGATAAGACGCGCAGCATCCGCATCGCCATCCAAGGCACGAGCGGGCCGATCGTCGTCAATGGCGTCGAATACCAAGGCGTCATGCCGGCCCCGCCCTCGCTCGATGACCAGCAGGTCGCCGACATCCTCACCTACGTCCGCAATGCCTGGGGCAACGCCGGCGACGCCGTCACCCTCGCAGAAGTTCAGTCCGTGCGCGCCGCGTTGGCCGACGCCACTACTGACGCCGCCGATCCCTTCGCGCCCCTGCCCAAACCTCCCGCCGGCTACAAACTCCGCGAAGTCGTCCGCCTTCCCGTGCACGGCGTGAAACTCGCCACGGTTCCCGGGATGGATTGGATTCTCGTGCTCAACAACGCCGGGGACCTCTACCGCCTCGAGCCCGCCACCGGCAACCTCGCGCGCATCCTCGCCGACAAAGACTACGCCGAACTCGGCGCCGGCAAAATCGCCGTTCTCGGCATGACCATCGATTCCCAAAAACGCCTCTACCTCGTCACCAACCAGCGCGTCTCCGAGCAGCCGTGGCACGTCAACCGCGTCGTGATTTTCCGCTCCGAGCCGCTCGACGCCACGGGTATCCCTAAGAAAATGACAGCGTGGCTCCGCACGAGTTACCCCTGGGGATTCAGCTACTACAACCATGGCGTCTGCCACATCGCCGAAGGTCCCGATGGCCACATGTATGTCAGCAGCGGCGCCCGCACCGACGCCGGCGAGGTCGACGGCGGCATTTTCAAAAAAGAAACCATCTATTGGAAAGGCGGGGAAACCGACTACACCGCCGCGATCTGGCGCATCGACCCGAATGCTGAGGTGCCGAAAATCGAGGTCTTCGCCCAAGGTATCCGCAACGCGTGGTCGTTCGCTTGGAACGACCGCGGCGAACTGTTTAGCGTGAGCAACGGCCCTGACGCCCACCGCCCCGAGGAAATGGACTTCGTCGAACGCGGCAAACACTACGGCTTCCCCTACCAATACTCCGACTACCCCTCGACCGATAAGCCCTATCCCTACACGCCCGATCTCCCGCCCGGACTCGTAGTAACGCCGGCCATCCGCAACTTCGGCCCCGCCGCCGGCGGCTCCGAAACCAAACCAATCGCCACCTTCGACGCCCACTCCTCGCCCGCCGGCATGTTATTCTGCGGCCCTGAGTGGCCCGCCGATCTGCGCGGCAAATTTCTCATCGGCCGCTTCGGCAACTTCCTCCTCGATGACAACTACGGCTACGACATCCTCGCCGTCGACTTGAAGCGCAACCCCGCGAACGTCTACGAAGCGCGCATGCACACCTTCTTCGCGCCGCTCGCCCGCCCCATCGATTTCCTGCAGGTCGGCAAGAAACTCTACATCCTCGAATACACCCGTCCCGTCGGCAAACACGGCTCCCGGCCGATGAACCCCGGACGAATTCTCGAACTGAGTTGGTAACGTCGCCGGTCACTTTCACTGCGGTCTCTCGCTTTCGCCTCATGCACCTCCGCTCCGCTCTCACCTTCGCCCTCGCCATGCTCGCCGCCAACAGCGCACTCGCCGCCTCCTCCGAATACTTCGTCTACTTCGGCACCTACACCAACGCCAAGTCCACCAGCAAAGGCATTTACCGCTCCCGCTTCGACGCCGCCACCGGCCGGCTCTCGTCCGCCGAGCTCGCCGCCGAAGCCAAAGATCCCGCGTGGCTCGCCGTCCACCCTAACGGAAAATTTCTCTACGCCATCGACGAGAGCGCTGACTCCAAACGCAATCCCGGCGCCGGCGTCAGCGCCTACGCACTCAACCCCGTCACCGGCGCCCTCACTCTGCTCAATCAGCACTCTCACGGCAGCACGGGCGCCTGTCACCTCTCGGTCGACGCAACCGGGCGCACTGTGCTGGTGGCGAACTACGGTGGTGGTGGCGTCTCCGCCATCTCCCTACAACCGGATGGACGCTTGGGCGCGCTCGGTTCCGTTATTCAACACACTGGCTCGAGCGTGAATCCCGCCCGCCAAAAATCGCCCCACGCCCACCAAATCGTCGTCTCGCCCGACAATCGCTTCGCGTTTGTCCCTGATCTCGGCCTCGACCGCATCCTCGTTTACGCCGTCGATTCAGCCGCGGCCAAACTCATCGCGCACGATCCCGCCTCGGCCTCCGTCGCGCCCGGCTCCGGCCCGCGGCATCTCGCCTTTCACCCGTCCGGCCGGTTCGCCTACGTGATCAACGAAATGCTCTGCACGATGACGGCGTTTCGCTACGACGCCACGCGCGGCACCCTGGCAAACGTGCAAACGCTTTCCACGCTCCCGCCCGGCGAATCGGTTCAACCCGGCACCAGCACTGCCGAGGTGATCGCCCACCCGAGCGGTAAATTCCTCTACGGCTCGAACCGCGGCCACAATACGATCGTCGCCTACGCCATCGACGCCACCACGGGTCAGCTCACACTGATCGGCCACCAATCCACCCTCGGAAAAACGCCGCGCCACTTCGCCCTCGATCCCACCGGCCGCTGGCTGCTCGCGGAAAACCAGGACAGCCACACCGTCGCCGTTTTTCGCATCGACGATCAATCCGGGCGCCTCACGCCCACCGGTCCGCTCCTCGCGGTGCCGTCTGCTGTCTCCGCGGTCTTTGTGTCCGTGCGCTGAAGCGCATCGCACCGGCGCTCCGATAGCTGCGTGCCCGGGAAATCCGGGAGCGGTAGTTTCGTGCGCTGACCGCGGGCCAAAGCGAGCCACCTGCATTTTACCGCCATTGCCTCCGCGCGTGCGACTGCCACGCCAATTTGGGCCGCCGCGCGCACTCACCGGCAATCTCTCAGGATCTGTCTCCGTAAATCGGTGCGCTGCCCCGCCTTTTTGGCCAATCGATGCGCAGTGTCGGCCAACCGATGCTTAGCGCTCTTCCGCGTTTTCGTTTAGTGTGTCGCCGCTCGCAGCAAACAAACTCCTAGCAGCGGGCGCCCTGCAAAAACCCATGATGAAATTCACGCAAAAAATCGCCTGCGCAGCACTGCTGCTCTTGTCTGTGTCGGCCGCCAGCGCCGCCAGTCCCTGGTCGGTCCGCCTCCGCGCAACCTACCTCGAAACCGTCGATGAATCCGATGCCTTCAGTGCCCTCGGCATCAACTTCGGCAAAGATGCGATTTCAGTGAACGATAAGCTTATCCCCGAGATCGATGTGAACTACGCGTTCTCCGATACCCTCGGTGCGGAGTTGGTCCTGACGATTCCGCAGACGCAGGACGTCAGCCTGGCTGGTGTCGGGAAACTGGGCTCGTTCAAACACCTGCCCCCCACCCTGCTCTTCCAATACCGCGCCAATCCGGGCGGCAGCATTCGCCCCTACGTCGGACTCGGCGGAAACTTCACCCTCATCTGGAACACCAATCTTAAAGTCGCCGGAGTTCCGCTCTACCTCGACAACTACAGCCTCGGTTTCGCCGCGCAGGCGGGCATCGACTGGAAGATCGATTCGAAGTGGTCCTTCAATCTCGATATCAAGAAAGCCGGCATTCACTCGGATGTCTCGACCTCAGCCACGCGCCTGAGCGAGGCCCGCCTCAACCCCTGGCTCTACGCCATCGGCCTTCGCTACGAATTTTAGTGGGACAAGTTAGTCGTAATTGGGGAACGCCGGACCGCAAGGTCCGGCGTTTTTTTCGTCCCCGCGCCGAGCGTGGTGCCGATCGTCCCCGCCCCACCGCAAAGATCAAAAATCCTGCAGGCGCCCCTCGCCGGCACCGGCGCCCGGACCCAGGCGGGCCATCACTTCGCCCAGTAAATAGATCGATCCGGTCACGACTACCACGTCTTCCGCTTCTCCAGCGGAACAGCCACCCGCAGCCGGGAACAGCTCTTCGACGGATGCCGGCACGATTCGTCCGGAAAAATTCGCGGGCACCAGGGCCGCCAACTCCGCGTGGCTGCACGCCCGTGCCTGATTGGGCACTACAAAATGGATCGCCTTCGCGTGGCGACAAATCGTCTCGATCAGCGGCTTCGCCCTCGCGACGCCCAGCACCCCGGTGATCACCACCGGCGCACGCCCCGTCTCCGCGCACAAGTGAGCCAAATTCGTTTCCAGCAC
Source organism: Opitutus sp. GAS368 (assembly GCA_943372705.1). Taxonomy (GTDB): domain Bacteria; phylum Verrucomicrobiota; class Verrucomicrobiia; order Opitutales; family Opitutaceae; genus GAS368. Next base: position 16,745 of record CALRZR010000062.1, on the reverse strand, counting down.
ACTCGCACCTTCCGGGTTGTGGGAAGCGTCGAGAATCGTCAGGCGACCTCCCACGCGCACGCGTTGCCACCGCCCGGGCCAGTCTACGCGCGAGAGGCCGGCGGCAATCGTCGCGTCCGTGACGCGCCACTTTTCCCCCAATACCCGCGCCGCCAATGTCGCCGTCGCCGCATTCCAACGCTGATAGTCGCCTTCCAAATTTGTCTGCGGATAGCGATCAAGGGCGTCGCCATATTCTTCCGATACCGACACAACGGCCGCCCCCTGGCGCTTCGCGACTTCTCGAATCACCCGTTCTGCTTCCGGAGGCATCCTGCCCACCACCACCGGTCGCCCCGCTTTGATGATTCCCGCCTTTTCACCGGCGATTTGCGCCAGTTCGTTCCCGAGAAATTCACAATGATCGTAACCGATCGATGTGATCACGCTGACTTCCGGAGTCACCACATTCGTGGCATCGAGGCGACCGCCGAGCCCGACCTCCACAATACTGACATCGCAACGCCTCCGCGCGAATTGCAGCAGCGCCATTGCCGTCATGAATTCAAAAAAACTCGGGTGATCGTCAGCACACACCGCCGCCACCCGCTCGGCCGCCGGCCGAAGCTCGCGCACATAGGCCGAAATCTCGGCCTCATCGAGTGGGACGCGCTCAACTTGCACGCGTTCGCCCAGCTTTACCAAATGCGGCGACGTGTAGAGTCCCGTTCGCCAGCCAGCGACGTGCAAAATCGCGTCGAGCATCGCCGACACGGATCCTTTGCCGTTGGTGCCGGCGACATGAACACACGGCACCTGCCGCTCAGGATGGCCGATCTCCGCCGCCAACAGGGCCATTCTGTCGACGCCGAAACGCACGCCCCGGGCCTTCAGCCCGAAGAGATACTCCGTGACCGCCACGTATTCCGACGGAACGCCGCTGGCCATGGCAGCCTTATGCAGGTGTGGGCTCAGTTGCGTGACGCCGCCGTCGCCGCGGTTTTCTTGCCAACGTAGAGAGCCAACAGCAAATCGCGCAGACGATCACGCATCTCGAGACGGCTCACGATCTGGTCGATCAATCCGTGTTTCAGGAGAAACTCCGCGGTCTGAAAACCCGCCGGCAGGGTTTGCTTCGTAGTATCTTTGATCACACGCGCACCGGCAAACCCGACCAGCGCCCCCGGTTCCGCAATGATGATGTCTCCCAGCGTCGCGAAGCTCGCCGTTACCCCACCCATCGTCGGGTGTGTCAGCACGGAGATAAACGGCAATCTCGCCGCCGCAAGGCGACCAAGCGCGGCGCTCGTCTTCGCCATTTGCATCAGCGAATAAATACCCTCCTGCATACGCGCGCCACCCGAGGCACTGAAAATGATGCAGGGAATCTTCTTCTTCGCGGCCGTTTCGATTGCTCGGGTGATTTTCTCACCGGCCGCGGCGCCCATCGCCCCGCCACAAAAACGAAAATCCATCACCGCGACTGAAACCTCGATTCCGTGGATGGCTCCGGTTCCGCAGACCACCGCTTCGGGCAGACCGCTATCTTTTTCGTAGCGCTTGAGACGCTCCGGGTAGGGCTGCGAATCGACAAACTTCAACGGGTCGCTGGACTTTACCGCAGCCTCCGACTCCACAAAAGTTCCCTCGTCGAACAGGCGGGCAATGCGCGCCCGCGCACCGATCGGAAAATGGTGGCCGCTCTTGGGCACCACCATCTGGTTGTCCTCGATCTCTTTGTTGAAGATGATCTCCCCGCTCGACGGATCCTTCGTGTAGACGCCTTTTGGGATGTCTTTCTTGCGTGTTTTGCGGACGGTATAGGTCGGTTTGTCGAAATGCATGGCAGTGATTTTCAGCCGTGGCCGAAGGTGACTACGTCGAGGTTCAGGCAGCCCGCGCGGCGGAGCGTGCGGGCACAACTGTTGAGCGTGGAGCCGGTCGTGAAGACATCATCAACGAGAACATAATGGAGTTCGGGATTAATGGCGGCGCCCGGGGTCAGCGCAAAGGCATTTTTCAAATTCGCCATTCGTGTGCGTCGGTCCAATGCCGTCTGCGTCGCCGTATCCTCCACCCGCCGCAACAGCGGCTCGACCCGCGCCCCCCCACCCGCCACGCGGGCAAGTATCTCCGCCAACAACGCCGTCTGATTGTAGCCGCGGTGGCGCTCTTTGCGGGGATGCAGGGGCACCGGCACGAGCCGTGCGCCTTGCGCAAGTTCGCAAACATGCGGCGATCGACGAAACACCGCCTCCACGTCCGCCAATACGTGCAGCCCGCGATGGTATTTGAGTTCGATCACCAACGCGCGCGACGGCCCCTTGAACAAGACGGCCGTCCGTCCCTCCCGAAACGCCGCATGCAGTCCCTCGCAATGCGGGCACTGGCGCTCGCCCTCGATCTCTCCGTAAAACGGCGATCCGCACGTTGAGCAATGTGGCGGTCGCACAAAGTCAATCTGCGCTACGCAGCGCGCGCACAGATGGCGAAACCCGTCCCCTCCGTCGCGGGCACCGACTCCGTCCGCCTCCACCAAGCCCCGGCAATGCACGCACGACGGAGGAAAAACCGTATCCGCCACCCCGCGGGCGATTCGCATCATTGCCGACTTCATTGATAAAACACCTTGTCAAGAAACAGCCCTTGCGGGGGCGCGGTAAGCACCTGCTCCGTTCGCTGCCGCGACGCAAGGATCGCCCGCACTTGTTCCGGCGAGAGCCGGCCTTCGCCGGCGGCAACGAGCGCCCCCACCAGGCTCCGCACCATTTTGTAAAGAAAGCCCCCCGACTCTGCCGTAATGCGCACATGCCGCCCGCGGCGCACAATTTCCAGCCTGCGCAGGTCGCGCACGGTATCTTCGCGCTCCGTGCCATTGGACGCCGCAAACGATCTGAAGTCATGCCGTCCCCGCAGGACCTCCGCCACCGCCTCCATGGCCGCGAAATCGAGTGGCCGGAACAACGACCAACACCAGCGCCGCGTGAACGGATCGGCGTCTCCCATGTGCAGACGATAAACATAACGCTTCCCCGTCGCGCCAAAGCGCGCGTGGAAATCCGCCCCAATCGACCGCGCCGATTTTATCTGGATTGTCTCCGGTAGGCGCGCACCCATCGCCACACGGAGCTTCTCGGCGCCATGCCGCCACGCCGCATCGAAGTGAAAAACCTGGCCGTTGGCGTGCACGCCCGCGTCGGTGCGTCCGCTCCCGTGGATGCGCACCGGCTCTTTGAAAATCTCCGCAAGCCGCGCCTCGATCACATCCTGGAGCGCGTTGCCCCCGGCCTGACTCTGCCAGCCGGAAAAGTCCCGGCCATCATACGCGCATACGCACTTCCACCTGCGCGAGTCGTCGTTTTTTTGCTGAGCTGCCATTGCGCGGAGGTTGCGCGGCGGCGGCGCGCCTGTCCAAAGTGTTTTCAATTCATGCAACCCACGCCCTACCGCCACATCATCTGGGATTGGAACGGCACACTGCTCGACGATCTCGACGTGTGCATCGAGGTCATGAATGCAATTCTCGCACGTCGGCGGCTCCCTGCTTTGACGCGGGCACGCTACCATACGCTCTTCGATTTCCCAGTGCGCAACTACTACGAGCGCCTCGGCTTCGATCCCCGGATCGATGGGTTTGAGCAGCTGAGCGTCGAGTTTATCGCCGGCTACGAAGCCCGTCGCCTCGACGCCACGCTCCATCCTGAGAGCCGGTCGATCCTCGGCGCCGTGCATGCCGCCGGTTGTCGGCAATCGATTCTGTCGGCCTATCGCCATGAGACCCTCCATGAAATCGTGGCTCATTTCGGACTGACAGCCTACTTCGACCACATCGCGGGCCTCGACAACATCCACGCCCACAGCAAGGTCGCGCTCGGCCGCGATCTCGTCCGCCGGCTAGCAATTCCTCCCGCCGCAATCCTCCTCGTTGGCGACACCCTCCATGATCTCGAGGTTGCACGGGAGCTCGGCGTCGACTGCGCACTCGTCGCCGCCGGTCACCACCCAATTGAACGCCTGACGGCGGGGCACTCCCGGGTATTCCCGGATCTCTCGGCGTTGGCAAAAGCCTACGGCCTTCAGGGCCCGTCCATTTCGGGCGGCGGGAAAATCTGATTCAGATAGTCCTGCAAAATCAGCGTCGCGGCGCGGGAATCGATAATTCCGCTCGCGCGCACATCGCGCCGCTTCGATTTCGCAATACTCGCCTCTGCTTCGTAACTCGTCAGCCGCTCGTCGACGAGGTGAACGGGTTTCGCCAATTCGGCACTGAGCACTGCCGCAAACTGCTCCGCTTCCTTCGCCTTGGGCCCGACACTATCGTCCATGTTCAGCGGGTGACCGATCACGATCTCGTCGGCCCGGCGTTCCCGGATTACCTTGAGCAACGCCGTTCGCCGCTCGCCCGCGTCCGCCTGCGTCAACGCCGGCAACGGTGTGGCGACGCCCAGCTCGTCGCCGAAAGCGAGGCCGATTCGCCGCGTGCCCAAATCGATACCGATGTAACGCATCGGCGAATTCCCGCCGCACCCTGCGCGCGGCGCAATTTCATTTGCGACCGCCGTGCTTCCCGCTCTCTTTCGCCGCAATGGCCGACTCGGCAACCAAACTCTCGCCTGCGGAACTTGCGCGCTACAGCCGGCACATCCTGCTCGGCGAAATTGGCGTAGCAGGTCAACAGAGACTCGCACGCGCCCGCGTGCTCGTGGTGGGTGCGGGCGGTCTCGGGAGCCCCGCGGCGCTTTACCTCGCTGCCGCCGGCGTCGGCACGCTGGGAATTGCCGACCACGACACTGTGGCGGAACACAACCTCCAGCGCCAACTCCTCCACGACACGGTGTCGATCGGGGAAAGCAAAGTCTCTTCCGCAGCGCGTCGTCTGCGCGCGACGAATCCGTTTATCACTGTCGTGGAACACCCCGACGGCATTACACCGGCCAACGCCATCTCGATTTTTTCTGGCTACGACGTGATCGTCGATGGCACCGACAATTTTTCCTCCCGATATCTCAACAACGACGCGGCTTACTTTTCCCGCAAACCTCTCGTCTACGGCAGCGTGTTTAAGTTCGAGGGCCAAGTCTCGGTGTTCGATCCGGCTGGCGGCGGCCCCTGCTATCGCTGCCTCTTTCCCGAGCCACCTACCCCCGGCAGCGTTCCCGGCTGCGGCGAAGCCGGCGTGATGGGCGCCCTCTGCGGCGTTGTCGGCAGCCTACAAGCACTAGAGACCATCAAACTGATCACGCGCATCGGCCGCTCACTCGCGGGGCGGCTTTTGACCTACAATGCGCTGACGCAAGATTTCCAAACGCTTACGCTTCGCAAAGACGCTCATTGCAATCTCTGCGGGCAAAATCCCGCGATCACGAAAATCCCACCGGAAGCCGCCACCCACGTCTGCTCGACCGAAACCAAGCCCCAAAGCATGCCTGCCGAATACCCCCTCGAAATCTCCGTCACCGAAGCCAAACAGCTGATCGATCAATCGCCCTGCGCTGTTCTGTTGGTCGATGTCCGCGAGCCTTACGAAGTAGAAATCGCCTCCGTCCGCGGCGCCGAACTCATCCCCATGGGAGAAATTCCGGCTCGGCTCCACGACCTGCCTCGTGATGAGCACCTGCTGATTATGTGTCATCACGGCGGCCGCAGTATGCGGGTCACTTCATTTCTGCGCGCTCAAGGATTCACGGCGGTCACGAATATTGCCGGCGGTATCGACGCCTGGGCTGAGCAAATCGACCCTAATCTGCGGCGCTACTGATCCGCGTCACACCTGCAATTCCGGGTGCGCCCGCGCTTCCGCCTGGGCGTAATCCGCAAACGCCGCTTTGAGCCGGGCGGTAATCGTTTGTTCACCCACGTTAAATCGCACGGTATCGATTGCCGCCACCGGAGCCACGTCACGAGTGGTGGATAGCAAGAAGCACTCCTGCATACCTGAAAAATCCGCCGGAAATATTGTTCGTTCTGTTGCTGGCACGCCGACAGTCGCCGCGATTTTATTAAGCAACAAATCCCGGGTGATTCCACCCAAGATTCCGGCCGAAAGAGGCGGCGTCACCATCGCTCCGTCACACACGAATGCGAGATTGGACACCGCCGCCTCGGTGACCTCGCCTTGCTGATTCAGGATCAGCACTTCATCCGCACCACGCGAGCGCGCCTCCCGCAAACAAAGAATGTTGTTGAGGTAGTTGCCAGTCTTCCACGCAGGACTGAGGGCATCGATCGGGTTGCGCCGAAGTTCTGTCGCCGTCGACAGGCACAGTCCGTCGCGCAATTTTTCCGCCGAAACAACCGGGCATGGCTGCACCAAAATCAAAAAATCGGGTTGGTCCGCGAGCCCGGTATCCAAACCGATCGCCCCTCCGCCGCGCGTGACCTGCAACCGAATGTAAAGTTCGCCGCGATTGTGCGTCCGGCTACGATAGGCGTCCGCCGTGCGCCGGATTTCGGCAAACAGCGCGTCCCGCGGCAGCGGCAAATCAAGATGAAGCGCAGCGGCGGATCGTTCCAGACGTTCCCAATGTTCCTGCCAGGTAAAGACAACCCCGCCGTAAGTGCGCCAAACCTCGTATATCGCATCACCGTATAAAAAGCCGCGGTTTAACGGCGAGATGGAAGGCTCGTCTGCCGGGTGCAGGCGCCCGTTCGTATTGGCTTGGATGTAGTGTCGGGACATGGTGTGAACAGACCGAGCACACTCGTGATGATTTGCGTCACGCCAAACAAAAAGCCTCTGCCGGATCAGCAGAGGCTTTTCCTAACAGACGTTGTCGGCGTTTATTTCTTGCGCGGCTTAACCAGCCCGAGCGCCTTCTTGATATTTTGCACACTGGGAAGCGAAATCCCGAGCGTCTTGGCGATCGCCGCGCCGGATTTGCCGGCTTCAACCAGCTTTTTCACCTCACCCCGCGTCGCGTCGGTAATCACTGCACGCGTGCGCTTTTTTGCGCCCGAACTGGCCTTGGATGCCGACGAAGCCCCCTTGCTCTTGCCCACTCCGACACACGCAGCCTTCACGGCTTTTGCGAAGGCCTTGGCGCTGTCGAAGCCATATTTCGCAGGCAACGACGCGAGTTCCTTGTTCAGGTCGGAGGCGATAGATTTTTCCAGCGCCGCAATCTTGGCTCTGGCTGCCTCAATAGCTTTGAGTTTGTTATTAATCATACGCGACATGCGCTAACAACGGTAATTCGATATAGCAAGCGTCGACCGAGCGAACGGTGCACTATAGCATTCTTCAAATTGTCATCGCGTGGTAACCGCCGTCGACGACGATTTCCGCCCCGGTCAGGAACCCGCCAGCGTTGTCACTCGCCATCAGCAAGGTGGCACCGACCAGTTCGCGGGCCTCGCCGAAACGTTTCATCGGGGTGTGGCCCAGAATCGAAGCGACGCGTTCCGGCGACAGGATCTTGCGGTTCTGCTCCGCCGGGAAAAAGCCCGGAACCAAGGTATTCACGCGCACCCGTTTCGGAGCCCATTCACGCGCCAAATTCTTGGAGAGATTGTGGACGGCGGCCTTCGTCGCCGAGTAAGTAAACACGCGGGACAACGGCACAATTCCGGACATGGACCCCAAATTGATAATCGAGCCGCCGTCGCCGCGCTCGACCAGATACTTTCCAAAAATTTGGCAGCCGAGAAACACACCTTTGAGATTCAGGTCGACGATGCGGGCGAACTCATCCTCCGCAATGTCGAGAAATGGCGTGGCCGAGTTTGTGCCGGCGCCATTGACCACGATGTCGACCTTCCCGGAGCGCTTCAGCACTGTCGCGAGCAGTTGCTGGAGGGAGGCCTTTGCGCTGGCCTCGGCCGATACGAAATAGCCTTTCCCTCCCTCCGCCAAGATCCGGTCAAGACGCACTTTGGCTTTTTCCTCACTCCGCCCGACCAATACAACCTCGGCTCCAGCGGCGGCCATGCCTTCGGCCATTGCGCCGCATAGCTCACCGGTGCCTCCGATGACGACAGCCACCTTGCCGGTGAGTGAATAAAGTGATGCCAAATAGTCCGAGGGATTGCTCATGGGACCATCATCGAAGCCACGCGGCTCCTCCGCTGGCAACGGAAAATCTCCCGCATCAGAAAACCGCCTCAATCCGCTCGACGGCCCCGCGCACCTACGCAGAAACCAGAATCATATTTGCATATTGCACCGTGTCTCCGGAACGAATCAGCCCGATTGCCCCTGGCACTCGCTTCTTGAACTCAATATGTGGCTCATGAGCGACCGGCACTCCATGCAGCGCCGCTGCATAGGCTTTCCTTGTAGATGGCGAGTTGGCTTTTAGAAACTCCGCCGCCATGTAGGCCTCGCCGATCACAAAATTTTGCCGCACCGCCGCCAAAACCTGCAGCACCGTAGGCACGCCGTCGACCAACGAAAGATCGACGGTTTCTATCATCGGCCAATAAGGAAACCCTCGGTCAGCGATCACGAGCGTGTTCGTGTGCCGCACCCGCGCCAATAGCGACAGGACGTGCGGGTTGAGGATACCTTGAGTTATCATGGAGCTTGCCGAGCCTAGCCAACCACACGCGGACGATTCCAGTTTTATCTCGGCGCGGGCAGCGACGGGGCTTTACTCCCGCCATGGCCCGCATCCCGCTCGAAGACAATTTCAACGACGTCATCAACAAGACCCAACGTGGCCTGAAAATCTCCGATGAAGACTTGGCGGATCGCGCCGAAGTTTCCCTGGCCGACCTCCGCGCGGTCAAAGCCGGCGAAGCTCTGGATACCGTCCTGCGTCGGGTTGCCCGCCATTTGAAGTTGTCCCCCGATGCCCTCGAGGCACTGGCCCACAAAAGGTGGTATCCGCAACAGCCGATCTTCCCGTCCGGCTTCGCCGCATTCAATACCGTCCATGAAGACATGACGGTGAACAGCTACGTGGTCTGGGACGCGCGGAACAAAGTCGCCGCAGCCTTCGATACTGGAGCCACGTGCGAACCAATGCTCGACCTTATTCACGCCGAACGCCTCTCGGTCCGCTATATTTTTATTACTCACACCCACCCGGATCATATCGCGGACCTCACCCGACTAGCGACCGAGACGAAAGCCGAAGTCTGGGCCAGCGAACTTGAGCCCGCGCCGCATGTTGGGGCGAAAACATTCAAGGAAAACGCCCACTTTCACCTCGGTCCGATCGCGATCAAAACATTGCTCACCTGCGGGCATTCGCCGGGTATGACCACCTACTACCTCACCGGTCTCAGCTGGCCCCTGGCCATCGTGGGCGATGCGGTGTTCGCGAGTTCGATGGGCGGCAGCGCAACCCACTTTGCCGACCAATGCCGCCACAACCGCGAGAAGATCCTCACACTTCCCCGCGATACGGTGCTCGCCTGCGGTCACGGGCCGGTCACCACGCTCGGACAGGAAAAATTGCACAACCCTTTCTTTGCCCGCTAACCAACTAAAAACCTCCTCCCCGTCATGTCCAATCAAGAGAAAATTGCTTTTGTCGGAGTCGGCCGCATGGGTGCCAATATGGCCCGTCGCCTCAAAGATTGCGGTCACCCCATCGCCGCCGTTTTTGATGCACACACCGCCACCGCAGCCGCGCTCGCAAAAGAGCTCGGCGCCCACCATGCCGATTCGCTCGCGGCCGTAACCACGGCGGCGGATGTTATTTTCACGGTCGTTACCGACGACGCCGCCCAGCTCGCCTTGTTTGCAGCCAACGGCGATTCGCTCCTCATCGGAGCCAAAGGGAAAATCTTTGTGAATTGCGCCACACTCACACCCAAGACCCACGTTGAGGTGGAACGTCGCGCGAAACAGGTCGGAGCCGCCACGCTCGAAGGTTGTATGGCATCGTCGATTCCCCAGGCGCGCAACGGCACACTCTATCTGATGTGCGGCGGCGCGAAAAAAACGTTCGCCCGTGTTCAGCCGATTTTGGCCAATCTCAGCACAGCACTCCGCTACATCGGCAAGACCGGCCAGGCCGCTCAGGTCAAGGCCCTCGTGAACATGGTCATGAACATCAACACGGCCGGCCTCGCCGAAGGACTCGGGCTCGGCGCCGCGCTCGGACTTGACCTCAATATGCTTCGCGAAGTGTTCGCGCAAACCGGTGCGAACTCCCAGGTCTTGAAAACCGACGGCGAAGATATGCAGAACCGCGCCCACGACTGCTATTTTTCGGGAGCGCACGCCGCCAAAGACTCCACCATCGCCTGGGTGCTCGGCGCCGAGCACGGCCTGCCGTTGCCACTCGCCGGCGCCACCAAACAACAGTTCGACCGGATGGTGGCGCTCGGGCTCGGCGGGCTCGACAAGAGCGGCATCGCTGAACTCACCTTCAAAGGACGCCACGTCTGATCGCAACGACCAGCCCGGAGAAATGCTGTGAAAAACGTATCGGACTGGCACCGCTCCTCCCGCGGCCTATTCATCATGGCTTGTATCCTATTTTCGGAGGGTTCCGCCCAAACGCCTGCCGGCGGGCGGGCGGTTTTCTTTAGCGAGCCCGGCTACAAAGGCGACTCGTTCACGGTCGCGGCCGGCACCGGCGTGGAAAATTTGGCGACCCAGCGAGACCGCCACGGGCGCCCGTTCAATGATCGCGTTGCGTCCATCCGCTTCGAAGGCGCCGTGCGTGTGGCCATCTTCGAGCATCCCCAATTTCGCGGAGCCTTTACCTGGATAAACCGCGATACGCCCGACCTCGCCGCCTTCTCCCTCGGCGAGCGTTCGCGCGCAGTGTGGAACGAAGCTGTGTCGTCGCTCCAAGTTGAGACCGTGCGCCGCGGCACCGACGTTTTCACCGCGTGGGATCGGCGCGACGCAGAGCGGGCGGTGCGGGCGGCCTACCGCGACTTTCTAGGGCGCGAAGCAGACAACGACGGTCTGCGTTTCTATTCGGGCCGTCTGCTCGACGCCGGTTGGAGCCTCGATCAATTGAAAGACGTCTTCCGACGCAGCACGGAGTTTAAACAACGCGATCTGGGAGCGATCATCCGGCGTGTCTACGCCGACGAGCTCGGACGTGAACCCGATCCGTCCGGCGTGGCTTCATACACACGAGGACTCAGCCGCGGGATGACTGAGCCGGAATTTCGGGCAGAACTCCGGCGCAGTCGTGAGGGCGCTGAATTTCGGGCGAAGAGCGTCGTTGCCCGGGCCTACCGCGAAGTCCTGCGTCGTGAACCGGACCCCGCCGGCCTCGAAACCTACCTGCGCCTCATGGTCGACAAAGGATGGGACGACGCCAAGGTGCGTGCCGCGCTGCGGAGTGGTGACGAATTCCGCAATCTGCCCCGCTGATCCGGTTGCCGCGTGATTTCGGCGAGGGCGACGCGAAACATCTGCCGGACACCGCCCCTTCCGCCATTCCCCACGCCCCGGCGGGCAAAAAAGACGCTGTCGCAACGTTGCTCGATCGCCCAAACGTGGCTGTTCGCTCCGGCGTAAAAGGGGAATTTCTGCTTGGTGTTGACCGAAAAAGCGGCGAAGCGTGACTGCAACTACCGCCTGCGCGTCATAGCCAGTGCGGTTAAACCAAAAAAACAACCAACCAAAAAGGCCGTTCCCAAACTTTGGCGTAGGTCCCAATTTTGGTGTAGCTCCAAGTTTGATAGGGGAAAACTGGCGGAGAGGGGGGGATTCGAACCCCCGATACGCGGTTAAACGTATAACGCTTTAGCAAAGCGCCGCTATCGACCACTCAGCCACCTCTCCGTGTTGTGGTTGGCCGAGGCAAACGCGCGTTTTCGAAAGTGCAAGGCGGATTTCACGTTGGCGACGTTCCCGGGGCATGGATTGACAATACCGAACACTCGCACGATACCCATCGCCAGTTCGGTCATGCCTACCACGACTCCTCCCCGCACCGAGCCCAAGCCGCTCATTGTCATCGTCGAAGATGAAGCCGAGCTGGCCGCGCTCATCGCCGTCCACCTCGAGAAGGCCGGAATGCACACCCAAGTCTGCAATCGGGCGGCGCACGCCCTGAAGTTTCTCAAAAAGAATTTCGCGAATCTTCTGCTGCTCGATATCACCCTGCCCGACCAATCCGGTTTTGCCCTCATGGAAGAGATCAAAGCCGCGGGCATCGCGATTCCGGTGATTTTTTTAACCGGCAATATCGAAGAAACCAGCAAGGTGCGCGGACTGGACATGGGTGGAGACGACTATGTCACCAAGCCCTTCAGTTACGCCGAATTAGTCGCGCGTATCCGCGCAGTGCTGCGACGCACCGAAACAAAAAGCGATCAAAACGTCACCAAGAACGTAAAGATCAGCGACGAGCCGTTTGATTTTTGCGGCGCGAAAATCACTCCGCAACGGCTGGAGATCACTTTTCCAAAGAACGTCGTCCTCAAGCTTGGCCGAAAGGAGCTCGGCATCCTCGCCTATCTCAACGCCCATCAGGGACACGTGATCACCCGACAAGCATTGATCCATTCCGTCTGGGGCGTGCACGCCGATGTGAAAAGTCGCTCGCTCGACCAATACGTCGTGAAGGTCAGAGATCTTTTCAACGAGCACGGGCTTGACCTTTCGGCCTTTCGAACGGTGCACGGCATCGGCTACATTTTCGATCCGAAGGGCGTATCAAAAGCCGGCCGCGAATAGGCACCGGAGGGACTGCTAACGAGGGACGCATCCCCGTTCATTTTATTTTAGGAGGCCAAGCGACGGATTGGCTACAGCCCGAGATGGAACTGCGCTCGGATTTTTATTCACTCACGACGCGACCTGCTGCCGGCGGCTGTGTGAAGATCGCCGGTTGAGCTTTCAAAACAACTCCCCCTGCGCCGGGGGCGGTGCATAACGCGTGCGGGCCTCCGCGAGCGTGCTGCGCATGCCAAACTCCTCAAGCAGGCGCAGGAGTTCGGCTGAGTTTGGCGCCGTTTTTTCGGCTGCCACCGTGGGCAGGGAAAGATTCAGCGTGGTCAGTTTCAGATTGCGGCGCAGTTTTTCCACCTCGGCCGCGACCGGCTCGCGAAAACGTTCCGGTTTCAGCTCGGTCGCGTGGGCAATGACCCCCTCAAGACTCCCCCACTCCGCCAGCCATTTCGCGGCCGTCTTCGGCCCCACGCCGGCGATGCCGGGGATGTTGTCGGACGTATCGCCGACGAGCGCGAGATAGTCGGCAATTTGCGACGGCGGCACACCAAATTTTTCGGCTACACCGGCCGCATCGAGCAAACGCCAACCAAGCTTCGGATTGGCGGCGGGAGGCGGGAGCATCATCTTGATGCGTTCGCCGACGATTTGGGCAAAGTCCTTGTCGCTACTCACGATCACGACGTCGTGGCCCGCCCGGGCGAAGGCGACCGCTTGGGCGGCCAGCAGGTCATCGCTCTCGACGCCGTCCTGCTCGATGCCGACGAGCCCCATCGCGCGGGTAAGCTGCTTCACGGGCTCGATTTGCTGCCGGAGCGCCTCGGGCATCTCTTCACGCTGAGCTTTGTATTCCGGATGAATTGCGAGCCGGTCCTGAGCACCGCCAAGGTCGAAAAATACGAGCGTCGCCTCCGGCTGCTCCTGATCGGCTAGCTTCCAAAGGGACTTCACCCAACCGTGCAAAGCGCCCGTCGGAAATCCATCGGCCCGGGTCAGCTCCGGAAGCGCGAAATAGCAGCGATAAATCAGATTGAAGCCGTCGACGAGAAGCCATTTGGACATGGCGAAACGCAAACAGCGGAAACGAGCCACCGCCAGCGGAGAATGGCCCGGCGTCGTCCACAGTGACCCTTAGTCAGAAATCCTCCCGCGAGTGCGCGATGCGTTGGGTTTGAATTTTCCGCGCACGGGCGAGTCGCGATGCGAATCCGGCAACGGAGTGAGGCGGTAAACATCCATCCGGACATTCGAAAACAGCCGAGCGCCCGTCGGCAGCGGCACGACGGCGCCGTCGCGCAGGCTGTGGTCGTGGAGCACATACGCGGGCGCGCTGCCGACGAGTCGCGGCGTGAGTCCGCGGCCGCGATAGAAGAAGTCCGACATGAGGTCTGCGCGCAAACGGGCGTTCGCGGCGTCTAGCAAATAGGACGGCCCCTCGAGCCAAAGCCGCCGTTCGGAGAGCGCGGAATAGTAAAAATGCACCCCGGTCAGGGTGCGATCCAAGGCGCCCCAATGGTCTTTGCGCATGTTTTCGGGCGTGCATGCATTCGATACGATCACCGCGTTCGGCTCGGTGTGGTGCCGAATCCACACCAGTGCCTCGGCCAAATCGCGCATATACACGTCGGGTTTGAGATCGGTCGGCGTTCGAAACCACTCGCGGAAGCCGGCCGAATTTCGCTGCCAAGCGAGCGAAATCTGGAGACCAAATGCGAGGCCGAACACCCCCACCGCCACTATCGCCGGAAGCGCAGCGACAAACGAAGGTCGCGGGCGAACTGAACCGACGGTCGCCGGCGCGCGGAATTCTCCCCACGCAGCCGATGCCCGACGGGCCATGGCCACGAGAAAGCCCGCGGTCAACACGCTCATTGGCAGGCGCATCATTAAAATGACGTAGATCTCCCCGTGGCTGTTCAGTTCCAGCAACAGGCCCATGCCGGCGCTGGCGAAGAAGAACGATCCCAGCCATCCGACCAACAGCGGCTCACCCGGCCGCCGGCCGGCCATGACGAGGAAGGGAATCGCCAACAATCGCACCCCACAGGTGCCGGCAAAAACGACGCAGGCGCAGGCGAAAGGTCCGAACCACGCTGCGCCCCGGGCGGGCAACCATGTGGCCGCCCACTGCGAAAATATCGGCAGGTTCTCACGCCAAAACCCGGTGAGCTCGAAAACATGATAAGGGCGAAAGAAGGCGTTGCCGGTCTTCCACTGGGACATTGTCGGCACGTAAACTGCCGAAAACGCCACGGCGAGGCATACCGCGATGCCCAACAAGCGCAGGGGGAGCCGACGTTCCCGGAGCGCCCGCCAAAGTATCCAAAGGCCCAGCGCGCAAATCACGACAGGCAGCACCGTCCCCTTGGCACTGGTCCCGGCGCACCCCAGAAGCAACAACCACAAGAAATGACGGGGTCCACAAGTGGTGAGCCGCGTGCAGTGGGCGACGGCCAGCAACAACGCTCCGCAGAATACCATGCCAAAATAGAAAGTGGGACTCACAAACAACCAACGAATGAAGAGCCCCAGAAAAGCCGGATCTCCGTAGCTGTTTGCCGAGGAAACTTCGCTCACGCCCACCAACAAAAATGCCGCCAGGACTCCGCCCCAAGGACTGCGCGACACCGCCCGCCCTAGCACATAGAGTTGGGCGACCAGGACCGCACCGAGGGGCAGGTAGATCAGGCGCAATAACACCGAACCAATCTCGACACGGGTCGTCCAGGAGGCCGCTGCCGCGTGCACCATCATGAAGTAGTGATACTGGAGCGGTGTGCCCGCGAGGCTAGGATCATCGAGAGGCCAATTGTGTTTGATCACCGCCGCCCGGCTCACGAGGTAGACCCAATCATGAAATATCGCCCGTGTGGGCAATCCCCGGGCCAAAGGCGATTCCGCGAACATCTGACTGGCCGCCATCAGGACCGTCACCGCAAAGATGATCACTAGGGCCATTGCAATTCCCGCATGCGCCTCCGAGCAGCGCATCCGCACGGGCCAAACCCTCCGCTGCATGCGGACTGCAACCAGCACCAGACCCCACACCACAGGAAGCCACGGATAAGCGCTCTTCGCCCCGAGGGCGGCCAGCCCGAGGAAGGAGAAAATCTCGATGGCAAATCCCGTCGGCAGGGCCAGCGCCAGCCAGCGGGAAAACGACAACGGCCCGCGATTGACGCCATACACGGCCAGCGTGCCCGGCAACGCCACATATGCGGACAGATACGCGAGGTAGCCCAAGACGCCGCCGATATCGTGCCCCGACGCACGCACCACGACAAAAAGAGCGGCACCGAGAACGAGGAACGCACCGGTCCACAGCACGAGCGACCTTGCGATTTTGGGTCCGCTGGAGCCGATACCTGCGACGCGCGGGATCAAAGGGTGCGT
Organism: Opitutus sp. GAS368; assembly: GCA_943372705.1. Taxonomy (GTDB): domain Bacteria; phylum Verrucomicrobiota; class Verrucomicrobiia; order Opitutales; family Opitutaceae; genus GAS368. Next base: position 784 of record CALRZR010000062.1, on the reverse strand, counting down.
AGGCACGGTGGCGGAATTTTCGACCGGGGTTGGAGGTAACGCGGCGCACGCTCTGCGCTCAATGAAACAAGGGGCAGCGTCAGTGCGGCGTAACTCGCCGGCAAATTCGAGGATTCTATCCTGACAACATTATCAGAATGCAGCGTCGACTTGCCGGGAGGCCACAATTCGTCGCGGCGAAGGCGCGACGTTTTGCGGATTCCCGCCAGTCAGCGCCATGTGCAGAAAGCCGGCGCCCCGGGGGAGAAACCGGGCGTTGCCGAACTACGCCGCCGAACCGGGCGCGGGGGTGCCGCGCTGCGAACTGTGCCGCAATTCACACCGTCGCGTAGCGGCGGTGGGTGTGGTTCATCTCGAAAATCCGCGGAGCACCTTACGGATCGACGTCGTAAACTTCCACGATGCCGATGCCGGTCGTATTGTTCACGCCGGTGAGCTGCAGGGTGTAAGCGCCAGGTGCAAGCATCACGATCATGCCGGCGTCTTTGCTGCCATTCGCCAAGGGGAACGCTCCGCTGGAAACGGCGGCCGCAGCGATCACCGCGGCATCGTCACCGGAGGCCCAATCGTCATTGGTGCGAATCGTGTCACCCGCGGCGTTTTTCAATGTGAGGAACGGATCCGCCAGCACGGCATTTTGACCGAGACCGAAGTTGCGCAAAGTGGGGCCGACGCCGCGGAGGAGCATGCGCCGGGAAGTCGCTCCGTTGATTACAAATCCCGCGATGAGCGAATTGTTACCGGTGCCGACTTCACCGCGCGTGGCGACGTTGGAGGCACGGGG